>DXDT01000259.1 GCA_019115335.1 Candidatus Brachybacterium merdigallinarum
CCCGGCGCGCACGCCGCTCGGGCATGCTGCGGCCTGGATGCAGGCTGGGGTCGGTGGCGTGGTTGCATATGCGGGGATCGCCCCGCACGCACGGCGCACACCAGAGTACGCGGCAGGCCCGGTGTGGGACAGATCCGGTTCACGTCTCGGATGCTCGACCGCCCCACCCCAGCTATGTACGCTCGTACGCATGTCGTCCCCGAGCTTCGAGCTGCGCCGTGCGCGCGGTGCCGTCTCCGCCCTGTTCCTGACCAACGGGGCCCTGCTCGCGAACCTGCTGCCCCGCTATCCCGAGATCAAGGCGGAGCTGGGGCTGGCGAACTCCACCTACGGTCTCGCGCTGGCCGCCTTCCCGGCCGGGGCGATCCTGGCGGGACTGGCCGCGGCCGGCCTGGTCCGCCGGCTCGGCTCGGCCCGGCTCGCCGTGCTGGGCACCCTCCTGACCGGCATCGGCCTGCTGGGTGCCGCCGCAGCGCCCAGCGCGCTCGTGCTGGCCCTGGCACTGCTGGTGGCCGGCGCCTGCGATGCGATCACCGATGTCGCCCAGAACGCCCACGGCCTGCGCGTGCAGCGTCAGTACCGGCGCTCGATCATCAACTCCTTCCATGCCGTCTGGTCGATCGGGGCGGTGCTGGGCGGGTCGGTGGCCGCGCTCGCGATCGCCCTGGACGTCCCCCTGCCCTGGCACCTGGGTGCCTCCGCGCTGATCTGGGCAGCGGTCGCGCTGATCGCCCTGCGCTTCACGCTGCCCGGCAGGGACCCCGCCCCCGTGGCATCCCCCGAGGCCACGGGCGGCACCGACGCCGACGCGGCGCCCGCACCGGCCGGCGGGATCCGCAGCCCGCGCGTGTGGATGATGCTGATGGCGCTGGTGTTCATCGCGATCGGCGGGTCGCTCGTGGAGGACGCCGGGAACTCCTGGGCCACCCTCTATCTCGGGCGCGACCTGGGCGCGCCCGCCGTGATCGCAGCGAGCGGCTACATCGCCCTGGTGGGCTCCCAGTTCGTCGGCCGCATGCTGGGCGACGGGATGGTGGACCACTTCGGACAGCGGGCGGTGGCCCGCGCCGGCGGCGCGATCATCATGCTCGGGATGGGCCTGGCGCTGGCCTTCCCCAGTGTTCCCGGCTCGATCGCCGGCTTCGCCCTGGCCGGGTTCGGCAGCGCGACCCTGGTGCCGGCGGCGATGCAGGAGGCCGACGACCTCCCCGGTCTGCGGCCCGGCACCGGGCTGACGGTGGTCTCGTGGCTGATGCGGCTGGGCTTCCTCGCCTCACCGCCGCTGGTGGGGCTCGTGGCCGATGCCGCCGGGCTGCGCACTGCACTGCTGGTGGTGCCGCTGGCGGGCCTGCTGGTGATCGTGCTGTCCGCCGTGCTGCCCGGGCGCTCGGCGCCTGCGCACCGGGAGGGCACTGCACAGGAGCTCCCCGATCCCGGAGCCGACGGTCCCGGAGCCGACGGCCCGCCCGGATCCGTCAGACCTGACGCCGCTGATCGCGCGCCGTCAGACGCTCCAGCGCCACGCTGATCAGCCGCGGGTCCGACGGCGCGGTGTGCAGGGCGCGGTGCAGGGACAGCCCCTCGTTGATCGCATCGAGCATCACCGCGGTCTCGGGATCCACATAGCGAGCGAGGGCCGCGCGGGTGCGGGCCATCCAGTCGCTGGTGATGTCGCGGAACTCCGGGCGTCGCGCGGCGAGCGTGTAGAGCTCCTGGGAGATGATCAGCTCGCGCTGGCTGGAGAAGACGTCCTGCCCGATGCTGGCCGCGAAGGCGGCGAGCGCCTCCTGGCGGGTCCGCGCCCCCGCCATCCGACGCTCGACGCGGGCGGCCATCTGGTCCGCGAAGCGGGAGAAGGCCTCCCGCAGCAGCTCGTCCATGCCGTCGAAGTGGTAGGTCATCGACCCCAGGGGGACGTCGGCCGCGGCGGCGACGCGGCGGTGGGAGGTCCCGCCGACCCCGTGCTCGGCGATCACCTCGAGGCAGGCGTCGATGATGCGGTCGCGGCGAGCGGGATCGTGGCGGCGCGCCCGCGGCGCTGCGGTGGCACCCCCGACGCCGGCCCTCTCCGCGGGGTCGACGTCGGGCGCATCGGCGGGCTCACCGGTGGACGAGGGGCTCATCCTCCGACGGTAGCTGGTCGGGACGACGATCCTGGCGCGCCCGCTCGGCCGCGCGGCGAGGGGAACGCAGCGACGCCCGCCCCGCAATCCTGCGGGACGGGCGCCGGGTCGGTCGCGGACCTCAGGACCCGGACTCGGGCTCCTCGGGGTCGAAGACGTCCTCGATGCGGGCCTCGAAGAGTCGGGCGATCGCGAAGGCGAGCGGGAGGGAGGGGTCGTACTTGTCGTTCTCGATCGCGATCACGGTCTGGCGGGAGACGCCCAGGGCCTTGCCGAGCTCGGCCTGGGACCAGCGGCGGTCGGCGCGGCGGGCCTTGATGTCGTTGCGCATCAGGGGCTCCTCTCAGCGGTAGCGGATGGCGGAGACGATGGTGCCGACGATCCATCCGAGCATGAGGATCGTGAAGGCGAAGATCCAGTTGATCTGCGGCAGCCCGAAGAACTGCAGGGCACCGACGGCGAGGATCAGCGGGGTCGCAACCACGAAGGCGAGCATCACGGCCTCGGCGATCTTGCGCCGCTCGAACTCGTCGCCGCTGCGGTACATCGCGATGTTCGCGATCGCCATCAGCGCGATGCCAGGGACGGCGAGGACGAGGGCGGGCAGCCACAGCGGCAGCCCGATCGAGGCGCCCAGCGGGCTGAGCGCGAGGCCGAGGCCGTAGAGGAAGACACCGATGAGGAAGCGGGCGACGAAGGCGCGGTTGGCGCTGCGGCGGGGGGTGGTGGCGCGGGGGGTGGTGTTCATGGCGGGGGTTCCTTCCGGTTCAGTACGTGTGTGGTGGGGTTCGGGCCGACGGGGCGGGCGCGGTGCGCGCCCACCTGCTCAGAGCAGGGCGAGAGCGAGGGTGGGCAGGCCCAGGAACAGCAGGTCCAGGCCCCAGTGGGCGAGCACCAGAGGCATCAGGCGCTTCATCCACAGCCACAGGCCGCCCAGGATCAGTCCGGCGAACACCGTGGTGAAGACCTTGGCGGCGACGTCGGGACCGGAGGTGAGGGCGAAGCCGATGTGCTGGATGCCGAAGATGATCGCGACGATGACGAGGGACCCGATCCGACCCACGGTGCGCTGCAGGCGGGGCTGGGCGTAGCCGCGGTAGACGGCCTCCTCGGCCAGGGCGATGGTCAGCGGGGCGATGAGGAAGCCGACCAGGCCCACCCACAGCGGGATCGACGGGGCCGCGCCGGTCGCCACGGGCGGGGCGCCGCCGTAGACGATGAGGTTCGCGGCGAAGTTCGAGGCCAGGAAGCCGATCACGACGATCACGAGCATCAGCGCGCCCCAGAGCAGGTCCATCCAGCGCCAGGGACCGAAGAGGTCGCGCAGCCGGGAGCCCTCGGCGCGGAGGGCGAGGCCGACAGCGGCCAGGGCGATCACGTCGACCACGACCACCAGGGCGTTGGAGTAGACGAGGGAGAGGTTCAGGGCCAGCAGGGCGGCGCCGAGGGCGAGGATCAGGACGGGGCGGAGGGCGAGGATGCCGGCGATGCGGAGCATCGGGACCGCGGGGGCCGCCGCGGCGGCTGCCGGAGCGTTCGGGGCCACAGGGGCGGGAGCGGTGCTGTCGGAGGGAGTCGGGGCCGGGGCGGTGGCTGCGGTGTTCATACCAGAAATGTAAGGCGACCTTGACAGCCGAGTCAAGGGTTCTTGACATATTTAGTCAAGTTTCTTTGACTTTGCAGGTCAAGCGCCCTTCACCGGGGTGCCGTGGGTGCCTGAGCCTCCGCCTCGAGGAGGTCCAGGGCGTGGGAGAGCCCGTGGCGCCACCAGGCGTAGTCGTGCCCGCCGCGGAACATCTGGTGGGCGAGCAGTGCCGGTGTGCCCTCGAGCAGGGCGGCCAGGCGCTCGGAGCCGTCGATCATGGCCCCCTCCTCGGCGCCGACCTGGATGATCACCCGTCCCCCGGTCTCGGTGCGAGCGTCGGCGGGCAGGGACGCGATCTGCCTCAGCAGGGTGCCGGTGCCGGTTCCCGGGGCCCTGTCCGCGGCGTACCAGTAGGAGCCGGACTGGGCGATCCCGGTGCCGGCTACGTCCGGTCGGAGAAGGCTCACCTGGGCGGCGGCGAGTCCACCGAGGGACTGCCCGGCGACGATGACCCGGTCCGACGGCCAGGCGCCCTCCGCGTTCTCGAGCGCCTGCCGCGCGGTCACCGGGCACACGCCCGGGAAGCTCCGCAGCGCAGCAGAGGACTGAACCGCTCAGCAGAGGACCCCGGCGGAGTCCTGGAACGCCCGGCTCAGCTGCGCACGTCGAGCTCGTGCTGCAGCCAGGCCGGATCGTCGGTGGTGATCGCGTCCACCCCGCAGGCCAGCGCGACGGCGAGCTGCTGCGGCGTGTTGACCGTCCACGGGTTCAGGCGCAGGCCCGCCTCGCGCACGGCATGCGCGGCCCGCAGGGAGAGCCCGTCGATCGCGGGACCGATCCCGGCGGCGCCGAGGTCGAGAGCGGTCCGGACCGCGTCCTCGGTGACCTGGCCGACGAGGTAGGAGACCGGCGTCTCCGGACTGCCGCGGCGGATCGCCTCGAGCGCCTCCGCGTGGAAGGAGATGACCGTCGAGGCCTTCGACGGGGACTCCACTGCGAGCTGGGCGAGGAGCGCGGCGACGGCCTCACCGGCGCCGGCGACCTTGACCTCGATGAACAGGGGAACAGTGGACATCTCCAGCAGCTCGGTGAGGGAGGGGACCCTCTCCCCCGCCTCGAGCCGCACCGCATCGAGCTCGGCGCGGGTCAGGTCGCCGATCGCGCCGCTGCGCAGCGGGGAGTCGGGGGCGGCAGTGCGGTCGATGGTCTCGTCGTGCATCACCACCACCTCGCCGTCGGCGCTGAGGTGGACATCGCATTCGAGCAGGTGCGCGCCGTCCTCGATCGCGCGCCGGAAGGCGGCGAGGGTGTTCTCGGGGGCGTGCGCGGGCGCTCCGCGGTGCCCCACCACGAGCGGGGCGGGGGACTGCTGGTTCACGGGCTCTCCTGGGGTTCGGGACGGGGACGGGGGTTCGGGACAAGGGGAAGGTGTGCAGCTCGGGCGGGCGCCACTCGACGCGAAGCGTGTCGTGCGTCACACTATGGGGTGCGGTGTCGCCGCGGCATCGTGCGTCCGGAGGGCGGCTGCGGTCGGTCCCGGATGCTGGTTCCCGGAAGGACCAGGCCCATGGGACACGCACTCCCCCGTCGGATCTCCGCCGTGATGGCCGGCGCCTGCCTGAGCGCCGCGATGCTCACCGCCTGTGGCGGTGGAGAGGAGCCACCGACGACGGACGAGCAGGTCACCGAGGATGCCCCGGCCGAGGGCAGCGATGACGGCGGCTCCGCCGAGACCGACGACTCCCTGGACGACGATGCCGAGGGTGACGGCGACACTGACGACGGCACCGAGGACGACGGAACCGGGGACGACGACGCCGACGACGACCCCGCCGACGACGACTCGTCCGACGACGCCACCGAGGGCGATGACGGCGCCGACGATGGGGGCGACGACGGAGCGGGCAGCACGAACCTGTTCGAGGGCAGCTGGGGCTTCGGCCACGACACGAAGGTGCTCAGCGCCGAGGAGCTCGCCGACCTGCTCGAGGAGAAGGCCGAGGAGCTGGGTCCGGACGAGATGAGCCTGGACGTCGAGTGCGAGAGCGGGATCGACACCGGCGCCGGGCAGACCGAGGCGGACTGCACGGCCTTCGCGGACGAGGGCGTCGAGCACGTCTGGCACGTCACCGCCGCGCCGGCCGATGCCGGTCTGGAAGTGGAGGTGGAGAACGCCGGCTGATCCCGACCCCGGGCGCGGTCCTTCACCGCCCCTGCAGCTCCTGGAGATGCGCGCGGGTGCGGGCCGGATCGTCGGAGCCCACCCACGGGATCCCCAGCTCGATCGCGAGCGGCAGGTCCTCGGGGGTGCGCACACCCCAGATCATCGGCGTGATGCCGGCCGTGCGGATGCGCTCGACGTCTCCGTCCCGCAGGTGCGAGGTGCGCACGGCGAGAGTGGCGACCTGCGCGTCGACCGCATCGCGGAGGTTCTGATCGCTCAGCTCCCTCACGAGCAGGCCGCGGGGCACCGCCGGCGCCAGGCGCTGCAGCGTGCGCAGCGCCTCAGGGTGGAAGGAGATCACCCGGGCGGGCAGGTCCTTGCGCTCCCAGGCAGTCGCGGGATAGCGGCCGAGCAGCAGGTGGGCCACCCGCTCGGCGGCCGCGGGAGCCTTGATCTCCACCAGCACGGTGGCGCAGTGGGAGGGATCGTCAGGCAGGGCGGCGGCGACGTCGAGCACCTGGGTGAGGGTGGGGATGTGCTCCCCCTGGCCCACCAGCACGGTGTCGAGCTGGGCACGGGTCAGCTCCACGACCGCCCCGGTGCGCACGGGGGATTCCGCCTGGGCGGTGCGGTCCAGGGTCGCGTCATGGATGATCACGTCCAGCCCGTCGGCGCTGAGGTGCACATCGCACTCCAGCAGCTGCGAGCCGTCGGCGATCCCGCGGCGGAAGGAGCGCAGCGTGTTCTCCGGATCGACCTCGGCCGCCCCGCGGTGACCCACCAGGGCGGGCAGGGGGCCCGCCGACGGCGCCGACGCTGCGCGAGCGCCGGTCGGGGCGATGCTGTTCACGGAAGTGCTGTTCACGGCAGTCCTGTTCACGCTCGTGCGCCTCAGTTCCAGCCCTGGAAGTCGACGGCCTCGTAGTCCTCGCGGTTGTCGTCCAGCGCCTCCTGGAGCTCGGGGGCGAGCTGGTCGAGCACGGCCTGCGGGTCCTCGTTGTCCCCGTAGACCCGACCCATGGCGGCACCGATCTCGGTGACCGAGGCCTGGTCCCAGTTCGTGTAGTCCGCGGTGCGGGCGTTCTCGAGCTGGTTCAGGGCGACCAGGTAGTTGGGGTTCTCCGCGACCAGGTCCTTCACCTGCTGCGTCTCGGCGGCGGCCTGCACGATCGGGACGTAGCCGGTGCCGATGTGCCAGGTCGCGGACTGCTCGGGCCCGGCCAGGAAGCGGAACAGCTCAGCGCAGGCGTCCTGGCGGTCCTGGGACTCGGTGCGCACCATCTGCAGTCCGGAGCCACCGGTGGGGACCTGCTTCTCCTGGCCCTCGGAGGAGAGCATGTACGCCACGCCCACCTCGAAGTTGCCCTCTGCCGCGGCGGTCTGGCCGGTCAGCGACGCGGTCGATCCGCGCCAGCCCGCGGTCACGCCGGACTGGAAGTCGGTGCCGGCGGACTGCGCGAGGTAGCCGTAGCCGTCGTCGTGGATGAACTTGCGCTGGAACTCGAGCCACTCGGCGCCGGCGCCCTCGGCGATGGTGACCTGGAAGTCCTCGGTGGAGTTGGCGCCGCCGAAGCCCCAGATGTCCGCCTGGCCGTGCCAGGCGTCCGGGGAGAACGCCATCGCGGACAGCGGGCGGCCGTCGACCTGGATCGTCGCGAGCTCGGGAGCGAACTCGGCCAGGTCCTGCCAGGTGGTGGGGCCCTCCTCGGGCAGGCCCACCTCGATGTAGCGGGACTTGTTGTAGTAGAACAGCGGGGTCGAGCGGGCGAAGGGGACGGTGAAGGTCTGGCCGGCGGCGACGCCCTCGGCCACGTAGTTCTGGATGTAGACGTCCAGGTTCCACTCGTCGTCGAAGTAGCCGTCGAGCGGGGCGAGGGCGTCGGACTGGTAGAACTGCAGCCACTGCATCTCGGGGAAGCAGACGATGTCGGGGACGGTCTGGGCCTGGAGGGCCGCGGTGAACTGCTGGTTCAGATCGGCGTAGCTGCCCACGGACTCGGCGATCGCGACGATCTCGTCCTGGGACTCGTTGAACTCGGTGAACAGCTGGGCGAGCACCTCGAAGGTGCCCCCGGTGAAGGGCGCCCAGAACAGGATCGGGGTGCGGCCGTCATAGCCCTCGGGGATCGTCAGATCAGCCTGGGTGACACCCTCCCGGATGTTGGACTCGGCGCTGTCGCCGGTGGCGTTGGGGGCTCCGCAGGCGGCGAGGCCGGCAGCGCCGGCCCCGAGGCCCATCGCGGTCAGCAGGCTGCGGCGGGAGGGAGCGAAGGCACGACGGGACATGGGGGTTCTCCTTGTGTCAGGGACGATCGGGGGTTCTCGGACAGCACGGGGTCACCGCCGGGTGAGCGCAGGGCCGGATCGGGGCCGGGTAACACCGCATCGGGTGCGGTCGCACCCGGACCCGGGGGTTGTCAGCGGGAGCGGAGCTCGGTCGGGGTCATTTCATGGCGCCGGCGGCGAGGCCGCCGATGATGCGCTTCTGGGCGAGGAAGAACAGGATCAGCATCGGCAACGCCACCATCACGGCTCCGGCGAGGATCACGCCCCAGTTCGAGTAGCCCTCCTGGCTGCGCAGGAACAGCAGGCCGATCGGGAGAGTGCGCATGTCCGCGGTGGAGGTGACGATCAGCGGCCACACGTACTCGTTCCACTTGCCGACCATGACGATCAGGGTGGCGGTGAGGATCATGGGACTGGACAGGGGCACGACGATGGTCAGCAGTCGACGGATGTGGCCGGCGCCATCGATCTCTGCGGCCTGCAGGATGTCCTTGTCGATGGTGCGCATGTACTGGTAGAGCAGGAACATCGCGAAGGCGCTGGCGATGCCGGGCAGGATGATCCCCGCATAGGAGTTCAACCAGCCCAGGTTCGCCACCGTGATGTAGTTGACGATCAGGGTGACGTGCCCGGGCAGCATCAGCGAGGCGATGATCAGCACGAACGCGACCTTCTTGAAGCGGAAGGGCACGAACACGAAGGCGTAGGCGCACAGGATCGCGAGGCTGATCTCGAGGGCGGTCCCCACCGTGGTGGTGATGAACGAGTTGAGGAAGAAGCGGTCGAACGGTGCCGCCTCCCAGGCCCCGCGGATGTTGTCGAGGGTGAGGCTGGAGGGGATCCACTGCAGCGGCCAGCTGTAGATGTCCGTGCGGGGCTTCAGCGCGGAGGAGAACAGCCAGTACTGCGGCACCAGGAACACGGCGATGGTGGCGAGGATCCCGATCATCAGCAGACCGGTCTGCCAGGCGGGGCGGCGAGGACCGCGAGCACGGCCCCGGTTGGTCGCCTGCCGGGTCGAGGTCCCCTCGGCGGCCTCGGCGAGCTTCTGGGAATCAGTGGTCAGGGTGCTCATTGGTCGTAGTTCACCTGCTTCTCGCCGACGCGGACCTGGATATAGGTGATGATCAGGAGGATCACCAGCAGCACGGTGGCCGCGGCGGAGGCGGTGCCGATGTCGAACTTCTGGAACGCCTCCTCGTAGACCATCCAGCTGAGGGTCGAGGAGGAGACCCCCGGCCCGCCGCTGGTCATGATCGAGATGATGTCGAACGCCTGCGCGGCGGAGATGATGCCGGTGATCGACAGGAAGAACGTGATCGGGCTGAGCAGCGGCAGCGTCAGGTGGCGGAAGAGCTTCCAGCCGCGGGCGCCGTCCAGCGCGGCCGCCTCGTAGAGGTCCTTGGGCAGGTCGAGGATCGCGGTGTAGCAGATCACGGTGACGAAGCCGAGGCGCTGCCAGGTGTAGGCGATCGTGATCGCCCACAGCGACCAGTCCGAGGTGGTGGTCCAGGCCGGGGAGCCGACGCCGAACAGCGAGAACAGCCAGCGGGAGAGGCCGTAGTTGGGGTCGAACATGAACAGCCACAGGATGCCCACGGCTGCACCGGGGAGCATGTGCGGGGCGAAGGCCATGGTCTGCGCGAAGCCGGTCAGCGGCAGCTTGGTGGCCAGCAGGCTGCCCAGGGCGAGGCCGCCGATGATCGAGCCCACCACGCTCACGCCGGTGAAGATCAGCGTGTTCAGCAGGACCTGCCCGAACTGGGGGTCGGTGAACAGATCGGCGTAGTTCTCGAATCCCACCCATTCCGGGGTCGGGGCCACGAAGTCCCACTCGAACAGGCTCAGCGCGATGTTGTAGAGGGCCGGGTAGTAGGAGAAGACGATGATCGCCAGGAGGTTCGGCGCGATCAGTGCGGCGAACAGGAGCGCGTCGCGGCGTGCCCGGCGGCGCCGCTGCGGTGAGCGCCGGCGCGCCTCGGAGCGAAGGGTGCGGGAGCCGGTGCCGCCCCGGTTCGGGGTGCCGGAGCCCGGATCGCCGGGGTCCGCGGTGTCAGCATCCGGGGTGCCGTCGGCGGCTGGGCGCCGAGCGGACCGGGGGGAGACAGCGGTGCTCATGGGAGCGCTCCCACCTTTCTGAACGAAGCACGACCCGCGCGTGGCGGAGTCACCGGACCGGGAGGGACGGCGCCACCGTACGGGGCCCGGCCACACCCGGCCAGTGCCCCATCTGCGCAGGTGAACTCGCCGTGAACGCCTCCTGTCACCCCTGGTGGGAGCGCTCCCACACTTCGCGTCGACCACCCGGGAGAGGGTCGGAAAACCATTACTCGCGGTCGGGTCCATCCGCCGTTCATCCGCCGTCCCCGAAGAGTTCCCCGGGAGGTCGCCGTGACCGGCCCGCCCGGGCCCCGAGCTTCACCGAGATGTCACCGCTGGTCGACAACGCCTCCGAAATCGTGGGATACCCTGCATCGACACGCCCCCGGGGCGGCCGTGCCCACCGACGCGCACGCAGGCCCGCCCGAGGGCAGCAGTCGGGGGAAGAACAGGATCCAACGCACCATGCCGAGACCACCCACCATGCTGGACGTCGCCCGTGCCGCCGGGGTGTCGCGCTCCACCGTCTCCCGGGTCTTCCAGAACGCGGGCGAGCGCGTCTCCGCGGACGCGATGATCAAGGTCCACGAGGCCGCCAAGCGGCTCGGGTACGTGCACAACCTCGTCGCGAGCGGCCTGGCCATGCGTCATGGCCGCCAACTGGGCCTGCTGATCCGCGATGCGACCAACCCCGCCTACGGGCTGCTGCACTCGGAGGTGAACCGGGCGGTCGAGGCGGCCTCCCGGACCCTCATCTCGGTGACCGCCGACAAGCACGACTACGGCACCGCGGAGGTGGAGGGGCTGCAGCGCCTGATCGGGCAGCGCGTGGCGGGCCTGTTCGTGGGCACCGGAGTCACCGCGGCCGAGGACCTGATCGAGACCGTCGCCGCCGTGCCGATGATGATCATCGGCCGCCCCAACTCCCACCCCCTGATCGAGTCGGTCAGCTACGACGAGGCAGCGCACGGCCGCATGATCGCCGAGCAGATCGCCGCGCACGGGCATCGCCGGATCGCCGTGCTCACCGCCCCGCTGCTGTACTCCCAGGTGTTCGACCTGCGCATGCGCAGCGTGATCGCCCGCTGCGAGGAGCTCGGGATCCGCACCGTCGAGGTCGACCTGCTGCCCGTCGAGCAGGGGGTGGTGCGCGCCCTCGAGACCGCCCGGGACCAGGCGCTCTCCTGCATCGTGTGCCCCGTCGACTACGTGGCGCTGGACCTGCTGCGCGCCGCCCGCGAGCGCGGGGTGCGCACCCCCGAGGACGTCAGCGTGGTCGGCTTCGACGGCATCGGGGACGGCCTGGACCTGATCGGCCTGGCCACCGTGCGGCTGCCGGTGGCGGCAGTGGCCCGGGACGCCGTGCAGCGGATGGAGGAGCTGCTCATCCAGGCGCAGGAGGACGAGGAGGGGCCGCTGACCAACGCCCGCCCCCCGATCCGTCACGTCCTGCACGCCGGGACCTTCGTGCCCGGGGCCACGCTGGGCCCGGTCCCGGAGTCTTGGCGCGACTGAGCCGGCGGCCAGCACTGGCCCCGGGCACGGCAGCGTGCGGTCAGGTAAGCCTGCCCGAACTGCATCTTCGCAGGTCAGGTGAGCCTTTCCAGGGGTGACAACAGGCATCCGGAGGTCTAGTCTCGGCACCATGAAGATGAGCAACGACCTCGAGAAGAAGTTCCAGGACCAGATCACCCTGGAGTTCGCCGCCTCGATCACCTACCGCCAGCTGGCCATCGAAGCCGATGAGCAGGACCTCCCCGGCATCGCCGCGTGGCTGCGCCACCAGGCCGATGAGGAGATCGTCCACGCCAACAAGTTCATCCAGCACGTCTCCGACCGCGGCAACCACGCCGCGATCGGCACCATCAACGCCCCCGAGGTGGCGCCCGGGCTGCCCGTGCTCGAAATCTTCGAGGCCGCTCTCGCCCACGAGGAGAAGGTCTCCGAGTCGATCCGTGAGCTCTACCGCAGCGCCGACAAGGAGGGCGACTACGACTCCCGCCCGCTGCTGAACTGGTTCGTCGACGAGCAGCTCGAGGAGGAGGCCACGGTCTCCGAGATCATCGGCCGCGTGAAGCTGGTCGGCGAAGACGGCTCGGGCCTGCTGCGCCTGGATGCTGAACTGGGACAGCGTCCCGCCGAGTCCACCGAGGCCGACGAGGACTGATCCCTGCCCCGGGCCGACCCTGCCTGGCCCGAGCCGGCCCGGTCCCGCTCGACCTGGCCGGACCTGGCAGGACCTGGCCCACTCCCGCTCGGCCCGGCCCACTCCGGTCCGACCCGGGCCGGTCCTGCCCAGTCCAGCCACCCGCATCGACCGACAGGCCGGCTGTCCACCATCGGGACGTGAGCGGCACGTGGCCTGCACATTGCGGGCCTCGTGCCGCTCATCACGTCCTTTGGATGGACATGTGCCTTAGGGGATGACGAGCAGACCCCGCACGTCGGCCCCGCCCGATCGCCGGAACCGCGAGATCCGGTGGTCACCCCGCCGCAGCATGACCAGCAGATCCCGGATCACCTCGTCCCAGTCGAGCATGACGTCCTCGTAGGTCAGTCTCACCACGATGTACCCGAGACGCCGAGCCGCTCGGTCCCGCCGCCGATCGTCCGCGTACTTCGATCTTCCCGTGTGGTGTTCGGCGCTGTCGCACTCGATGATGAGCCTCTCCCCCACGACGAGATCGACTCGGCCCACTTCGGGGATCGTGACCTGCGGACGAACGGCGAACCCCCGCCGCGAGAGGGCGCGTCGCACGATCGTCTCCGTCCCCGACTCCGCGACCCGGCTCAGGGGGAAGATCGCCCGTCGGCGCTTCGCGGACAGCGACGAACACGCATCGACCGCCTCCTCGCCGCTGATCAGCCGCCGATACAACCCGGACTCGAGGACCACGGCCGCATGGTCCGGCTCAAGGCAGTGGACAGCGTGCTCGAGTGCCAGCAGGAGGGGGAGCACCGGATGTTCGTCCGGCCAGGCACGCAGGACCGGCGCATGCAGGACGACACCCCCGTCGCGCACCGCACCTGACCCTCCTCTCGGAGGATCGATGCGACGGTGCGCTTCATGGACGCCGCCCGCCCTCGGCACCCAGAAACCGTAGAGCTCGAGGGCATCCACACAGGTCAGCCGACCACCTCGGAACAGCGTCGACCGCACCTTCGGCGGGGTCAGGGAAGTCGCGTAGAACCCGCCGCCCAGCCGCTCCAGCGCGCCACTGCGCAGCATGGACTCGATCGCTCGCCGGCCGTGGCCGCTCTCCTCCAGCTGACGCCGGGAGCGGACGTGGACCTCGGGGCGGTGAGCGACGACCATCGCTACAGCCTGGCTCCGGCCCCACCCCCGCAGGAGACGGTCGGGGTGGATGTGGACGACGGGACGGTGGGGAGGAAAGGCAGGGGCGGGGCGGTCCGGGGTGAACGGCGGAGCACTGTCCACCAAGCTGCGGAGCGCTGTCCACCGAAGGGAGATGATCGGCATCACGCCTGCTATACGCAGGCCGCGCGCCGCTCACATCCCCTTGACGGACAAGACCCGACACGATCACCACACCCCGAGACAGGATCAGGCCGGATCGCGGCCCGTGCCTGGTCGCGGAACGGGCCGGGCCGCAGTCCGGGCCGGCCGCCAGCGACCTCGACCATCTCATTGCTTTGATTTTCAATCACCATGTAGGGTGGAGCCATGCGTGCTTTCGGATTCCTCAGCTTCGGCCACTACGGTGGCGATCCCGCCCAGGGCGGCATCACCGCTCGCCAGATGCTCCACGACGCGATCGACATCTCCGTCGGCGCCGACGAGCTGGGCGTGAACGGCGCATACTTCCGCGTCCATCATTACGCCCGCCAGTCCGCCGCGCCGATGCCGCTGCTCAGCGCCGTCGCCGCGCGCACCCAGCGGATCGAGGTGGGCACGGGCGTGATCGACATGCGTTACGAGAACCCGCTGTACCTGGCCGAGGAGGCCGCGGCCCTCGACCACATCGCCGATGGTCGGGTGGCGCTCGGCATCTCCCGCGGCGCGCCCGAGGCAGCCGACCGCGGTTGGGAATCCTTCGGCTACACCGGCTCGACCGACCCGCGCGGCGCGGACATCGCCGCGACGAAGTTCGAGACCTTCCTGCAGGCC
>DXDT01000260.1 GCA_019115335.1 Candidatus Brachybacterium merdigallinarum
CAGCTGATCGATCTGCAGCAGAAGCTGGACAAGACGATCCTGTTCATCACCCACGACCTCAACGAGGCCATGCGCATCGGCGACCGCATCGCGATGATGCGCGACGGGCGGATCGAGCAGATCGGCACCTCGGACGAGATCCTGAACAACCCGGCCAACGACTACGTGGCACGGTTCATCCAGGACGTCGACCGCTCCCGTGTGATGACCGCGGAGGCGATCCTCGAGCGGCCCGCCGAGACCCTCGGCGAGGACCACGGACCGCGCACCGCCCACCGGATGCTGCGTGAGTCCCAGAACTCGTGGCTGATCGCGCTGAACCGCGACCGCACCCCGCGCGGCGTGCTCTGGGAGGACGACGTCGCCGAGGCCGTGAGCCGGGGCCAGGACCAGCTGCCCTGGGTACCGGGCCGCGAGATGCCGGTGGTCTCCTACGACACTCCGATCGCCGAGCTGTTCGCGCCCTCCGCCCAGCACCAGAACCCCCTGGTCGTGGTCGACGCCGACGGCAAGTTCCTCGGCGTGATCCCCCGGGTCACGCTGCTGACCGCCGCAGGGACCGGCCACTCCGAGAACGGCGACGTCGTCACCACCGTCGACTCGCCGAATCCCCCCGGCGGCGATGCCCTGGGGGACACGACCCACGAGACCCACGGAGGTGAGCGATGAACCCCGACGACGGCCTCGTGCCCCGCATCCCGATCGGCGAATGGGCCGAGAGCGGCATCGACTGGCTGAAGGAGAACCTCTCCTGGCTGTTCGATGCCTTCACCTGGCTGATGGAGTTCCTGGTCGGGCATCTCACCGACGCGCTGCTGTTCCTGCCGGCGCTGGCGCTGATCCCGCTGTTCGCGCTGCTCGCCTGGGCGGTGCGCTCCTGGCGCATGGGCGTCGGCACCCTGGTGATGATGCTCGTCGTCGTCGCCATGGATCAGTGGACGGCGATGCTCCAGACCATGGCGCTGGTGATCGTGGCGACCGTGTTCGCGGTGCTCATCGCAGTGCCGCTGGGCATCCTCGCCGCCATGAACTCCACGGTGAGCGCCATCGTCAAGCCCATCATGGACTTCATGCAGACGATGCCCGCCTTCGTCTACCTGATCCCGGCGGTCACGTTCTTCTCGATCGGGCTCGTGCCCGGCATGTTCTCGACCATCATCTTCGCCCTGCCGCCCGGTGTGCGCATGACGGAGCTGGGCATCCGGCAGGTCGACTCCGAGACGGTCGAGGCCGGTGAGTCCTTCGGCGCCACCCGCGGGCAGATCCTCCGCGGCATCCAGCTGCCCCTGGCCGTCCCCACCATCATGGCGGGCGTCAACCAGGTGATCATGCTGGCCCTGTCGATGGCCGTCATCGCCGGCATGGCCGGCACCGACGGCTCCGGCAAGCTGGTGGTCCAGGCGATCTCGACCCTGGACCTGCCGCTCGGTGTCGAGGCCGGTCTCGGCGTCGTCATCCTGGCGGTCTTCCTGGACCGCGTCACGGCGGCGCTGGGCAACCCCGGCGACTACAGGACCTCGCTGGTCGCCCTGCTGAAGCGCCGCCGGGCCGCCTCACGGGCCTGACCCCCCACACCACACGCACTCCCCTGGAAAGGATGATTGATCATGACCAAGCGCACCTCGCTCTGGACCCCGAACGCCGTCTCCCGCCGCACCGCCCTGGTGGGCGGAGGCGCCGGCCTGATGGGCCTCGGACTCGCCGCCTGCGGCAGCGACAGCGGCGGTGACGGCGGCAGCGGTGACGGCCCGGAGGGCCAGACCATCACCCTGGGCTACATCGCCTCCTGGACCGACGGCCTGTCCACCGCCTACCTGCTGGACAACCGGCTGACCGCGATGGGGTACACCGTCGAGCACCAGACCATCGCCGATGCCGCGCTGCTGTACGCGGGCCTGGCCCAGGGCGACGTGAACGTCTACCCCTCCGCCTGGCCCGAGGTCACCCACGCCAAGTACATGGAGGAGTACGGCGACGACATCGAGGATCTGATCGGCTACTACGAGGGGGCGAAGCTGAACCTCTCCGTCCCCGACTACGTGGACGACATCCAGTCGATCGAGGACCTCAAGGGGCAGGCCGACCGCTTCGGCGGCAAGATCTACGGCATCGAGCCCGGCGCCGGCCTCACCGACGCGACCCAGAACGACGTCATCCCCGGGTACGGCCTGGACGACTTCGAGCTGGTCACCTCCTCCACCCCCGCGATGCTCACCGAGCTGCAGAACGCGGTCGATGCCGAGGAGGACATCGTCGTGACCCTGTGGAGCCCGTTCTGGGCGATGACCGCCTTCCCGGTCCGCCCGCTCGAGGACCCGGACGGCCTGTTCGGCGAGCCGGAGACGCTGCACCACCTGGCCAACAAGGGATTCTCCGAGGAGTTCCCGGAGGCCGCGGAGTGGATCTCCCAGGCGAAGATGACCGACGAGCAGTTCGGCTCGCTCGAGGACATGGTGGTCAACCAGTTCGACGAGGGCCAGGAGGCCGAGGCGGTCGAGAAGTGGCTCGAGGAGAACCCCGACGCCATGCCGCCGCTGCCGGGCGAGTGAG
>DXDT01000261.1 GCA_019115335.1 Candidatus Brachybacterium merdigallinarum
GGGTCCTGCCAGAGCCGCTGGCCGATGAAGCTGATGATCACGAGGAACTCGAGGACGATCACGAACACCACACCGGCGACCAGGGTGCCGATCACCACCGCCGTGGGCGGGCCGAAGGTCCGGGAGGGCTCATCGCCCTCCGCAGGACGGAGAGGTTCCGCGGAGCTGGTGGCCAACACTCCTCCTGACGACGACCGCGCCCCTGTGGCGCGAGACATAGTCTAGGCCGGTTCCCCCGCCTGCCGGTGCATTCGCGACCAGATGGACAGGGCCGCCTCAGGAGCTCTCGACCGCCACGGTGGCCGCTGCGCGCGGGGTGAGCACGCTCGCGGTCGAGATCGCCTGGGCGTAGCTGAGGTAGCCCACGGGGCCCTCGTAGCGGTCCAGCACGTCGTTGATGATCTGCTGCCGGGTCAGGCCCATCACGCTGTAGCCCTCGGAGCCGGTCTGGGTGAACACCTCGAGGCGGTAGAAGGTCTCGCGGTCCTGGGCGACGCGCGCCCCGAAGTTCGGCACCGGCGCCTCGACGGGGGCGATGCGGTACATGAAGTCCCGCTCCTGACCCATCCGGAAGACCAGGGAGTGCACGGCGATCCCGGTCGTCTCCTGCACGCTCGAGGTGATCTCGCCGACGTAGCTCTGGGCGCGGAACTCGGCGGCGACGGTCTCCAGCGCGGGCCCCACGGTCTCGGTGGCGAAGTGGGCGGCGGCTCGGGTGCTCGGATAGGAGCGCAAGCTGCGCAGGCGCTGGCGCCAGGACTTCTCCGGGGCCAGGCCGCCGTGGGCCGAGACGTCGGCGCGGCGCAGCACCCGGCCCTCCCGGTCGGCGCGCTCCATGCGCAGGGCCTTGGAGAAGCTGGCCATCACCAGGTAGGCGACGATCGTCACGGGCAGCGCGAAGATCAGCGTCGCGTACTCCATGGTGGTCACACCACCGGCCAGCAGCATCGCGATGGTCAGCATCGCGGTGAGGACCGCCCAGAAGATCCGCAGCCACTTCGCGCCGTCCTGGCCCGGGTCCGGGATGGTGGAGGAGAAGTTGCTCATCACCATGGCGCCGGAACAGGGTGGCCCCGGCCATCCATTCGGAGCCACCGGGCTCATAGGCCATGGTCTGCAGGGGCGCGTGGGCAGCGTCCACACGAAGCGGCCGATGCTCTCCACGATCGCGTTGAGCAGGAATGGCGTCTGCCCGGAGACCAGGATGTACAGCAGCATCGCGCCGGCGGACCAGAGGTTCAGCTCGGAGATCAGGCGGATGCCCTTGTCCACCCCGGAGGTGCAGGCCGCGATCGTCATCACGACCGCGACGAGGACCAGCGCGATCTGCAGCGCCAGGCTCTGCGGGAGGCCGAACAGCCAGGAGAAGCCCACGTTCAGCAGCACCACGCCGATGCCCATCGAGGTGGCGACGCCGACCACGGTGCCGACCAGGGCGAAGATGTCGATCACGTTGCCGGCGGTGCCGCGCACCCGCTTGCCGAGCAGCGGGTAGAGGGCGGCCCGGATGGACAGCGGCATCCCCCACCGGTACGCGAAGTAGCCCATCGCCATGCCGAGCAGGGAGTACATCGACCAGCCGGCGATGCCGTAGTGGAACATCGTCCAGATCACCGACTCCTGCAGCGCCTCGGCGGACTCCGGGGTGGCGTCGGGCGGGGTGATGTAGTGGGAGATCGGGGCGGGAGTGGTCCGGTCCCAGGCGGACCTTGCCCTCCGGGGAGAGCGCGACCCAGAGCACGAACACGATCACGGCGGTGACGGTGACGACGTAGAACCAGCCGAGGTTCGTGGAGATCCAGCCCACCATGCCCTGCATTGTGGAGCTCGCCTGACCGGGCAGGAAGATCGCCCACAGGGAGAACGCGGCGATGACGGCCGCGGAGGTCAGGAACACGACCCAGTTGACGTGGGGGCCGCGCTCCCCGGCGATCGCCTCGCGCCCCTTCTCGAGGTCGGAGCGGCGCAAGGGTGCGCGGCGGGCCTATCGTTCCACATGCTCCAGCTCGCGGCGCTCACGATCGGATCCCAGCCGCTCCCGGGCGGTCTTCGCCGCGGCCCGCTCCCGCTGGCTCTCCGCAGCACCCGGCGCCTCGACGGAGGCGGAGTCGGCGGCCGAGGTGCGGGGATCGTCAGCAGCGGCGTCCCGCACAGGACCCTCGTTCGGGCTGCCATCTCCGGGGCCGTCCTGGGGAGTGGGCGGGATGCTGGGGCCTGTCAAAAGTGTCCTCCGTGGGGTCGGTGATCATCAAGCACCGAGGAGAGGACACGGCCGAGCTGCACCAGGGGTATCGAGGAGGTGGTCCCAGGGCGCTCGGGGGCGTCCTCGTCCACCGGTGCGTGGCGGGGTGACCGTACACCACAGAGCGCCCATACACAGCAGGAACGAGTGCCCGGTCACCCGGACACTCGTTCCTGCTGTACGGTGATCGCGCAGATCACCCGGTCGGATCATGATCGACTCAGGCGTCGTCCTGATCGTCCTTCTTCTCGATCACCAGGGTCTCGGTGGTCAGCACCATGCCCGCGATCGAGGCGGCGTTCTGCAGCGCAGAACGGGTCACCTTGACCGGGTCGATGATGCCGGCCGCCACGAGGTCGACGTACTCGTCGGTCGCGGCGTTCAGGCCATGGCCGATCTCGGCCTCCTTGACCTTCTCGACCACGACGTAGCCCTCGAGGCCCGCGTTCTCGGCGATCCAGCGCAGCGGCTCGACGACCGCCCGGGCGACGGCGCGGACGCCGACCGCCTCATCGCCGGACAGCCCGAGATCGCCCTGGAGCACGGAGGACGCCTGAACGATGGCAGACCCGCCACCGGCCACGATGCCCTCCTCGATGGCAGCGCGGGTCGCGGAGACCGCGTCCTCGATGCGTGCCTTCTTCTCCTTCAGCTCGACCTCGGTGTGCGCACCGACCTTGATCACGGAGACGCCGCCAGCGAGCTTCGCGAGGCGCTCCTGGAGCTTCTCGCGGTCCCAGTCGGAATCGGAGTTCTCGATCTCGGAGCGGATCTGCGCGACGCGGTCGGAGACCGCCTGGTCGTCACCGGCGCCGCCCACGATGGTGGTGGAGTCCTTGGTGACGACGACGCGGCCGGCCTGGCCGAGCACCTCGGTGCCGACGGTCTTGAGATCCAGACCGAGATCGGCGGTGACGACCTGGGCGCCGGTGAGCACCGCGATGTCCTGCAGCATCGCCTTGCGGCGATCACCGAAGGCGGGAGCCTTGACGGCAGCGCCCTTGAAGGTGCCG
>DXDT01000262.1 GCA_019115335.1 Candidatus Brachybacterium merdigallinarum
AGCCAGCGGCGGTCGCCGGTGACGTCCGCCGCGGCCAGCAGCCCCTCGACGGTGTGCATGTTCGCGTTGATCCCGCGGTACTCCTCCAGCTGGGCGAAGGTACGGTCGAAGGTGTCCACGCTCATCCCGGCCTCGACCTCGAAGAAGCGCTCGTCGAGCACGGCGAGGGCATCATCGAGCAGCTCGGCGGCGCCGGGGCGGCCGGCAGCGGTGGCGGAGGCCGCGGCGAGCACCACGAAGGCGTGGGCGTAGGCCTGCTTGGAGTCGTCGACTGCTTCTCCGTCGGCGACCGCGGCGTACCAGCCGCCGTGCTCGGCGTCGTGGAAGACCCCGCGCAGCGAGGCGATCCCGTGATCGGCCAGGGCTCCCAGCCCGGGCCGGCCCAGCAGGTGGCCGAGGGCGAAGGAATGGGTCATCCGGGCGGTGATCCACAGCTCGGCCGGGCGGGTCAGGTCTGCTTCGCCCTCCTCGTCCAGCCAGGCGAATCCGCCGTCCTCCCGGGCGGACTCCGCGCCGAAGGCGAGCAGGGCATCGCCCTCGCGCTCGAGCCAGGCGCGGTGGGAGAGGCGCTCCAGCCAGGGCATGTGCGGGGTGGGTGCGGGCAGTGCGGCGGGCGCGGCCTGGTCCTGCTCGCGCAGCTCGAAGGTGCGCGAGGCCTCCTGGGCCTGCGCGGTGGTGGGGCCGGGCTCGGCGGTGAACAGCACCGAGCGGTAGTACTTCAGCTCCTGGATGGATTCGCGGATGTCGGCCAGGGCGCGGTGGCCGCCGTGCTTGGCGGGGATGTTGTAGTACACCCGCGGGAACCAGCGCTTGGCGAGCTCCTTGAGGCTGGAGACGTCGATGGTGCGGTAGGAGAGCCACCCGGCGAACTCGGGCACGTCCCGGTCCAGGAACACTCGGTCGGTGCCCACGCTGTTGCCGGCCAGCGGCGCCTTGCCGGGATCGGGGCACCACTGTTTGACGTAGTCCAGGCACAGCTGCTCGGCCTCGGCGAGGGTCAGCCCCTGATCCAGCTCCTCGAGCAGGCCGGAGGTGGTGTGCATGTTGACCACGAACGGGTCCATCCCCTCGAGGGAGCCCGCCGGCGGCTTGATGACGACGTCGACACCGTCCCCGAGGATGTTCAGATCGGCGTCGGTCACGAGGACGGCGATCTCGATCAGCGCGTCGCGCTGCTTGTCGAGGCCGGTCATCTCGCAGTCGACCCAGATGATGCGGTCCGAGGCGGTGCGTGCAGAACTGGAAGTCACCGCACCACACTAGCGCGGGCGCGGCATCTGGTCGGTCCTGAGCGCCCGCGAGTGGTTACCCTGTGGTCATCTGTGCTCATCGACGAGCCGTCGCGCTCCGGAGGGATCCGCCGTGAACCTGTACTTCCGCCTGCTGCTGCTCATGCTCCGCGCGCGCCTTCGCCACCGCCTCGACATCTGGGACACCTCGCATGTGAGCTTCCGGGTGAATCCCAGCGACCTGGACGTGCAGCGGCACATGAACAACGGCCGCTATCTCACGCTGATGGACCTGGGGCGCATGGACCTGATGATCCGCTCCGGGTTCTGGAAGCGCATCACCGCCCAGGGCTGGTATCCGGTGGTGGCCGGGCAGTCCATCACCTACCGCCGCTCCCTGCAGCTGGGGGAGCGGTTCGACCTCGCCTCCCGCGTGCTCGGGTACGACGACCGCTGGATCTACATGGAGCAGGTCTTCCGGCGCGACGGCGCGGTGGTGGCCGACGCGATCGTACGCGCGCGCTTCCTGCGCAGGGCCGGTGGCTCGGTCCCGATCGAGGAGGTCCTCTCCCAGGTGGGTCCGGTCCCTGAGGACCTGGCGGTGCCGCAATGGGTGATCGACTGGAACCAGAGCTCCTCGCGGTACGGCCGGGAGCTCTGAACGGCAGGGAGCCCTCCACGGAACCGAGCTCTGAGCGCCGACGAGCTCTGAACGGCACCGACAGGTACTGGGGCCACACGGCCCGGGAGACGGGATCGGGGGCCGCTCGGCGTCGGGAACCGACTGGTGAAGGCTCGGGGAACATTCGAGAACATGCCTCTGAACAGGAGTGATTCCTCGTCTGCGGGTGATCTTCGCGGCTAGGCTGAGGTTGTCGAGGACATCGGCACCGACGAAAGGAAAGAGGACATAGCGCTCTATTCGCACATGCCCGACGGTGACTTCTCCAGGGGAACGGAGAGGAGGGCCGGAACGCCGAAGCGGCGGGGACGAGCGGGGTGCGGGTCCTGTGCGCTGCCGTTCGTCATCGGCGCCTTCCTCCTGATCTTCTTCGGCGGGTCCTACCTGGGCTCCCCCGAGGCGGACGTCGAGGTCTCCCCGTACGCCGCCGTGGGAGAGATCGACGGTGAACCGGTCGTCATCGCCGCCTACGGCTACTCCGGCGGCCGGGGCATGTTCCAGCTGCTCCTCGAGCCCATGTTCCAGAAGCGGCTCGCGGCTCTCGATCCGCACTCCGGACAGGAGCGGTGGGATATCCGCCTGAACGAGGAGCTGGTCAGCGACATGCGGGTGCTCGCAGCGGGCGGGGGGATGGTCTACGTCGCCACCGACGAGGGCCTGTACATCCGCGACCTGGCTGATGGCAGCTCCGTGGCCGAGCCGGACCAGATCGCCGGGCTCGAGGGGTATGTGGCGGACCAGGGCAACTATGACTACGACCCCGAGCTTCAGCTGATCGTGACGATGGACGAGGCGGGCGGCCTGTGGACCATTCCCCTCGGCGAGAGCTCCGCGACCCCTGCCGGCGAGGACGTCACCGAGCGGTGGGTGCACGCCCTGGCCGGATCCACGATGGTGGATTTCTCTTCGCCCCCGACCTCCCGCAGTGCTCAGGTGTCTCCCACTGCCCTGTTGACCAGTGCGGAGACCGCGACCGGTGCGCAGACCAGCTCGCTGAGGCTCAGCGTGGGGGATCAGGAGACGCCGCTCGGCGAGGAGACCTTCTTCGATCCCGTCATCGTGCTCGACTCGACCCGGTCGATCGCCCCGATCAGCGCCGATGACCTCCAGGACCTCTGCTTCTTCGACGACCTCTACTGCGAGTTCACCGATGGCTCGTACGAGCTCGCCGAGGGCGTCTCCCGGGCAGACCTGCCGGTGATGCCCTCATCGACCGCCTACGCGGCGGGGAGCCGGAACGGCTTCGTGATCCTCCAGCACCGGGGATCGAGCTCCGGCAGCGAGCACCTGGTCAGCACGGTCGACCTCGCCACGGGAGCGATCATCGACACGGTCGAGATCGGAGGGAGCGGAGTCGGAGCGGGTGCCGGCGGCGGTGACCACATCGTGGCCCCGGTCGATGATCTCGGCGGCGCGGGCTCCGTGCTGATCATCGACGCGGACGGGACCATCAGCGAGATCCCGGTCGGGGAGAAGGGGTTCTTCGGAACGGTCCTCTGAGTGACCGCACCGGATCAGGCCCCCAGAGCCTCCGCGATGCCCTGCAGGCCCGGGACGCTTGCCGTTCTTACCGCGCTTCTTCCCGAGCGCGGAGAACCACTGGTTGTCGCGACAGATCTTCCATGCCGTCCGCTCGTGCATCACCTCGCCGGCATCAGTCGCCTCGTCGACCAGGAAGCGATACCCGTACTCGGGATCATCCAGGTGGGCGTCCAGCAGCGCGTTCGCCCGGTGGGCCTCGACCAGTTCGGCCTGGGCGACTTGATGTCTCCGCCAGCGGTAGTAAGGCCGGCGGGAGAGCTTCAGGACCCGCAGGGACACCGTGACGGGGATCCCGTCATCGGCGAGCTCGCTCACGAGCGGGTACAACCTTTCCCGGCAAGTTCGCCTGGGACAGGTAGGCAGCGGTGCGGCGGAGGACCTCGTTCTCCTGCTCCAGCAAGCGGTTTCGGCGGCGGGGCTCTCGCAGCTCCGCGGACTCCTCCCGGCTCTTGCCCGATCGGTTGCCGTCGTCGATGTCGGTTTGGCGGATCCATGTATGGAGCGTCATCTCGTGGACACCGATATCCTTCGCGATCTGCGCGATCGTGACGCCGTCCTCGCGCGAGCGGGCCACACGCACGACGTCGTCGCGGAACTCTCGGGGGCAGGGAGCGGGCGTAGTGCACATCCTTCCAGGCCGCCCAGCGGGCAAGCCAGATCAGATGTCACCTATCCATGCGGCAGTCCCGCCGCCTCTGCGCCGGGAAGCTGCAGAAGAGGAGGGCGCGATGAGGCAGGTGCGGGTCGGCTCGAGGGTCGGGACGTGTATGCCCCACCGTCTGTGGTGGGCCGTCGATAGGATCCGAGCATGGACTACTCGGAGGTGCGATCCAACGCTTGCTCCGGCCTCCGCGTGGCGTTCTACTGGGTGGACAACCCCTCGATGGACGAGGACGAGCATCTCGACCAGGCCGTGGACACCCTGTTCGAAGCGATCAGGCATCCGGGGGTGCGGCTGTGGACGCCGTGGAACAAGCCCCTCCTGAAGGCCCAGTTCAGGAATCGGCTTAAGAAGGCCACTCGCGGCGAACTTGAGCCTCCAGACGAGCTCAAGCCTGTGGGCGATGGTCGGCTCCCGATCTACGAGATCCGGTGGAGCGAGATCGACGTGCATGAGCGTCCCGACAGCGATGGCCCCAACCAGTTCAAGAAGATCGAGGTGCGGCTCCTGCACGGAGAACCCCTCGAGCTCAGCCTTGTGCTCGTCGGCCTGCATGCGCACGAGAAGCGCACCGACGGGACCGACCAGGAGAACAAGCAGGCCCAGGACGATGAGATCGAGAGAGCGAAGACGATCTACCTCGAAGCCGCCCCGAGGTCCTGGGGCGTGGTGCGACGCACGCCTGGTTGATCCACGCGCCGTCTCGGATATAGAGTCTGATCTATGTCCGACCCCCAGATTGATGCTGCGCTCCTTGAGCTGCGCGCCGAGCGACTTGTCGAGGATCGGGACCAGCTGATGACCTCGCTCATCGCACTCCGTCGTGAGCATGAGCTGACGCAGAAGCAGGTTGCTGAGCGTATGGGTGTCAGCCAGCCCACGGTCGCCGCGTTCGAGCACTACGACTCCAACCCCACCCTCGCCACGATCCAGCGCTACGCCATGGCCGTCGGTGCGGTGCTGGAAACGCACGTCATCGACGACTGTGGGGAAGGGGTTCCCAGCGCATGGTCGCCTCCACTGGAGCGCGCAGTCCAGCTTCCGGTCGCACGGCGGACGGCGTCGAAGGCGCGGTTCTCGGAGCCCAACTATGTCTGACGTGCATGGCGAGTTGAACAGCGCCGAGGAGATTGTGCGCGGTCCTGCGCCGGTGCTCCGGGACGTGCGGTTCTACAAGCTCTCTGCTGAGCTCACTGAAACCGCACCGAGTGACGCGAGGCCCGAGAAGTCAGAGGACCCGGACGACAGCGAGACCGAGGAGATCTCGGTGACGGTCGGTCTGCGCACCCGCCAAGAAGGAAGCGCACTGGGGATCAGGATCGAGTTCACCGCGAGCCAGGAGAACTGGCGGGTCTCTCTCGACGTCGCGGCTGAGTTCGAGGCCGAGGAGCCGTTCCTCTCCACTGCTGCGGGCAGGACGGACTTCGCCGACAAGGTCGGAGTCATGACGCTGTACCCCTACATCCGCGAAGCAGTGGGAAACCTGACCCAGCGCACTGTCGGCACGAGCTTCATCTTGCCGACGATTCAGCAGGGCCAGATCACCTTCGCGGACCACGAAGTCGAGTCCACCTGAGAGCCTGACCCGCAATCCCGCGGTCTCGATGTCGTCTTCCATGGCCGCCGCACCAGCTCCAACGCGACCGCAGGCTCAGGTATCGCTCCGCGTCGACGACGTACATGACGTGCCCGTGCTCGGGGCAGGAGTAGCTCGCGCGCATCATCGACAACTCGCGCAGGCGTTCGTGATGCTTCTCCCCGAAGACGTCGATAGAGACGTGCCCTAGAAGGAAGTGCACACGCACGCACCCCCCGAGTAACGTCGTCGTTTCCTCGTTGTGAGGGCGTTCTTCTACGTTTGGGCTGCTCAGCGCCCCCAGCAGGACTCGAACCTGCGACCGACGGTTTAGAAGACCGTTGCTCTATCCGCTGAGCTATGGAGGCTGACGACGCAGGAGTCTACCGAGGTTGCACGGCAGTCCGGGCGTGGGACGGCGCTCATCTCAGCGACGTCGGCCACGTCGGGCCGTGGCGTCCGCATCGGGACGTCTCGTCGCCGGCGGCGCGCCGGGCCCGGCCTGACAGCGGGGGCAGAACCACAGCACCCGCGCCTCGGTGCCCTCGAGCCGCGGCTCGGCGAGCTCGCCGCGCTCGATCCGGGTGCGGCAGCGCCGGCACTGCTTCCCGTCGCGGCCGTACACCCACAGGTCCCCGTCCCGGCCCAGCATCCCGCCGGTGGTCACGCGCACCTCCCGATCCCGGTTCAGCACCAGCAGACGACGGGCGAGATCCACCAGCGCTCCGAGGTCCCGGGCCGCGGCAACGGGCGCGGCCGGGTGGACGCGGCGCAGGAAGCACAGCTCGCTGCGGTAGATGTTGCCGATCCCGGCGAGGTTGCGCTGATCCAGCAGGGCGAGACCGAGCGGACGCTCCGGCTCCGCGGCGAGGTTCTCGATCGCGGTCGCGCGCAGGGACGGGTCCGCGTCCCAGGCAGGATCCAGCAGATCGGGCCCGAGATGCCCCACCAGCTCGCCCTCGTCGGCCGTGCGCAGCAGCCGCACCTGCTTCACGTCGTAGGCCACCGCTCGCGCTTCGTGCCCGTCCGGGTGGCGGGCCTCGAGCACGATGCGGATCGTGTCGGGGGAGCGGGGGCCGGCGCTGGTGTCGCTCGAGCGCAGCGCCTTGCCGTCCACGTGCCAGATCCCGTCCATCATGAGGTGGCTGTGCAGGGTCAGCGGAGGGGAGCCAGGCGCGGGCGGGACGAGCCGGATCAGCAGGTGCTTGCCGCGGGGCCGCACCTCGGCGACGGACCAGCCGACGAGGTCCGCGGTCGCCGCGCGCGGCACCCGCAGCTCGCAGGCGGTGAGCACGGCGCCGGCGAGCGCCTCGTCGAGGATCCGGCACTGCCGGGCGACGGTGTCACCCTCGGGCATCAGCGATCACCCGCCCGCAGCCGCAGCGAGCGCGGCGAGCGGTAGCA
>DXDT01000263.1 GCA_019115335.1 Candidatus Brachybacterium merdigallinarum
CGCTGAGCTGCACGGTGACTTCCTGGCCACGGACCTGGCGACCTGCGACGAGGTGATCACCGAGGATCAGCGCGGGGTGAGCATCCAGGAGGGGCGCACCTGCGTGGTCGGCGCGGACCTCAGCGGCAGCACCACCGTGGCCGACGGCGCGGAGCTGGCCCTGCTGAACGCCGCCGTGACCGGCCAGCTCACGGTCAACGGCTCGCTCGCCCTGTGCGGCTCCACCCAGGGCGGATCGCTCGCCGCCGCCCGTGCGCAGGACGTCCGCCTCGGCGCCACCCCCGAGCTGTGCGCCGGGAACACGCTGCGCGGCAGTGTCAGCGTCGTGGAGGGCACCGGGGTCTTCACGATCGCCGACACCACCACTCGCGGCTCCCTGACCTGCACGGGCAACGCCCAGGTCCCGGAGACCCGCGGGACCGCCAACGAGATCATCGGCGCGGCCGCCGGCCAGTGCGCTGAGCTCTGATCCGCTCACCCCGAAGAACCCGTGTCGAAGGAGACAGCCATGAACACCCCCATCCGTACCACCCACCGAACGGGCACTCCCACCCGTCGTGCCCTGCTCGCCGGCGGCGTGGGCCTGTCCGGCGCCGCCCTGGCCGGCTGCCTGGGCACCGGCGGCGGCAGTGACACCGACAGCGCGGCCGCCGGCGGCACCGACGGCCCGTTGGAGGGGACCGTCAAGTTCTGGACCATCAACCTGCGCAAGAACTTCCAGGCTTACTTCGATCAGCTCATCGCTGATTTCGAGGCCGAGAACCCGGAGGTGACGGTGGAGTGGATCGACGTGCCGGGCCAAGAGATGCAGACGAAGTATCTGGCCGCACTGACCACGGGGGATGTTCCCGACGCGGTCAATGTCGATTCGAAGAACCTCGGCCAGCTGGCCACCACCTTCGCGGCCATCGAGGATCACTTCTCCACCGAGGACCTCGAGACCTACCAGCCGGGCCTGGTGGACGGCCTGCGCGTGCAGGACACGCTGTACGCCATCCCCTGGTACAACTCGGGGACCCTGGTGGGGGTCTGGCGGAAGTCGACCATGGACGAGGTGGGCTTCGACCCGGCGAGCCCTCCGCAGTCCTGGGAAGAGGCCCTGGACCTGGCCGATGAGGTGCATGAGGCGACCGGTGTGTACGGCACGAACTCGGATCCGAGCCTGCGCCGACTGCAGGCGATGGGCGTGGAGTTCGTGAACGAGGACCTCACGGAGGCGACGTTCGCGACGGAGGACGCTGCGAACCTGGTCGCCCGGTTCCAGGATTCCTATGCCGGGGGCGGGATCGCGCCCGGGGCGTCGGCGCTGGATGCGCAGGAGCCGCAGACGGTCGCCAACGGCCAGATCGCCTTCCAGGCCGATATGGGCCCCGGGGAGCTCACCACTCTGCAGAACGACGCCCCGGACGCCTATGCGGACGTCTACGTCACCACCTCGCCGCGCGATCAGAACGGCAACGATCAGATGACTGGGCAGCACTCGATGGCGGTCCCGGCGCAGTCGGAGAACCCGGCAGCCGGAGCAGCGTTCATCAAGTTCATGACCAGTGCGGAGGCGCAGCTGGGGTTCTGCGAGCTCGCACCGATCTTCCCCTCGGCCAAGGAGACCCTGGAGGCGGATCTGTTCACCGCCGAGGCTGGGGACGACCCGATCGAGCAGGCGCGCCGGATCGTGGTGGAGAACTTCCCCAACGCGGTGGACACCACGGTGCAGCTGCCGCCCGGCATCCCGGACCAGATCCGGCAGGACTTCATCATGGCGATGAAGGAGACCATGCGCACCGGCGCGGATCCCGCTCCGGTGCTGGAGGCGCAGCAGGCGGCCTGGCAGGAGCAGCTGGATTCCGCACAGGATGCCGGCTGAGGACCGATGAGAACCGCCGTCACGCCCCCTGAGGCGGGTACCCGTCGCCGCACCCCTGCCGACGGGGACCCCGGCCCGTCGGCCCCTCCCCCGCGCCGGCGGCAGCAGCGCGGGCCCCGAGCGGTGTCCTGGTACACCCCGTGGCTGTTCCTGCTGCCGATCGCGATCCTGTTCGTGGTGTTCTTCCTGTGGCCGGCGGTGCTCGCGGTCCAGTTGGCCTTCTACGACTATTCGGTGATCCGCCCGGCGGAGCTGGTGGGGCTGGACAACTTCCGCCGCATGCTCGGCGACGAGCGGTTCTGGCGGGCCGCCCTCAACTCGCTGCTGTACATGGTGGGGCTGATCCCCCTCAACGTGGTGATCCCGCTGGTGCTGGCGGTGATGGTCAATCAGAAGATCCGTGCGATCGGGGCGTTCCGGGCGATCTACTACCTCCCGGCGATCACCTCGATGGTCGCGGTCGCGATCGCCTGGCGGTACGTGTACAACGACGCCGGGATCGTGAACTGGGTGCTGCAGGCCTTCGGCATCACCGAGCAGCCGATCCAGTTCCTGCTCTCGACCGACTGGGCGCTGCCCTCGATCCTGTTCATCGAGGCGTGGAAGCAGATGGGCACCTACATGCTCATCTATCTCGCCGGGCTGCAGGCGATCAGCAGTGATGTGTACGAGGCCGCGACGATCGACGGCGCGAACACCGTCCAGAAGTTCCTGCGGATCACGGTCCCGCTGACAATCCCGTACGTGGCGGTGGTGCTCACGCTGACGATGGAGAGCGCCTCGAAGGTGTTCACCTCGGTGTTCGTGCTCACCGGGGGCGGGCCGGATGATTCGACGATGTCGCTGGGCTACTACATCTGGTCGCTCGCCTTCCAGCGCTTCGAGATGGGCTATGCGAGCGCGATCGCCCTGGTGCTGTGGGCTGTGCTGATCGTGCTGGCCATGTTGAACTTCCGTGTCTCGAGGTCCCGTTATGACGTCTGAGGGAACCACCATCCAGGACCGTTCGCGGCCGACGGCAAGCACTCGGCCCACGAAGTTCCGGCGAAGGAGGCGTTCTCCGCGCCGCGTCGCCCAGCGGGTGGGGAACTATGCGCTGCTGAGCTTCGCCGCCGTGTTCTTCGTGATCCCGTTCCTGATCCTTCTGACCACCTCGCTCACCCCGCTCGGGGAGACGCTGTTCGCGGATCCACCGCGGCTGTTCGCGTGGCCAGCCACGCTGGATGCGTACGTCACCGCGTTCAACGCGGTGCCGCTGCTGACGTATCTGGGCAACTCGCTGCTGTACGTGGTCACGATCGTTCCCCTCAGCGCCGGGGTGTGCATCCTGGCCGGGTATGCGTTCGGGGCGCTCGAGTTCCGGGGCCGGAACGTGTTCTTCCTGATGATCATCGCGACGATGTTCCTGCCGGCCGAGGTGATGCTGATCCCCCGGTTCATCGTCACCACCGATCTGGGGCTGGCCAACGAGTACCTGGGGATCATCCTGCCCAGCCTGCTCACGGCGTTCGGGACGCTGATCATGCGCCAGGCGTTCGCGGCGATCCCGCGGGAGCTGCGGGATGCCGCCCGGATCGACGGGGCGAACGAGTGGCAGATCTTCCGCCGGGTGATGCTGCCGGTGGTGAAGCCGTCGATCGCGATCGTGGCGATCTTCGGGTTCGTCAACGTGTGGAACGATTTCCTGTGGCCTCTGGTGGTGTTGAACGACGAGTCGAAGTACCCCGTGGCGCTCGGGATCGCCTACCTGGCGGGGATCGGCAGCACGGATGAGCGGTCGCTGGCTGCCGGCTCGGTGGTCTCGATCATCCCGATCGTGATCTTCTTCCTGATCCTGCAGCGGCAGATCATGGACGGGATGAAGGGCTCGGTGAAGGGGTGATCGGCGGAACGGCGAGAGCAGTCAGCTCTGCTCGGCGAGGTCTCGAGAAGCAGGCCGCCCCGCAACACCCAGCACGATCCCGGCGGTGAGCACCACCAGCGGGTACTCGTAGAGGTGGTCGATCATCGAGTGGACCCCGAGCGCGCACCAGGCGGCGACCGCGATCAGCGCGGAAGGCC
>DXDT01000264.1 GCA_019115335.1 Candidatus Brachybacterium merdigallinarum
GGCCCGCTCCCGGGCACCGTCGACGTTGTCGAGGATCCACTTGATCTTCGGTCCGGAGAAGTAGGTCGCCAGCGGCAGGCCCACCCGCTCCTTGTACTTGTCCGCGCCCTCGTCACCGGCGAGCTCGTCGCAGATCCGCTGGGTGCGAGTGTCCTGCCAGACGATCGCGTTGTACACCGGCTCCCCGGTGTTCTTGTCCCACACCACCGCGGTCTCGCGCTGGTTGGTGATGCCCACGGCCGCGAGCTGGTGGCGGTTGATCTCGGCGCCCACCAGCGCCTGCCCGACCACGTCGCGGGTGTTCTTCCAGATCTCCAGCGGATCGTGCTCGACCCAGCCGGCCTTCGGGAAGATCTGCTCGTGCTCCTTCTGGCCGCTGGCGACGATCTGGCCGGCGTGGTCGAAGATGATCGCGCGGGTCGAGGTGGTGCCCTGGTCGATGGACATGATGTACATGGGCTGGTCGTTCATCGGAACTCCTTCGTCATGGATGAGTGCAGTGGATTCGAGAGCGGGGGATTCGCGTGCTGTGGAGTCGAGTGCGGGGTGCGAGGGCCGACGGTGCAGCGCCGTCGGCCATCGCCGCTCCCGCGCTCCGTGCCTCAGAGGTAGAGGATCGAGGCGAGGCCTGCGAGGCCGCCGCCGATCAGGGGGCCGAGGACCGGCACCCACGAGTATCCCCAGTCCGAGCCGCCCTTGTGCGGGATCGGCAGGATCGCGTGCGCGAGGCGGGGACCGAGGTCTCGGGCGGGGTTGATCGCGTAGCCCGTCGGCCCGCCCAGGGACGCGCCGATGCTGACCACCAGCAGGGCGACGGCCAGGGGGCCCAGCCCGTGCGGGGTGTGGCCGAACATGATGATCACGAACACGAGCACGAAGGTCGCGATGATCTCGGTCACCAGGTTCCAGCCGCGTGAGCGGATCTCCGGCCCGGTGGAGAAGGTGCCGAGGATCGCCCCGGGGTCCGTCTCCTGGTCGTAATGGTTCTTGTACGTCAGCCAAGCGAGGATCGCGCCGAGGAAGGCACCGATCATCTCCGCGGCGAAGTACGCCAGCGTGGTGCCCAGGGTGACCGGGATGCCGGGCCCGTACTCGGCCGCCCCGCTCGAGAGCAGCCCGATGGTGACCGCGGGGTTCAGGTGCGCCCCGGTCTTGAAAGCGGTCCATACACCGGCGAAGACCGCCAGCCCCCAACCCACGTTGATCAGCAGCCAGCCGCCGCCATTGCCCTTGGTCCTGCCGAGGACCACATTGGCCACGACGCCGCCGCCCAGCAGGGTCAGCACGGCGGTGCCGGCGATCTCGAAGACGAAGATCGTCCCGATGGTTCCCACAGTTGTCTCCTCATTGAGAGTCGAACGGATTCAGTGCGAGCAGGGAGCGTCGTCGAAGGACGACCCCCACCCCCAGGTCATTGCCGCCGGGTGAAGCTCGACGGTCGGTGCTGCCGGATCTCTCCCGGCAGATCAGCACTGCCGGAACGATGCCGACAGCTCAGTGGCGACGGGTCATTCCCGGGCCGGCACCACCGGTGCGTCGGCGAGCTGGGCCGCAGCCTGCTCGTCGCTCGTCGACTGCTCGCCCTCCAGGCGGGCGGCGATGTGGCGGCGATAGGTCTCGACCTCGCGCGCCGACCGGGAGGGATCCCAGGCCAGTGCCGACCCCATGAGCTCGGCCACCTCCTCGGCCGCGTCCGCGCCGCGGTCGGGTGTCTCGTAATCCAGCCGGGTGCGGCGCTCGAGCACATCGGCCAGGTGTCGGGCGCCCTCGGCCCGGACCGCGTAGAGCGCCTCGGCCCGCAGGTACCGCGGGGCGTGCTCGAGCGGGGCGGCGAGCGAGGGGTCCTCGTCGATCAGGGCGAACACGTCCTCGAGCAGGGCCCCGTAGCGCATCAGCAGGCGATCGATGCGCCGCTGGTCGTAGCCGTGCTCGTTCGCGACCGCTCCTGCGCGGCGCCGCATGGTCTCGTAGCCCTGCGCGCCGATCACGGGGATGGAGCGGGTGAGGCTGGGGCGACCGGGCTCGATGTCCTTGATCGCGAAGTCGATGACGTCCTCCGCCATCACCCGGTAGGTCGTGAACTTCCCACCCGCGATCGCGGTCAGGCCCGGCTCGACCTCCATCACCGTGTGCTCCCGGGAGACCTTCGAGGACCCTCCGGCGTCCTTCTTCAAGGGCTGGAGGAGGGGGCGCAGCCCGGCATACACGCCGATCACGTCCTCGCGGGAGAGGTCATCGGCGAGCACGGCGTTGGCGTGCTCGAGCACGTAGTCGATGTCCGCGCCGCTGGCCCCGACGTCGCGGGGGTCCTGCGTCCACGGGGTGTCGGTGGTGCCGATCACCCAGTACTCGTCCCACGGGATGATGAACAGCACCGACTTCTCGGTCTGGGTGATGATGCCGGTGTCGGGGGCGGCCGGGATGCGATCGCGGGCCACGGTGATGTGGATGCCCTTGGAGGCGAGGACCTCGAGGCCGGTCTCGGCCCCGGCCAGCTCCTGCTGCTCCTGGGTCCACACACCCCCGGCCAGGACGGTCGCGCGGGCGTGGACGTCGAACACCTCGCCGCTCTCCTCGTCGCGCACCCGGGCGCCGACCACCCGGGGGCCCTCGTGGAGGTAGTCGACGACGCTGGTGTAGTTGGCGACGGCGGCATCGTGCTGCGCGGCGGAGCGCACGAGCATCAGCACGAAGCGGGCGTCGTCCATCTGCGCGTCGTAGTACTCCAGGGCCCCGACAGCCTTCTCGCCGTCCAGGGCGGGGAAGACCTCGAGCATCCTGTCGTGCAGGAGGTGGCGGTGGAAGGGGACGGCGCGCTTGCGACCGACGGACTGCATCGCGTCGTAGAGCATGACGCCGGAGCCGATGAAGCCGCGGTCGATGACCCGCTTGAAGAAGGGGAAGACGAACTTGATCGGCTTCACGAGATGGGGGGCGGTGTGCTCGAGCAGCAGGTCACGTTCGCGCAGCGCCTCGGCGACCAGCTTGAAGTCCAGCATCTGCAGGTAGCGCAGGCCGCCGTGCATGAGCTTCGAGGAGCGCGAAGAGGTGCCCGTCGCCCAGTCCGCCGCCTCGACCAGACCCACCGAGAGCCCGCGGGTGGCTGCGTCGAACGCGGCACCGGCCCCGTTCACGCCGCCGCCGACGACGAGGACGTCCAGCGGGGAGTCCGCCGTCGCGGCGCGCAGGCGGGTGAGGTGCTCCCGGCGGCCATCGGGGGTGAGTGCTGACCTCTGCTGCTCGGGCACCTGTGCTCCTTCGCCGTGGTGGTACGGGATGCGTCATCGGATATCGCGGGACCGGATCGACCGGCACGGTCGCGGCCAGCCCGGACTGGGCTGGCACGGGCCGGGCCGGCACGAGTGCCCGCTCGGATGCCATGGTTCAAGCCACGTGCACCGGGACGCAAGTCCCGTGCACGAATGTGCAAGACTGGGGCGATGCCACGCGATTCCCCCCTCGAAGCGCTCTACGGGGCTGCACGCATGTACTACGACGAGGGCCGGACGATGGAGTCGATCGCCGGCACTCTCCAGGTCTCCCGGTCCACGGTCTCGCGGATGCTGCGGGACGCCCGCGCTGCCGGCCTGGTCCAGATCTCGCTGCGACCGCCCCAGGCGCACCGGGTGGAGGAGCTGAGGCGGAGGATCTCCTCACAGTTCGGCGTGCAGGCCCATGTGGTCGCCACCGGTGCCGAGGACGAGCGCGAACGGCTGCGCATCGTCGCCCAGACCGGGGCGTCCCTGCTCGACGAGATCCTCGAGCCCGGCGCGACTCTCGGCCTCGCCTGGGGCACCACGGTCGCGGCGATGCTCGGCGAGGCCCGGCCGCGACCGGTGCCGGGGATGCGCATCGTGCAGCTCAACGGGGCGATCAACGTCGAGGGCTCCGGGCTCGCCTACATCTCAGCGGTCCTCGCGCGGGCGGCGGCGCGATGGGATGCGACCGTGCACCAGTTCCCGGTGCCGGCCTTCTTCGACTACGCGGCGACGAGGGAGGCGATGTGGCACGAGCGCTCGGTGCAGAGAGTGCTGGAGATCCAGCGCCAGGCGACCGTCGCGGTGTTCAGCGTCGGCGCCTTCGATGCCGATGTGCCCAGCCATGTCTACACCCACAACTATCTGACCAGCGCGGACCTCCGCTCGCTCCGGCACGACGCCGCCGTGGGGGACGTCTGCACCGTCTTCCTGCGGGCCGACGGGACGTACCGGGACATCGAGATGAACCGGCGCGGCTCGGGGACGCCCCCGGACCGGCTCGCCCGGATTCCGCGTCGTCTGCTGATCGTCTCCGGCTCCCGCAAGGCCCTGCCGCTGCGCGCCGCGCTCCGCACCCGCCTGGCGACCGATCTGGTGCTCGACGAGGTCACCGCTGAGAGCCTCCTCGCGCTGGGCTGACCCGCTCGCGCCCGGGCTCTGCGGTGCTCAGCCCGCCTGTAGGGCAGCCCGCTTTCGGGCCAGGTTCTCAACCACAGTTCGCTCCAGAGCGGTTGAGAAGGAAGCACTTCCGGGAGGTGCGGGGCCTCGTCACCGCTGCGTGCGGGCGATCCGCATCGAGAGCCCGCGCTGGGCGACCTCGGCGACCACGCGGCGGATCCGCTGCTCGTCCGGGACGCAGAGCCCGCGCTCGGCCATCGTGCGCCGCAGCCGCAGCAGGATCCGCAGCGGTCGGTGCAGGTCCTTGCCGTTGGCTCGGCTCAGCGTCCAGCCCCGGGAGGCGAGCTCGTCACGGCGCTCCTCGTCATCCCGCCACTGCCCCTTGGTCAGCCGGTGACCGTCACCGTCGTACTCCAGGCCGAACCCGATCTCCTCCCAGGCCAGGTCGATCATTCTGGTGCCACCGGTCCCGGGGTCAAGGACGGGGTGATTGAGCGTCGGCTCCGGGAGCCCGCCGCGCCCAGCAGAAGACGGAAGATCGTCTCTCCCGGGGAGCGCACCCGCGTGCGAGCCAGTCGGAGCGCCTCAAGAGTCCACGGCGTCCCCCGACGTCTGCGGGCGCCGGAGACCGAGCTCCTCAGGCTCTCGATGCTCTCCGCGGGGCAGCGTGCTGTCGGACCGAGCACGGCGTCGG
>DXDT01000265.1 GCA_019115335.1 Candidatus Brachybacterium merdigallinarum
GGAGTTCTCCGCCTACTGGGACAAGCTCGCGACCCAGACCGCCGCCCAGGACGCCCCGGACATCATCCAGATGGAGGAGGCCTACCTTGCCGAGTACGCCGAGCGCGGCGCCCTGCTCGATCTGAGCACCACTGCGCTGGACACCTCCGGGTTCACCGAGGGCCTCGCCGATGCCGGCACCCTGCCGGACCTCGGGCAGGTGGGGATCCGGGGCGGCTCGAACGCCCCGGTCGTGCTCGTGAACCCGGAGATCTTCGAGACCGCCGGGATCGAGCTGCCGGACGACACGACCTGGACCTGGAGCGAGTACCTCGCCCTGGCCGAGGAGATCACCGCCGCGGCGAGCGACATCTACGGGACCGGTCAGTACGTCATCAACCCCGTGGTCTTCCGGCTCTGGCTGCGGCAGCAGGGCCAGGCGCTGTGGGCTGACGGCGAGCTCGGCTTCGACGTGGCGACCGCGACCGGCTTCTTCGAGTTCGCGCAGACCATGCTGGACTCCCCGGCGGGACCGGATGCCGCGCTGACGCAGGAGGACTACGCCGGTGGGCTCGAGCAGTCGTTCTTCGCGACCGGTCGCCAGGCGATGACGGTCGCCTGGTCGAATCAGTCCGTCGCCTACACCAGCGCCCTGGGCTCCGAGGTGCAGCTGCTCCGCCTCCCGGCGGCCGACGGCAGCGCGGGAGACCACCGCATGTGGCTCAAGCCCGGCCTGTTCTGGTCCGTGGCCGCCTCCAGCTCCGCCCCGGAGGCCGCCGTCGAGTTCCTCAACTACTTCCTGAACGACCCCGCCGCCGGCCGGCTGCTGGGGGTCGAGCGCGGAGTGCCGCCGAACACCGAGGTCCGCGAAGCCGTCAAGGCCGAGCTCGAGGGGACGGAGCTGGCGACCGTGGAGTTCGTCGATGCCGTCACCAGCGAAGTCGGAGCCGATCCCGAGCTCGCCCCGATGGGCGGTTCCGTGTTCGAGTCGGAGCTCTCCCGGATCGGTGAGGCCTTCATGTTCGGCCAGCTCGACGCGGCCGGCGCCGCCCAGAGCCTGGTCGACGAGCTCGGGGCGGCCATCGCCTGACCGCCCCGGCCGGGGTCCTCCCAGCCGGCGCCGCCACGGCCGGCATCGCCTCAGCCGGCGTCGGAGAGCTGCGGCCGACCGGGTGCTCCGGGGCCGGTCCGGTGCCGCTGGGCGCGGCGGGAGCGGGCGCGCACGAGGGCGAGGGCACCGGTGTGGACCAGCATCAGCACCCCGGTGGCCGCCATGCCCCCCGTGCCCAGGAAGGTCAGCACCGTGCCCTGCGCTACGCCCCACAGCCAGGACGGCGAGAGGAGGGATGAGGTGGGGAGCAGCATGGTCGCGGACAGCGCCAGCAGCACCAGGGCCGGGATCACCAGTGCGTAGGGCGACCAGCGGGTCGCGACGACCGTCAGGACCAGCAGCAGCACGCCGACGGGCACGAGGACGAGCGCCAGCGGATCGATCTCCGTGCCGAACGAGCGCGCCCACATCGTCGCCCCCCGGGCATGGCCCTGGAACATCAGCAGTGCGCCCACCGTGAGCACCAGCGGGATGGCCACGATCCCGATCAGGGACAGGGCGGACGGGGCCGCCGGGCGGCGACGGGCGAGCAGCAGCGACAGGCCGAACCCGCCCAGCAGCGGGTGCACCACCAGATGGTGCCCGTACACCAGACCGTCGAGCATGGCCAGGTCCGGGACGACGCTCGCGAAGATGTCGTAGATCAGCATCAGCAGGGGCGTGAGAGCGCTGGCCGCCACCGCCGGCAGCCCCATCAGACCCGCTGCGAGCAGCCCCGCGGAGCTCGCGACACCGGTGGCGGCCACGCTCGCGAGCAGCACGATCCCGCCGGTCAGGGCGAGGAGCGCGGTGACGATCATCGTGCCGCCGCTGGCCAGGAGCGCCCCCCATTCGTAGCCGCCCCGCAGCACGATCTGGAGCGTGCGCCCGCCGCCGTAGCCGAGCAGCACCAGCCCGACCGGGGTGATGAGCAGGGCGTAGACCACCGTGAGGACCCGTGCGAGCGACCGCGTCTCCTGCCGCCCGACGGCAGGGATGCCGGCCGATCCCTCCGGCGCAGGGGCCGCGGAGCCGCGCTCCGGCAGGTCCTCGGCGTCGTTGGAGAAGACGGGTCCGCTGCTCATGGTGGCCTCCTGGTGCTCCGGCATGCTCGCTCGGGGTCCGGTCGTCGTCCCCTGCGAGAGCCCTTGTCACCGAGAGCCTAGATCGTGCGGGGTGTGCCCGCACCCGGGATCACTCTCCCAGCAGGCCCTCGATGAACCGGTTGGTGAACTTCCGGCCCGGATCCAGGCGATCCCGCAGCGCCAGGAAGTCCGGCAGCCGCGGGAACCGGGCACGCACCGTCTCCGGAGCGGTCCGGAACACCTTCCCCCAGTGGGGCCGCGGCGCGAACGGTGCCAGGCGCTCCTCGATCTCGGGCAGCAGCGCCTCGACCTCGCCCGGCAGCCGCTTCCACGTGAAGTGCACGCAGGCGCTGTCGCGCTGGTAAGCGGGGGAGAGCCAGAGCTCGTCGGCCGCGACCGTGCGCACCTCGGAGGCATGCAGCAGCGGACGGATCTGCTCCCCGAGCGGCATGATCGCGGCCAGGGCCTCGGCGAGGTCCTGACGGGCGATCAGGTACTCGGACTGGATCTCCTCCCCGTTGCTGGGGGTGAACTCGAGCCGGAAATGCGGCAGGCGCTCGAAGTAGGGGCCCGCCTGCCCGGTCTGGTCCGTGCAGAAGTCCCCGGGCATGCCGGGGAGGGGATGCACCGCTGTGAGGGCACGCCGCGCCCCGAACCAGACCTCCGGCGGCGCCGCCGTGTCCGTGGCGCGCTGCTTCACCCAGGCCTGCGCGATGTGACCGTCCCAGTGGTGGAACAGGCTCACGCTGTAGCCGCCGGCCATGATCCCGGTGAGGTCCTCGCGCGTCATCCGCTCCGGAGGGAAGTCCAGGTAGACGCTCTGGGTGACCTCGTAGGCGGGCTGCAGGTCGACCGTCAGGTGGGTGACCACCCCGAGCGCGCCGAGCGCGAGCACAGCCCCGTCGAAGATCTCCGGATCGTGCTCGCGGGAGAGCTGGAGCAGGTCGCCACCGGCCGTGACCAGCTCGATCCCGCGCACGGCGGCGGCGAGGGTCTGATTGCGATCACCGGACCCGTGGGTGCCGGTCGCACTCGCCCCGCCCACGGAGATGTGCGGCAGCGACCCCATGTTCGTCAGCGCCAGCCCCTGCTCCCAGGCGGCCAGCGCGAGCTCCCCGTACCGCACCCCGGCACCGACCCGGGCCGTGCGCGCCGC
>DXDT01000266.1 GCA_019115335.1 Candidatus Brachybacterium merdigallinarum
CGAACAGGCGGATCGCCTCGTCGCGCAGGGCGAGCATCCCGCGCTTGGACAGCGGGGTGTTCTCGTGGGAGAAGATCGCATCGGCCCAGACCCGGGGATCGGACTCCTCCACCCCGCGGGTGGGGACGATCACCACATCGCAGTAGTCGGGGATGGGAATGTCCCGCAGAGCCAGCGAGGACGCCATGGAGGGTCCGCTCTCGCCTCGCAGAGCCCGGGTCTCCTCCGGCTCGTGCACCTGCTGCCCGCTGTGCTCGCTCATCCCACTCCTCGCCCGCGGCTGCTCAAGATCGCTCCTGCCGACGTCGCTGCTGCCGACATCGCTCATGCCCATTGTGCCTGCATGCTCGGGCCGGGCGGGGACTTGGACCTCTGTCGATCCGCCGCCCGAGCGTCTGACCGGTCCCCCGGCCTCGGTTCAGTCCTCCCAGAACTCCGCGCCCAGGGCGGTGAGCTTCTCGCGGAAGGCCTCGTAGCCGCGGTCGATCAGGTCGATGCCGCGGATCGAGGAGACCCCCTCCGCACCCAGTGCCGCGATCAGGTAGGAGAAGCCGCCGCGGAGGTCCGGGACGGTGATGTCCGCACCGTGCAGCCGCTTGGGCCCGGAGATCACCGCGGAGTGGTTGAAGTTGCGGCGCCCGAACCGGCAGCTTGATCCGCCCAGGCACTCGCGGTACACCTGGATGTGGGCGCCCATGTCGTTCAGCGCCCCGGTGAATCCCAGCCGGTTCTCATACACCGTCTCGTGGACGATCGAGATGCCGTCGGCCTGGGTCAGCGCCACCACCAGCGGCTGCTGCCAGTCGGTCATCAGGCCGGGGTGAACGTCGGTCTCCACCGCGATCGCCTTCAGCGGGGTGCCCGGATGGAAGAAGCGGATGCCCGCCTCGGTGATATCCATCCCGCCGCCGATCTTGCGGAAGGTGTTCAGGAAGGTCGCCATCGGCTTCTGCTGGGCGCCGCGCACGAACACCGAGCCGCGGGTGACCAGTGCCGCGCAGGCCCAGCTGGCCGCCTCGATGCGGTCCGGGATCGCGACGTGCTCGAAGCCGCCCAGGGACTCGACGCCCTCGATGGTGATGGTGCGGTCGGTCTGCAGGGAGATGATCGCGCCCATCTTCTGCAGCACGGAGATGAGGTCCTCGACCTCCGGCTCGACCGCGGCATTGGTCAGCTCGGTGAAGCCATGGGCTCGCACTGCCGTGAGCAGCACCTGCTCGGTCGCGCCGACGCTGGGGTACTCCAGGTGGATCTTCGCGCCCTGCAGACCGTTCGGCGCGGTGATGTGGATGCCCATCTCGCGCTTGTCCACCACGGCCCCGAAGTTGCGCAGCACGTCGAGGTGGTAGTTGATGGGGCGGTCGCCGATGCGGCAGCCGCCCAGGTCCGGGATGATCGCCTCGCCCAGACGATGCAGCAGGGGCCCGCAGAACAGGATCGGGATGCGGGAGCTGCCCGCATGGGCGTCGATGTCGGCCACGTGGGCCCGCTCCACGTTCGAGGGGTCCATCCGCAGCGTGCCGGCCGCCGCATCCCGCTCCACCTTCACACCGTGGATGGACAGCAGCTCGGAGACGATCTGCACATCGCGGATGTCGGGGACGGAGTGCAGGACGCTGGGGCTCTCGCCCAGCAGCGCCGCCACCATCGCCTTGGAGACGAGGTTCTTGGCCCCGCGGACAGTGATCTCACCCTCCAGGGGGCGGCCTCCGCGCACGTGGAATGTCGAGCTCATGGTGTCCTTGCGTCGAGGGACGCGGCACCGCAGCGCCGCGTGAGAAGTCGATTCACCATAGCGGAGGACCCTGCGCGCCGCCCGTGCGACACCGTCGATGCCGTGCGAACGTCACGCTCAGGGGCGCGCCCCGAGCCCGCGGAGCGGCCGTCCTGTCGGGAGGCCGCCGATTCAGTCCGCGGTGCGGGCCGGCAGGGTCTTCGGCATCCAGCGGGGGCGCTTCGCCTCGAAGGCGGTGATGTCCGCCTCGTGACGCAGGGTCAGGCCGATGTCGTCCAGCCCCTCCAGCAGGCGCCAGCGGGTGTAGTCGTCGATGTCGAAGCGGAAGGTGGCATCGGCGGCGTGGACCTGCCGCTCCACGAGATCCACGGTCACCTCGGTGCCGGGGGCCTCCTCGAGGATCTTCCAGATCTGCTCGATGTCGTCCTGGGAGAGCTGTGCGGCGACCAGACCCTGCTTGCCGGCGTTGCCGCGGAAGATGTCCGCGAACCGCGGGGAGAGCACGGCCCGGAAGCCGTAGTCGCGCAGCGCCCAGACGGCGTGCTCGCGGGAGGAGCCGGTGCCGAAGTCCGCGCCGGCCACCAGCACGCTGCCGGTGGAGTAGGCGCTCTGGTTGAGGATGAACTCCGGATCGTTGCGCCAGCCGTGGAACAGGCCGTCCTCGAAACCGGTCTTGGTCACGCGCTTGAGGAACATCGCCGGGATGATCTGGTCGGTGTCGACGTTGCTGCGGCGCAGCGGGACGCCGATGCCGGTGTGGGTGGTGAAGGCTTCCATGATGATTCTCCTGGGAGGGGCGGGCTGCCGCAGCAGCATCGGCCGGGGTCGGTGCGAGCGCGAAAGGGCTCAGGCGACCGACGGGGCGGCCGGGGCGGCGGGCTGGTCGAGGTCCGAGGGCGAGGACAGGGTGCCGCGCACCGCCGTGGCCCCGGCGACCACCGGGGAGACCAGGTGGGTGCGACCGCCCTTGCCCTGGCGGCCCTCGAAGTTGCGGTTCGAGGTGGAGGCGGCGCGCTCGCCGGGAGCGAGCTGGTCGGGGTTCATGCCCAGGCACATCGAGCATCCGGCCTGGCGCCATTCGGCGCCGAACTCGAGGAACACCTGATCCAGCCCCTCCTGCTCGGCCTGCAGACGCACCCTCGCGGAGCCCGGCACCACCATCACCCGCACGTCGGGGTGCTTGGTGCGGCCGCGGATCGCGTCGGCGAAGGCGCGCAGGTCCTCGATGCGGCCGTTGGTGCACGAGCCCATGAACACGGTGTCGACCTTGATGTCCTTCAGGGGCGTGCCGGGGACCAGGTCCATGTACTTCAGGGCGCTCTCGGCGGCGGCACGGGAGGTGTCGTCGGTGAAGTCCTCGGGGGCGGGGAC
>DXDT01000267.1 GCA_019115335.1 Candidatus Brachybacterium merdigallinarum
CTTCGCCGGCGGGTTCTCCGGGCCGCGCAGCAGCAGCACCGCGACCTCCCCGTCGAGCTCGAGGGCGACGTAGTGATGGCGCGGCTTCTTCGCGTCCTGCCAGCCGAAGTAGTCGAGGCGTGAGAAGTCGATCTGGTCGAGGTCGGGGATCATCGCGCGCTTCGCCTCGCCCTTGGAGGCGTTGACGAAGGCGTCGCGGAGCTGGGATTCGGTGAGGGTGTTCATCGGGTGTCCTCGCGGAGGGCACGCTCCCGCATCGGAGCGTGCTGGGGTCGGGGGTGGTCGTCGCGGCGCGCTCGAGGGCGCGCGGGCTCAGACCGAGCAGGCCGCTCGGGCCGCCTCGCTCCCTGCATGCGTGGTGGGCATGCCGACTCCTCTCCGTACGTGGACGGTCGCCACCGTACGCCCCTCGTCGGCCCGGCGCGAGGAAGTTCCTGTCAGGTCACTCCCGGGCGCCTCAGGCGATGAGTCGGTCCATCTCCTCGCGCTCCGCGTCGGTGAGCGCGAGGGTCATGGCGGCGGCGGAGTCCGTGATCGACTCGGGGCGGCTCGCGCCCGGGATCGGGACGACGTGCTCGCCGAGCCCGATCTCCCAGGCGAGGACCACCTGCTGGGGGCTCACGTCGTGCTCCGCGGCGATCCGGGCGATCTGCGGGAACCGCTCCCCCACCGCGGCCGCGCCGCCGCCCGTTCCGCCCAGGGGCGACCAGGGCACGAAGCCGATGCCGTGCTCGCCGCAGTGGGCGAGCTCGCGCCGGCTGGTGTGGAAGAAGGTGGGCGAGAACTCGTTCTGCACGGCCGCGAGCCCGCCCTCGCCGAGCACCTCCCGGGCCACGTCGATCTCCTCGACGTTCGCGTTGGAGATGCCGATCTCGCGGATCAGCCCCTCCTGCTGGAAGCCGGCGAGGGTCTCGACGGCCTCGGCGTAGCGGAGGCTGCGGTCGGGTCGGTGCCAGTAGTAGAGGTCCACGCTGTCCATGCCGAGCGCGGTGAGGGAGTTCTCCAGGGCCCGGCGCAGATACGCGGGAGAGCCGTCGCGGCCCCAGGCCTCGCCCGGGGAGCGGGTGATGCCGCCCTTCGTGGCGACCACCACCTGGGAGACGTCGCCGTCCCAGCTGCGCAGCGCCTCGCCGACGAACTGCTCGTTGTGACCCATGGTGTCCCAGGTCGGGGCGTAGATGTCGGCCGTGTCGAGCAGGGTGATGCCGGCGTCGAGGGCGGCGTGGATCGTCGCCATGGCGCGGTCGTGCGGGGCCGGCTCTCCGCGCCCCTGCGACAGGGGCATGGCGCCGAGGCCGAGGGCGGAGACGGTGAGGGAGCCGAGGCGGCGGGTGGGTGCGCTCATGCGGGCAAGCGTATGCCCACCCGGCCCCGGCGTCAGCGCTCGACCGCCGCCCCGGTTCGGCTGAAGGCCGTGACCAGCTCGATCGACTCGGGGCCGGCGCCGGCCTCCTTCGCCGCGACCCAGAGGGCGAGGGTGTTCTCCCCGTTCGGGTCGAGGAACCCGGCGGGGATCGTGAACTCGCTCTGCGGGCCGATGTCGCCGATGTACACCCCGGTGTTCCAGCCGTTGACGTAGAGCACGATCTGGCAGGGATCGGCGCGGCCGTCCTCGAATCGGGGCGAGCGCAGCGCGAGGCGCCAGCCGACGTCGAGGCCGTCGGGCGTCGAGAGGGTGAAGCGGGCGCGGTACCAGCGGATGCCGGGGGCGTCGGCGACGAGGGTCGCGGTCTCCTCCCAGTCGGCGTCGTCGTGGTCCTGGAGGTGCCAGCCGTGCCGCTCGCCGTGGAGGCCGCCGACGTTGTAGAGGGTGCGTTCGGGATCGACGGCGCCGGCGCCGCGGATCCGCCAGGCGATCGGGCCGTCGGCGGGCAGCACCGCGTCGAACAGGCCGCGGTTCTGCTTGGACAGGCCGTCGTCGGACCAGTCGAGGTTCTGGCCGAGGGTGTGGACGACGACCGCGAGCACCGTCTCCTCGCCCGGTGTCACGACGCCGTCCGGGAGGGTCAGGGTCTGATCGGCGCCGTTCGCGGGGAAGGCGCCGACGTAGGAGCCGTCGGCCCAGACCTGGCCGAAGGCGGGCGCCTTCCCCTGTGCGGGCTGGCCGGTGCCGCCGTTGCCGCGCAGCACCAGCTCGCGGCCCTCGCCGGCGGTGAAGCGGGCCCGGTACCAGATGGAGCCCTCGTGGAAGCCGTAGTGGTTGCAGTCCAGGACCACGCCGCCCCGGCCCGGCCCTTGGAAGCGGGTGCTGCCGGCGGTGGAGTCGGCGGGCGTCCATCCCGAGTCGTCGTAGCCGGGCTCGACCTCGGGCGCCTCCTCGGCCATGCGGAGGTGCAGGTCGGGGACGGCGGGCGTCGGGGCGGCAGGGAGGGTGAGCTCCGCGATGCCGTCGTGCGCCGGATGCGAGCGGCCGCCGACGCGCACCTGGCGGATACGGTCCGGGGCGTCGATGCGCACCTCGGCCCGCTCCGTCGTGCCGAGCACGAGCTCCGCATGGGCGCGCTCGAGGCGCGCCGTGCGGGCGAGCGGGGCGCCCTCGATCGCCACGTGCTCCCCCTCGCCGGCGGGGAGCAACCAGGTCGTCGCCGCGGCCCTGCGGCCCAGGACCCGCAGGGCCAGGAGGCTCTCCGCGCCGGGGCCGTCGGAGGTGAGCGGGGTGCCGGTGATGTCGATCTGGAGGGGTGATGCGCCGGGGCGGAGGTTCAGGCGCAGCTGGCCGGTCGCCTCGTCCCAGGTGGTCGCCACCACGGCCGGGGCGGTGACGGAGGGCTCCGCGGCGTAGCGGAGCACCAGCTCGGCCGGGTCGTCCTCGTGGCCGATCAGGTGCTGGAGGTGGCCGCCGCGGCGGGAGAGCGTCGGCCCGAAGGGGGCGAGGGTCGAGTAGAGCAGTCCGTGCCCGCCGATCACGGCGTCGGCGACGAGGGCGAGGGCGTCGCGGCCGTGGAGGCGGAGGAACTCCCCCTCCTGCTGGGGGACGCGCGCCCAGCCGGTGACGCCCTCGGGGATGTCGGTGCCGCCGTCGCCGCCGGTGCCGGGCAGGTCGAAGGCGTCGAGGGTGACGACGGTGCCGGTGCCGCCGTCCGCGGGCTCGCCCGTCGCCTCGATCGTGATCGTGTGCTCGCCGCCCGACAGGTCGCGGACCTCGTAGGAGACGACCTGGGCGGGCTTGTTCTGCTCGGTGTCGACGTGGGAGGTGAAGGTGCCGTGCTCGGTCCCGTCCACGAGCACACGGGCCGTGCCGTGGTCGGTGCCGGTGGCGGTGATGACGTCGACGCCGGTGCCGGTGAAGGTCCAGGTGGCGCGGGCGCCGGCGGTCGTCGTGCGGGTGAGGGTGGCGCCGGAGGCGGTGGCGTCCTCGACCTTTTCCCAGGCGCCCTCGTAGGTGATCGCCGCGTCGCGGTCGTCGACGGTCGGGCCCTCCTCCGGGGCGTCGCCGGGGTCGCCGAGCACGATCGCGGTGGTGAAGCGGGTGTCGGTCTCGTCGTTGGAATCGGCGAGGCGGAAGGCGAGCAGGCGCGGGGCGCCGTCGTCGGTCGCGGAGGCCTCCCCGTCGGTCGCGATGCGCTGGTAGGCGCGGACCGCGCCGCCCTCGAGCTCGGCGACGGCAGGGGCGGCCACCGGGGTCATCGAGGCGATCTGGGGCACGGCCTGCTGCAGCGCCCCGACCTCCTTCTGCACGGCGAGCTTCTCGGTGAGGGCGCGGTCCTCGGTGATCGCGGCGCCGTAGTCGTAGCTGGTGAAGCCGGAGGACGGCGAACCGGTCCAGCCCCAGTTCGTGCCGCCGAAGGCCATGTAGTAGTTGAAGGCCGTCACGCCGTTGCCGAGGTTGCGCACGCCCCACTGCCGGGTGAACGCGGGATCGGTGAACTCGTAGGCCTTCGTCGCGTCGAACTGCGCGCCCCAGGGGGTGAAGGCGCCGCCCTGCGACTCGGTGATGAACTGCGGCGAGTCGGGGCTGATCTCGCGGTACTGCGCCTCGGACTCCCCGATCACGGCGCGGGCGCCGGAGGCGTTGAAGCCCAGCGGGTAGTGGTCGTAGGCGTAGAAGTCCAGGTGGTGCGCCTCGACGTCCGCGAAGCGGCCGCCGAGGTTGTAGTCGTTGTGGAACAGCGGCACGGTGATGCCGGTGGTGCGCACGTGGTCGGCGAGGGTGCGCAGGAACTCCGAGCGGGCCGGGTCCTCGGCGATCAGCTCGTTCTCCACCTGGTACATCAGCACGCTGCCGCCGCCGTCGGTGACCTGGTGCTTCGCGATGATCTCGTTGATCGCACTCAACCAGGCGAGGGAGTCGGCGAGGTTCTCCGGGTCCGTCGAGCGCAGGCCGGCCTCGCGGTTGGTCATGTAGGCGGGCAGGCCGCCCATGGAGATCTCGGCGTTCACGTACGGACCGGGGCGCGCGATGACGTACAGCCCCTCCTCCTCCGCCATCGTCAGCAGCAGGTCGAGGTCGCGGATGCCGGAGAAGTCGAAGGGCCCGCCCTGCTCGGACTGGTGCAGCCCCCAGAAGAAGTAGAAGGAGACGGCGTTGAAGCCCGCGGCACGCAGCACCTGCAGCAGCCCGCGCCACTGCGCGGGGGCGGGCACGCGCCAGTGGTGGATCTCGCCGGAGAAGATCAGCAGCCGCTCCCCGTCGACGCGGAACGAGCGATCGTCCCAGGTCACGGTGTGCGCGCGGCCGTCGTTGCCGGGGAAGACGAGATCGCCGGCCGACGGGGCGGCCGGGGCGGCAGGTGCGGCCGCGGCACGCGGCGGGAGGGCGGAGGCGGCGGCGAGCGCCGCCGTCGCCCCGGCGCTGAGCTGGAGGAAGGACTTCCTCGTCAGGCCGGGGCGGGCGGAGGTGTCGGGGCGGGACGACGTCATGGGAGGGCTCCTCATCGAGCTCGGGGAGCCTCCGACGCTAGCAGGTTGTGAAGCGGTTCACACGGTGCGCGGCCGCGTCGACTCGCGCTCGATGATCTTCGAGCGCAGCAGCGTCGTCGAGGGTTCCTCGTCGGGATCGGCGATCCTCTGGCCGAGGAGCCGGGCGGCGGCGCGGGACGTGGCGCGCACCGGCTGGTGGACGACGGAGACCGACGGCGTGACCAGGCGGGTCCAGAGGTCGTCGTCGGTCGCGAGCAGCGCGGGGACGTCCTCATGGCCGCGCAGCGCCTCGAAGGCCCCCGCCGACATGCGGTTGTTCGTGACGTAGACGCAGTCGGCGACCCCGTCGGCCAGCAGCTGCTCCGCGGCGGCACGGCCGGACTCCACGTGCAGGTCCCCTCGCAGCAGCGCCTCGGGACCGACGTCCACTCCGAGCTCCCGCCAGGTCGCGAGGAACCCTGTGGCGCGGTCCTCGGTGGTGCGCAGCGAGGCGGGGCCGGCGATCGCCGCCGGGGCACGGAAGCCGCGTTCGTGCAGGTGGTGGGCGGCCTGTCGGCCCGCGTCGAGGTTGTCGGTGGCGACGACGTCGGTCGCGACGCCGTCGATGCCGCGGTCCACGAGCACCAGCGGGATCCCTGTCTCGGTGAGCGGGGAGACATCGGTGCTGCGGGAGTCGACCGGCACGAGCAGCACGCCGGTGACGCGGCGGGCGACGAGCTGCCGGAAGCACTCCCGCTCGAGGTCGAGGTCCTCTTCCGTGTGGGCGACGGTGACGGTGTGGCTCTGCGTGCGGGCGATCCGCTCGACCTCGGAGATGATCTGCATGAAGTAGGGGTTCTCGGAGTCGGGGGCCACGACCGCGATCTGCGAGGTCCCGCCACGGCGCAGGGAGCGGCCCAGGGCGTTGGGCACGTAGCCGGTGTCCCGGACCGCGGCCTGCACCCGTCGGCTGAGCTCCTTGTCGACCGTGGTCGCGCCGTTGATGACCCGGGAGACCGTCGCCGTGGAGACGCCCGCGGCGCTCGCGACGTCCAGGATGGTGGGGCGTCGCGACGCCATGGGCAGCTCCTCGGTCCGTTCCGTCGGCGCCCGACTCAGGCGCCGACGATCCTCGTCTCGCCGCACAGGTGCACCCGCACCCCGAGCCGCTCGAACAGAGCGGCCTTCGCGGTCAGCGCACGGTCCGCGGCATCGGCGTCGTCAGCGTAGACGAGCTGGGCGTGGTTGGCCTTGTGGCGTCCCATGAACTGGTCGCGGCTCACCCCGTGGAGCACCACGTGCGCGATCGGCCACTCGGGGTTCGTCGCCTCCTTGCGCCGACGGGTCTCCTCCTCGGGCAGCTCGACGACGCTGCCGCGGCCGAGGTCGACGTGGAGGGCCTCGTCCTGGACGTAGACGCGCGACCACACGATCTCGCCGGGCTTGGAGACCCCGTTGATCGTCGAGCCGCCGGCGGGGAAGAACTCCGGGCCCTGGCGCCAGCCCTCGGCGCCCGCGTACCCGTCCGCGAAGTGGCTCGGCGGAACGGAGCCGGAGATCTCGTAGACCCACACGTAGCGCCCGTCGAACTCCTCGCCCCAGCGCACGTCGTGCAGGGTGGTGGCGGGGTCCATGCCCATCGCGGTCCAGATCCGGTTCGTGACCAGGGCGTCGACGGCGACGCCCTCGTCGACCTCGTTGAAGTTCGGCAGCGCCTGCCCCTCCCACAGCACGCGAGAGCCGTCGCGCGAGGTCACCGGCGGTCGCTGGACGTTGTTCAGCAGGCCCTCGACGAGGTCGGAGGCCGGGGCGACGTCCTTCATGCCCTGCTGGTACTGGATGCCGACGGCGTCCAGGCCGAAGTCGTCGCTGATGCGCAGCGCGGCGATGTACATCTTGTACTGCCCGCGCAGCTGGGTCTCGGTGAGCTCGGTGGCCTCGTCGGTGCCGAGGCGGAAGGTCATCCCGGCCTCGCGCAGCCAGGCCCCGATCGCGTCGGCCTCCTCGTCGGTGACGGTCTGCATCTCCGCCCAGAGCGCGGACTGCGACAGGCGCTCCTTGTAGATGCCCAGCGGGTTCAGCATCTCGTCGTCGATGATCGCGTTGTACATGCCCATGCAGCCCTCGTCGAAGATGCCGATGATGGCCTTGTCAGCCATGAGCTGATCGGCGAGCGCCCGCCCGAGCTCGACCTCGGGGGTCGTGGGCAGGGCCGGCAGGGGGCGCACGTGCGAGGCGTCGTGCTCGACCGTGCCGGTCGCGAGCCAGGTCGCGACCCCCTCGCGGAACCAGTCGTCGGTGCCGTCGACGGTCCACAGGCTCGAGTAGTCGCGGTCCATCTTCGTCAGCCCGCCGTTGAGGTTCAGCAGGCCCACCAGGCCCGGCCACTCGGGGGCGAAGTTCGCGACCGTCAGGATCGGGCCGCGGTGGGTGCGCAGCCCTGCGAGCACGTGGTGGCTGTACTGCCAGTTCGCGGTCGCGACGATCAGCGGCGCCTCCGGCGGGATGTCCTTGAACACCTCGATGCCCATGCGCTGGGAGCGGATGAAGCCGTGGCCGTAGGCGGGGTCGGGCTCGAAGGCGCGGCGGACGCTCCAGCCGGCCGCCTCGACGGCCTCGCCGACGATCCGCTCGAGCTCCTGCTGGAAGGGCCAGGCGGGGACGTTCGCGCTCTCGCGCAGGTCGCCGGAGGGGATCAGATAGGCGGTCCGCTCCGGGGCGGGGAGCTCCTCGCGGACGGTCGGGAGCTGGTAGGTCGCGGTCATGGGGGTCTCCCTGGAAGTGGGGCGGATCAGGATCGGGCGGGGCCGGCGGGACCGGCGGGGCTGTGCGGCCCGGGCCCGTCGCCGAGGTGGATCTCCATCGCGTCGAAGGTCGGCGCGGGCGGCCTGACGGTGCTCGGGCGGTCGAGATAGAAGATCGCGGTGGAGGCGATGTCGTCGCGCAGGGACAGGTAGCGTCCCGCGCTCCTCCAGCCGAGCGCCTGGATGTCGACGCGGGGCAGGCCGGAGGTGAAGTGGATCGGGTCCGCGACGTGCCAGCGGTACATGCCGAAGCGCTGCTGGGAGAGGTAGAGCCCGTCCGGCCGCAGCACCTGCGGCATGCCGAGGTACGGGGTGGAGAAGGCGGTGTAGCCCTCGCCGGGCACGTCGAAGTTCCAGGCCCCGCCGAAGTAGTCCTCGGTACCGGTGCCGCAGATGGTGGGGAAGTCCGTGTCCTCGTCCATGTAGAACTTGATCTCGCCCTCGCCCCACCAGCCGTTGGAGTTCACACCCCAGGCGAGATAGGTGCCGACGTACTGACCCTGCCCCTCGACGCCCTCGAGGAGCACGTGCGGCGTGGCCTCGTCCAGCGGGTTCGAACGGCGCCACTGGGCGTGGAAGTAGGCGTCCTCCGAGTGGTCGCCGCCGAGCTCATAGGTCACCTGGTAGTAGACGCGGGCGTCGGCGTCGGAGGTGTTCTCGAGGGTGAGGCGGGCACCCTCGCGGAAGGGCATCGGCCAGTAGGAGTTGAAGCCGCCGTGGGGGTTCGCGGCGATCATCTGGGAGTCGACCTGGGCGAACACTCCCCATCCGCTCGCGAAGAAGTCGCCGTAGGGCACCTCGACCGCGGGCTCCTCGGCGCCGTCCCAGTAGGCGCGCAGCACCAGACGGCGCCAGTTGTCGGCGTGGGTGGTGATCCAGAGGTGCGCGATCACGCCCGCGGAGTCGATGTCGGCGAGGGTGAAGGTCTCCCCCGCCTTCACGTCCACACTGGGCGAGACCTTCCAGCCCTGCCCGAGGTCACGAGCCTCGCGGGCGCCGGTGCCCTCGGTGGCGCGACCGCCGCCGCCCGGGCTGCCGTCGAAGTTCTCGGGACTGATGGAGCGGGTGGTCACCGGGCGCAGGGCGGAGAGGCCGGCGTGGGCACGGGAAGGGATGGCGGGTCGGGTCACGGGGCACTCCCTGGAGGATCGACTTTGATCAGGAAACGTTTACCTGCACGATAGTGACGCCCACCGCGCTCGTCAAACGCCACTGACAGGCGTCTTCGCACCCTGGCGCACCCAGACTTCGCACGCACCATTGACGCCTCCCCGCGACGCCCCTACGGTACTGAGGAATCGTTTACTCTCTCCGTTCGCACATCGACGTGTTCTCCAGGAGGCCCTGCCGTGCGGCTCCGACCCCACAGACCCCCACCCTCCCCCGGGTTGTCGCGACGTCGCCTGCTCGGCGGCTCGGCGGCGGCTCTCGGCACCGGGCTTCTGACCGCGTGCGGAAGTGCCGCCGGCGACGACGCTCCGCTGAGCTTCTGGAACTTCTACAGCCCCGCACCTCAGCAGGACCCGAACCTGGTGGCCCAGTCCGAGTGGTTCGGGACCGCGATCCAGCGATGGAACTCCGAGAACCGTCGCCAGGTCGAGCCCGTGTACATGACCGGCGACCAGATGAACCAGCGCATGCCTGTCGCCTTCGCCTCGGGCGACGGACCGGACATCTTCCTCATCTCACCGGGCGACTACCTGCGCTACGCCAACGGCGGGGTGCTCGAGGACCTCGCGCCCTACATGGAGCAGGAGGCGATCGACGACTACTTCCCGCAAGCCCTGGCGACCCGCCGCGACGGGGACGGCATCTACGGTCTCCCGATGGAGCAGGAGCCCCTGGCGCTGTTCTACGATCCGGACTTCCTCGAGGACGCCGGCCTCTCCGAGGGCGATCTCCCCGCGGACTGGGAGCAGCTCCTCGACCTCGGGCAGCGGCTCAGCGAGGGAAGCAGGACCGGCCTGGTGCTCGACGTGGACCCCGGCTACTACCAGAACTTCACCTTCTACCCGTGGCTGTGGCAGACCGGCGGGGACGTCATCGACCCCCGCACCCAGACTCCGGTCTTCGATGCCGACGGCCCGCGCGCCGCCCTGGACCTGTTCGGCCGCGCCATCTCTGACGGAGCGACTCCTCGCACACGCCCCGCCAACGGGGACATCGTCGGCGCCTTCACCTCGCAGTTCGCGGCCTTCTGGCAGACGGGGGTCTGGGACGTCCAGAACCTCCTGCTGAACGCCCCGGACAAGCGGTTCGGCGTCATGCCGCTCCCCCCGCCCCCGGGCGGCGAGCAGGTCACCGCGCTCGGCGGATGGGCCTGGTGCGTCAACGCCCGCGGCACCGATCCGGAGGCGGCGGCACGATTCGTCGTCAGCGTCCTGGGGACCATGGACGAGCAGTCCATCGCCCACAACGCGGCGTGGAACAGCCCCACCATCAAGGGGAACATGCCGGCCCGGGCCTCGGTCGACGAGGTCCTCGAGGCCGAGGACGCCTTCGAGGACGAGCGATACCGGGTGTTCCGCGAGGACATCCTCCCCACCGGACGCGCCGAGCCCCGCTTCCCACCGGTGGTCTACAAGGCCGTCTCCGACGCCCTGCAGTCCGTCCAGCTGGCCGGAGCTGACCCCGCGGAGGAGACGGAGCGTGCCCAGGCCTCCCTCGAGGGATACCTGGAGACCTACCGAGGAGGGAGCCTGATATGAGCTCACAGGCCACGACCACCACCCCGCGGCCAGCACCGGTGCGCGCCCAGGTCAGCCGTGCGAAGTCCCTCGGCCGTCGGAAGAGGGAGACCAGGGCGGCGATGCTGTTCCTGGCACCCGACGCCCTCGGGCTGATCGTCTTCGTCGCCCTGCCCATGGTGCTGTCCGTCGTCCTGGGATTCTTCTGGATCGACGGATTCGGGAACTTCGACTTCATCGGCATCGATAACTACACGCGCATGGCCCAGGACCCGCAGTTCTGGAACAGTGCGCGCGTCACGCTCGTCTATCTCATCGTGCTCGTCCCCCTGATCTTCGTCACCGGGCTGGGCCTCGCGCTGCTCGTACAGCAGAAGTTCCCCGCCGTCGGCTGGATCCGCAGCGCCCTGTTCATGCCGTACGTGGTCTCGATCGTCGTCGTCTCGATGGTCTGGCAGTTCATGCTGACCGACCGCACCGGCGTGATCGCGACAGTCCTGTCGTGGATCCGGGTCGAGGGCATCTCGTTCCTCGGCGACCCCCGGTACGCCCTGGGGACCGTGATCGTCGTGACCATCTGGCTGCAGATGGGCTACTACATGATCATCTTCCTGGCGGGGCTGCAGGACATCCCGGCCGAGCTCTACGAGGCCGCCCGCATCGACGGCGCCGGCCCGTGGGCGAGATTCCGCCGGATCACGCTCCCGCTGCTCGCGCCGACCAGCTTCTTCGTGCTGCTGACCTCGATGATCGCCGTGGTCACGGGTGGGCTGGACATGATCTTCGTGCTGACCAGCGGAGGCCCCGCGAACTCCACCTCGCTGCTGATCTTCTACATCTACCAGCAGGCCTTCCTGTTCGGCGACCTGGGCTACGCGGCCGCCATCGGCTCCGTGCTGGTCACCGCACTGCTGCTCATCTCCGCGGCGATGTTCGTCGTGACCCGAGGAGGACGGTTCACTCATGACGACTGAGACCCGCACCGCGCCCGACGCTGTCGAGGCCACCGCCCCGCTGCGGCCACGACGCCGACGCCACCCCGGACGCTGGGTGCTCCTGGCGATCGGCGTGGTGCTGGCGCTGCTGACCGTCTTCCCCTTGGTGTGGATGGTGATGGGATCGGTGAAGACCCCCGAGGAGGTCAACTCCCCCTCGCTCATCCCCTCGACCCTGACCTTCGAGAACTACGTCTACGTGTTCTCGCAGGTCCCCTTCGCCCGCTACCTGTTCAACAGCTTCTTCATCTCCGCCGCGGTCACCGTGCTCGCCCTGTGGTTCCACTCCATGGCGGCCTATGCGCTGGCGCGGCTGGACTTCCCCGGCCGCGAGCGGATCTTCCTCGCGATCTTCGCGACGATGCTGGTCAGCGCCCCGGTGACGATCATCCCGACCTTCATCATCGTGCGCACCCTGGGCATGGTGGACAACTACGCGGGACTCATCGTCCCGGCGATCTTCAACGCCTTCGGGATCTTCCTGCTGCGACAGTTCTACATCTCGCTCCCGGACGAGCTGGAGGAGGCCGCGCTCGTCGACGGCGCCTCGTACTGGAGCATCTACTGGCGCATCGTCCTGCCGTTGTCCAGGCCCATCCTGTCGGCGCTGGCGGTGTTCTTCTTCCTCGCGAACTGGAACTCGTTCGTCTGGCCGATGACGGTGACCTCGGACCCGCAGCTGCGGGTGGTCCAGCTCGGCATCCAGAGCTTCCAGCAGCAGTACGCGGCGGACTGGAACTACATCCTGGCCGCCTCGACCGTCGCGGCCCTGCCGACGCTCGCGATCTTCTTCGTCTTCCAGAAGCAGATCGTCGCCTCCATCAAGACCTCCGGACTGAAGTAGCGGCGGCGCTACTGCTCAGGCCCAACGTTCCCGCACCAGCGGCAGCAACGAGTCACGTCGAGCTCGGCGATGGCGCTGCAGGAAGGGCAGCGAGGAGTCTGCCGACCGGCGCTCCGCGTCGACGAAGAAGCCCAGGACGCCGACCAGCACGTCGGTGCCGACCCGGTGCGGCAGCTCGTGGGAGTCCAGGGCGGCATCGACCCGCGCATTCACGCCGAGCACGCCCTCCGGGTCCTCGACCGAGGAGAGCAGCTGCAGCGCATCGGAGATGCGGCTGCCGCGCGAGGCCCAGGCCCAGTCCACGAGGCTCACGCCTCCGTCGTCGGCGAGGAGGATGTTGTCCGCGCGCACGTCGGAGTGGCACAGCGAGTCCCCGTCGAGCGCGTCGATCCCGCGCCGCGCAGCGGCGCGCAGCTCGTCCAGGCGGTCTCGCAGCCAGGGATCAAGATCCTCCGGCGGATCCGCGGCGACGCGGTCGAAGCCCAGCATGTCGGGACCGAGGGTCTCGGTGACGAGTCGCAGGCCGCCGACCGGGCTCGGCGTGGCCAACGCCTGCAGGGCGTCGAGCGCCTGGAGCACCATGTCCAGCTGCTCCGCGGTCCACGGCTGCTTCGGCAGGGAGCCCGGTGCGACCTCCGTGACCAGTACGAACCACTCGCCCTCCATGAAGGAGTCCACCAGGGACGGCACCCGCGACGTGGCGGGGAGGGCGGCGAGCACCGCCGCCTCGTCGCGGTTCAATTGCAATGACCCGGGATTGTCGCGGCCCCTCACGGCCTTGACGAACAGCTCTCGGCCCGAGTGCGCCGTGAGGATCTCGGCGCTGCTCGGGGAGAACCCGCCCGTGCAGGATCGGGTCCGCTCCACGGGGGCGCCGAGCAGCACCTCGAGCCGTCGGCGGACCACAGGCGGGAAGTCGTCCCAGGTGAGTCTGTGGGTCATCGTGCCAGGTTGTCATCCGCGCGCTCCTCCCGCTCGATTTTTCTTCCCCTTCGCCGACCGAGGACCACGAACCACCGCTCCTCGAGCCGGTGACAACCGTGGTCCGTCGCGGTCGGGTGGAGGGCGGACTCGTTCCCGACCCTCGAGGAGAGACATCATGGCGAGCTCCGACCACGACGACTCGCCCGCGCGCATCAGCCGGCGGGACTCCTTCCTGGCGCTCGGCGGCGCGGCCGCCGCCGCGGCCGGGCTGGGGGCGGTGGGGTTCTCCGCCGCACCGGCCCACGCCGCTCCTTCGGTCCAGCGGCTGGGTGAGGTGACCGGTCCCGGCCGGACCGACCGCTTCGGCGCGAACGCCACCGACCTGGGCATCCCCGCGCTCGCGCCCGACGGGCGGATGCTCACCGTCTTCGGCGACACCTTCGATGGGCCGGCCGCGCTGCACGGCGACAACCGGGCACCGATCGCCCTGTATTCGGATCCCGCGCAGCCGCTCGCGGACAGGATGACCTGGACCGGGGCCGTCGGCGGGGAGTACGCCGCGGAGCTGGTGCCCTACGATCTGCCGGTCACGACGATGCTGCCCGGCGACGTGATCACCCTCGGGGACACCATGTACCTGTGGCTGATGGCGAACCATGGCTTCGGGACCGTGGACCACACCGAGGTGTGGACCTCGAAGGACTCCGGCGCCACCTGGCAGTTCGGCGCGAGGATGTTCGGCGGCGCCGACCACGGCGGACTCATGCAGCAGGCCACCTGGGTGTACACCCACGAGGACGACCACGTCTACGTGCTCACCACCGGCATCAAGCGCGACAAGCCGATCATCCTCCACCGCGTCTTCGGCGGGGCGGTGCTGGACCCGAGCGCCTATGAGCCCTGGGGCTACGCGAACGGCGCCTGGGGCTGGGGCAACCCGCCCACCCCGGTTCTCGAGGGAGCCTTCGGCGAGATGTGCTGGCGGATCATCGACGGCACCTGGGTGCTGTCCTGGTTCAACGCCGGCGAGGGCACCGTGGACGTGCTCCTGCACGACGGCCCCACCGCGAACCTCCACGAAGCCGAGCACCACCAGCTGCTGCACAACGTCCCGTGGGGGTCGGAGACCGACACCGGCGTCTCCCAGTTGTACGGCGGCTACATCGTGCCGGGTTCGACGCTGGACGATCTCCACCTGCTGGTCAGCCAGTGGAACACCACGACGCACTGGCCGTACTGGACCCAGGAGTTCCGGGTGCGGGGGCTGGCGGGCTGAGCTCAGTCCGCGAGGCGGCGCAGGGCCGACTCCTTGTGCGCGGCGATGTGGTCGGTCTTGTCGCTCGTGATCTCGTACTGGGGCTCGTCCTCGCTCGCGCGTCGCCGATGGCCCTTGTAGTCGAAATCTGCAGTGTGGACCTTCGTGATCGTGCCGCTGACACGGCCGGCCTCGGAGTCCCAGCTGACGTGGTCGCCGACGGCGAACTCGGTGCTCATGCTTCCTCCTGTGCTTCGGGTGGATAGATCACGGTGCCGTCCTCGCGGACGACGGGTCGGGCACCCCAGGCCCCCAGCTCGTGCACGGCGGGGGCGCTGCCGACTCGCAGATGCACGACCTCCCAGCCGCGCGCGACCAGGGTGTTCGAGATCAGCAGCCGGTGGCAGCGCCAGGGCATCGGCTCCCCGCACATCACCACCACGTGGCGCCGGGCGGCGAGATCGGTGAGCGCCGCGATGCCGTCCTCGTACTCGCGCGAGAGCGTGTGGTCGGCGTAGTTCTTGAAGCTCGTGTTCTGCCAGCCGGCGTTGAGCTCCGGGTCGACGTCGCGCTGCTTCGGGCGGCGTCCGGTGAGCTCGG
>DXDT01000268.1 GCA_019115335.1 Candidatus Brachybacterium merdigallinarum
CGAACTTGCCGCCGGCGTGCAGGACGGTGAGCACCAGCTCGACGGCGGGCTTGCCCTCGGTGGGGTGCATGTCCACGGGGATGCCGCGGGCGTGGTCGACCACGCGCACGCCGCCGTCGTCCAGCAGCGTCACCTCGATGGTGTCGCCGTGGCCGGCCATGGCCTCGTCCACCGAGTTGTCGACGATCTCCTGGACCATGTGGTGCAGGCCGCGTTCACCGGTGGAGCCGATGTACATGCCGGGGCGCTTGCGGACCGCCTCGAGGCCCTCGAGGACGGTGATGTCCGAGGCCTCGTAGTGCTCGGGAGAGCGGGCCGCGCGCTCCCCGGCGCCGGCCGTGGCGTCCGAGGGGGCGTCGGCGGCGGCAGGTGTCGCGGGATCGGCGGCGGGCCCTGCCGGATCGGGTCCGCCCTGGACGGGGGCCTGGTCGGGCAGGGGAAGATCGCTGTCGCTCACCGGGTGTGACTCCTCGCAGTGCTGGCGTCCCCGACGCGGGAGTGTGTCGAGGTGGTCCAGCCGGAACTGCCCCTGGTGCTCGCGGACCCGGTGCTCTCCACAGCGGCGCGGGGGCCACCCGCGCCCGCGCGCGCGACCCAGGCGGGTCGCCGCGGCGAAGCCATCGGCATCGAGTCCACGAGGACGCCGGGGCGTCGGCCGAACCTCCCCGATTCTACCGGAGAAGCGGCCTCAAACCTATTCTGCGCGGCGAGTCTGTGGACCACGCGACCCACAGATCGCTCCAGACGGCCCGGAATCACGGTTCATTCGCGATGCCGGGGCCTCGGCTGGGGTCCCGTACCCCTCCCGGGGTGCTGTCGCGGCACAGCGGCCTCTGGAGCGCTCGGATCCGAGGCATGTCAGGGGGCGTCAGGCGGGCAGCACCGTGCCCGGGGTGCGGCCCCTGATCCCGGCGAGGGTGTGCACGGTGGTCAGCGCGGCCGCCGCGGCCTCGTGCCCCTTGTCCTCCCGGGAGCCCGGCAGTCCGGCACGGTCCCGCGCCTGCTGTTCGTCGTCGCAGGTCAGCAGACCGAAGCCGACCGGCACGCCGTGGTCGAGGGATACGCGGGTGAGGCCGTCGGTCGCGGCGGCGCACACGTACTCGAAGTGCGGGGTGCCGCCGCGGATCACGACCCCGAGGGCGACGACGGCGTCATGATCGCGGGCCAGGGCGTCGGCGAGCACGGGCAGCTCGAAGGAGCCGGGGGCCCGCACCACCGTGGGGTCGCTGATACCCGCCTCGGCGGCGGCGCGCAGCGCTCCGGCCAGCAGGCCGTCCATCACCGCCTGATGCCAGGTGGCGGCGACGATCGCGAGCCGGGTTCCCGGCTGGTGGGGGATGGGGGTGGTGGGGCTTCCGGCGCCGCTCATGCGGACTCTCCTTCGATCGCGGGGACTGCGGTGGTCGGGACTGCGGTGGAGGGCAGGCCGAGGAGGTGATGGCCGAGGCGATCCCGCTTGGTGGTGAGATAGGCGAGGTTCTCGGGGGTGGGGTGGGTGGCGAGGTCGAGGGTGCCGCTGACCTCGACGCCCCCTCCGACCAGGGCGTGGGCCTTCTCGGGGTTGTGGGTGAGCAGCTGGACGGCGGGGACCCGGAGGTGGGAGAGGATCCCGGGGACGGCGGCGAAGGAGCGCGAGTCCACGGGCAGGCCGAGGTCCAGGTTCGCCTCGACCGTGTCCCGGCCCGCATCCTGCAGGGCATAGGCCCGCAGCTTCTCGACCAGCCCGATGCCGCGCCCCTCATGGCCGCGCAGCAGGATCAGCACCCCGCGCCCGGCGGCGTCGATCCGGTCCAGGGACTCCTGGAGCTGGGCCCCGCAGTCGCAGCGGCGGGAGCCGAGGACGTCCCCGGTCACGCATTCGGAGTGGACACGGGTCAGGACCGGTTCGGCGGTGGTGACGTCCCCGCGCACCAGCACCAGGTGCTCGGCGGCTCCCTCGCGCACGGCGAGCGCGTCGAAGGTGCCGTGGGAGGTGGGCAGCGGGACCGAGGCGGTGAACTCGAGGCCGGGATCGTGGCGGAGGCGGTGCGCGGCGAGGTCCTCGATCGAGATCATCGCCAGGCCGTGCTCATCGGCGAACCTGCGCAGAGCGGGGCCGCGCATCATCTCGCCGTCGTCATGGACGAGCTCGACGATCATCCCCACCGCGGGCAGCCCGGCGAGCCGGGTGAGGTCCACGGCCGCCTCGGTGTGGCCGCGGCGCTCGAGCACACCGCCGGGCTTCGCGCGCAGCGGGAGCACGTGGCCGGGTCGGATCAGGTCTCTCGCGGTGCTGTCGTGTCCGGCGAGGACCTGCAGGGTGCGGGCCCGGTCGCTCGCGCTGATGCCGGTGGTGATCCCGGCGGCGGCGTCGACGCTCACGGTGTAGGCGGTGCGCAGGGGGTCGGCGCTGTCGCGCACCATCAGCGGCAGCTCGAGGGCGTCGGCCCGCTGGGCGGTCATCGGGGCGCACAGCAGTCCGCTCGAGTGGCGCACGGCGAATCCGATCAGGGCCGGAGTGGCGTGGGAGGCGGCCAGGATCAGGTCCCCCTCGTTCTCGCGGTCCTCGTCGTCGACCACCACCACGGGGCGGCCGGCGGCGATCGCGGCGATCGCGTCCTCCACGGGATCCAGGTGCAGGGTGCTCATCGGTCGCTCTCCGTTCCCACCGGGGCAGGGGTGAGGTGGGAGGTGAGCTTCTCGAGGTGCTTGGCGAGCACGTCCACCTCGAGGTTCACGCGGTCCCCGAGGCCGCGGCGGCCCAGGGTGGTCCGCTCGAGCGTCTCCGGGATCAGTCCGAGGGTGACCTCGTCGCCGTCGATCGCGGCGACGGTGAGGCTGATCCCGTCCACCGCGAGGGATCCCTTGGTGACGACGTAGCGGGCCAGGCCCTCCGCCAGCTCCAGGCGCAGCAGCGTGGTGCCGCCGGCCTCCTCGCGGCCGGTGATCTCCCCGACCCCGTCGACATGGCCCTGCACGATGTGCCCGTCCAGGCGACCGTCAGCGCGCACGCACCGTTCGAGGTTGACCCGGTCGCCCGGGGCGAGTTCGCCGAGCGTGGTCGCGGCGAGGGTGGTGGTGATGACGTCGGCGCTCCACAGCTCGCCCTCGTGCGCGCTGACGGTGAGGCAGCAGCCGTTGACGGCGATCGAGTCGCCGAGGGCGATGCCCTCGAGGACTCGGGGCGAGCGGATCCGCAGGCGGGCCGGGTCCGCGCCGAGGCCGAGCGAGTCGACGGTGCCGAGCTCTTCGATGATGCCGGTGAACATGAAGGGTCCTTCCAGGTCAGGCGCGGGCGCCGGACGAGTCGAGGGAGACAGGGAGCGAGGTGGCGGAGGGGGAGGGGACGGGACCAGGCGGACTGGCGCGGGGCCGCAGGGTCAGGCGCAGGTCGGTGCGGCCGCCCGGGGAGGGCAGCGGGGCGACATCGAGCAGCTCGAGGTCCATCCGCTGCGTGAGCGTGTCGATGGCGAGGTCCTCGACAGCCGGGCGGCCCGCGCCGAGCAGGGTCGGTGCGAGGTGGACGATCAGCTCGTCGACCAGGCCCGCCCGCAGGAAGGCGGCGGCGAGGGTGGGACCTCCCTCGAGCAGCACGTGGCGCCCGCCGCGCGAGAACAGCTCCGCGAGCGCGGCCGACGGATCGCGGGTGCGCAACCGGATCTCCTCGCCGGCTCCCTCGAGCACGGGCAGCGAGGGAGCGGCGCCGGTGCCCATCACGGCACGCAGCGGCTGGCGGGGGTGGAGTGCGCCGTCCGGCCGACGGGCGGTGAGGGTGGGGTGGTCGGTGCGGGCGGTGCCCGTGCCCACCAGCACGGTGTCGCAGATGGTGCGCAGGAGATGGACCTCCTCGCGGGCAGCCGGCCCGGTGATCCACTGACTGGTGCCATCGGCAGCGGCCGCTCGACCGTCCAGGGTCAGGGCGAGCTTGGCAGTGACCAGGGGGCGGCCGTGCTCCAGCCCGTGCTCCCACCCGCGATTGAGCTGCTCCGCGGCGGCGGCGAGCTCGGCGGGGACGTCGGTCTCGACGTCGGTCTCGACGTCGATCCCAGCCTCGCGCAGCCGCTGGATACCGCCGGTGGCCAGGGGGTTCGGGTCGCGGCGAGCGATCACCACCCGTCCGATGCCCGCCTCGATCAGGGCATCGGTGCAAGGTCCGGTACGGCCCACATGCGCACAGGGTTCGAGTGTGACGACGGCGGTGGCCCCGCGCAGCGCGGCCGCTCCTGCTCCGAGCGGGCCGGCTCCGTGCGGGCCGGCGGCCCGGGCGAGGGCATCGGCCTCGGCGTGCGCGGTGCCGGCACCACGATGATGTCCCTCGGCCAGGAGCTCGCCCTCGGAGGTCAGGATCACGCACCCCACGCGGGGGTTCGGGCCCAGCGGCACCGCCGGGTCGGCCGCGATCTCGAGGGCGCGCCGCAGTGCCCGTTGTTCGGCCGCATCCAGCATGATCTCTCCTCCGGTCCGCTGCTCGCGGACCCGGGGAGCATGAAGGGAGGCGGGAACGACGTCACTCCCGCGCACTGTGCGACGCACCGAGGGTGCGAACGGACGGTGCGCCGAAGGACAGCGTTCGCGTGCGCTTCCCATCCGGACTCTCACCGTCGGTCCAGGAGTTCCACCTGGTCAGCCGAGGGCCAGAGGCCATCGGGTCGCGGACTGTCACCGCCGGCTCGGAATTTCACCGACCCCAGTGCACGC
>DXDT01000269.1 GCA_019115335.1 Candidatus Brachybacterium merdigallinarum
GCCGACTGGGGTGTGGACGCCGACGGGCACCCGACCACGGACCCTGCCGCCGTGAAGGCACTGCTGCCAGCAGGCGGTGCCAAAGGGTACGGGCTGGGGATCCTCGTCGAGATCCTCAGCGGGGTGCTCTCGGGATCCGCCATCGCCGGAGGCATCGGCAACATGTATGCAGACTTCGACCGCCCCCAGGACGTCGGGCACTTCATGATGGCGCTGGACGTCCAGCGGTTCCTCCCTCTCGAGGAGTTCCGCGAGCGGATGCAGGGGCTCATCGACGCTGCTCACGCGGTCGATCCGGCACCGGGATCCGCCGGGGTGCTCCTGCCCGGCGAGCCGGAGGCCTCCCTCCGGCGCGAGCGGCTCTCCAGCGGCATCGATCTGCCCGGGCCGGTCTGCACCGAGCTCTCCCGCCTCGGCGCAGAGGCCGGAGTCGCCTTCCCCTCACCGTGACCCGGGGCCGCATCGCACCGTCCGCGTCTCATTGCACGTGCTGCTTGCGGATCGCACCTCACCGCCTGCATCTGATCGATCCCACATCGCCGCCCCTCTCGCACCTTCATCGGAAAGGCCCCACCATGACGACAGCTCTCCGCGGACTCCGCCGTGACACGATCACCCGCCCGCTCGTCCAGGTCTCCCTGGACCTCACCACCAAGGAGGAGGCGCTGCGCACCGCGGAGATCGCCGTCCGGTCGGGGGTGGACTGGATCGAGGTGGGTACGCCGCTCGTGCTCGCGGAAGGCCTTCATGCGGTGCGCGCCCTGCGCAAGGAGTTTCCCCAGCACCCCCTGATCGTCGACCTCAAGACCATGGACGGCGGCTATCTCGAGGCCGAGATGATGGGCGACGCCGGCGCGGATGCCGTGATCGTGATGGGGCGCGCGCATGATGCGACCGTCGACGCGGTCGTCGCCGCGGGCGAAAGATTCGGAATGCTCGTGATGGGGGATGACCTCGGTGCCGACGACCGAGTGGCCGAATGCGCCCGCCTGGAGTCCCTCGGCGTGGGCATGGTGATCCACCACATCGGGTTCGACCATCGCAACGCCCATCCGGAGCTGGGGCTCTCCCCGCTCACCGAGCTGGAGGCCATCGTCCGCGCGACGACCGTGCCGGTGCAGGCGGTGGGCGGCCTGTCCATCGACGAGGCCGTCAGCTGCCCGGGGCTCGGAGCCCCGGTGGTCGTCTTCGGTGCGCCGCTCGCGATCGACGGGAAGTCGTTCGCCGCGGCGGAGGGTGACCTGCTGGGAGTCCTGACCGAAGCGAGCGCCCGCGTCCACGCTGCGGAGATCGTCTACTCCTGACCGCGGCGCGCGTGAACCGCGAGGCAGAGCGGCGGCTGACCGGATCCCGGTCAGCCGCCGCCCCGTCTCGCGTCGAGCGTCCCCTCACCGCCCGTGCGCGACCGCCGGGATCTGGGTGGCGAGCTTGCCGCCGGAGACGTCGTGCAGGGTGCCGGTGATGTAGGCGGCCTGGTCGCTGGCCAGGAAGATCAGCAGGTTCGCGACGTCGTCCGCGCTCTCCCAGCGCCGCAGCGACAGGGTGTCCAGCAGGCGGTCCTGCTGTTCCTGCGGCATCTCGGCGAAGCCGTTCATCGCGGTGGGCACCATCCCGGGGGCGTAGGCGTTCACGGTGATGCCGTACGGGCCCAGCTCCGAGGCGTGCACGCGGGTCAGCGAGACCACGGCGGCCTTCGAGGCGGCGTAGGCGGCGCTGCCCACGCTGGGGATGATCGCGGCGAACGAGGCGGCGTTGATGATCCGGCCGGAGCGGGCCTGCTTCATGTGCTCGGCCACGGCCTGGCTCATGAGGAACACCCCGCCCACGTTCACGTCGAAGCAGGTCTTCCACCGCTCCCAGGGCACATCCGCCACATCGCCCACCACGTTGATGCCCGCATTGTTGATGAGCACGTCGATGCCGCCGTGACGCGCGGCGACCTGGTCCACCGCCGCCCGCACCGACTCCGGATCCGCGACGTTGCAGGTGACCTGCTCCACGCTCTGCCCCGCGCCGGGCGCGCCGGCCGCGCCGGTCTCGTCAGCCTCCGGGAAGGCGAGGTCGAAGGCCGTGACCTTCGCGCCCTCGGCGGCGAAGCGCTGCGCGATCTGCGCGCCGATGCCGCGCGCCGCCCCGGTCACGATGACCACCTTGTCTCGCAGGTCCAACTCCATCGTCATGTCTCCTTCTCGTCGTGCTGTCTGTGTGCGGCGCCGTCGGTCGTCACGACCCGTCGCGTAAAAGCATACTATTGAGGGGTGGGCGCGACCCCGCTCACGACAGAACCGGCCCCGCCGACGAAAGGACCCCGCATGACCGCCTCCCGCACCCGCACCGTCTGGATCACCGGTGGAGGCAGCGGCATGGGCCGCGCGAGCGCCCTCGCCGCCGCCGCGAACGGCTGGTCGGTCGCCGTCAGCGGTCGCCGGCGCGAGGCCCTGGAAGCCGTGGTGGAGGAGATCACCGCCGCGGGCGGCACCGCGCTCGCCGTCCCGTTGGACGTCCAGGACCGGGCCGCGATCGCCGACGCCGCCCGCACGGTCAGCGAGCACTTCGGCCGGCTCGATGCGCTCGTGCTCGCCGCCGGACTGAACTCCCCGCAGCGCCGCTGGGACGACCAGGAGATGGACTCCTTCGAGGCGATCGTGGCCACCAACCTCACCGCCGTCGCCGCCACCATCGACGCCGCCCTCCCCGCCCTGCGCGAGAGCGGGGGAGTGGTCGTGGCGATCTCCTCCTACGCCGGATGGTCCTTCCAGCCCGGCGCGGGCGTGGCGTACTCGGCCTCCAAGACCGCCGTGTCCTCCCTGGTCCGCACCCTGAACCAGCAGGAGGCCGCGCACGGGGTCCGCGCCACCCACCTGTGCCCTGGAGATGTCGCCACCGACTTCCTCCAGCAGCGCCCCGAGGTGCCCGATGAGGGCGCGCGCTCGGTGATGCTCACCCCGGAGGACATCGCCCGCACCGTGAGCTTCGCGCTCGAGGCCCCCGCCCATGTGCGGATCGACGAGCTGGTGATCTCGCCCGTCTCCCAGGCATGAGCACCCCCACCACCGCGTTCGCGCGGGCCCTGGACCAGCTGGGCCGGGCGATCGTCTCCGGCGAGCTGCCCACCGGGCACGCCGACACCGTCGACGGGCTCGTCTCACGTACAGGTGCCTCCCGCTCCGTGGTGCGGGAGGTGACCCGCGTGCTCACGTCGCTCGGCATGCTCAGCGCCGGTCGACGGGTGGGGCTGCGAGTGCTCGGCCCCGAGCAGTGGAACACGCTCGATGCACAGGTGGTGCGCTGGCGCCTGGCCGGCCCCGACGCCGCCTGCCAGCTCGCCGAGCTGCGCGCCCTGCGCCTCGCGATCGAACCGGCCGCCGCCGCCCAGGCGGCCCGGGTGGCGGGTGCTGCCCGCGAGCCCTCGGGCGCGGGTGTGAGGGAAGTGGGGGCCGACGAGGCGGCGGGAGCGACCGGGGAGACGGAGGCCGAGCCAGCCTCGGGGCTCGCGATGCTCCAGGCCGCTGCTGCCGCGCTGAACGCCGCCGCCTCCGATCCGGACCCCACCGCGTTCCTCGCGGCCGATCGCGCCCTCCACACCGCCGTGCTCGACCTCTCCGGCAACGCCATGTTCATCCGCCTGGGCGCCGTGATCGAAGAAGGGCTGCGCAACCGGGCGCTGCACCAACGCGCCGGCCTGGTGCCGGAACCGCACGACCTCGACCTTCACCTCGAGGTCGCCCGCGCCATCGGTGCGGGGGAGTCGGTGGCGGCCGGGGAGGCGATGCGGAGGATCATCGAGCGGACGCAGCCGTGAAAAACTAACCCGGCCCTGACGAGCGACCTCGATCCTGACGGGCGAACCCGGCTCCGAGGCGTGCCGCCGGGATCCTCCTGAACTCCGTCACGTTAAGCGATTGACTTCCCGGGTGTGCGCTCGCTACTGTGTCCATCACTCGAGGAGGAGGTGGCGATATGCAGCCGACGTTGCGCGACGTGGCAGACAAAGTGGGAGTCTCCGCGGCCACCGTATCCATGGTGCTGCGCGGCCGGGCAGATGGTCGGGCGTCTGCAGAGACCCAGGCGCGGATCCGCGACACCGCACGGGAGCTGAACTACGTCAGCAATGGCCACGCCGCCTCCCTCCGCACGAAGAAGACACCGACCGTTGGTTTCATCTCCGACCGCATCGCCACCACCCCCCACGCGGTGGAGATCATCCGTGCCGCCAGCGAGGCCGCACGCACCTTCGAGCACACCCTGCTCATGGTCAACACCGGGGAACTGCCCAGCACCGAGCTCACCGCCGTTCGCGAGCTGCGCCGAGACGGCATCGAGAGCGTGATCTACGCCAGCATGCAGCACCGGCGGGTCACGCTCCCCGAAGGCCTCCCGGAGAACCTCGTGATCGTCGACGGGTTCGCCGACGACCACGCGGTCCCGGCCACGGTCCCGGATGAGGCGGGCGGGGTAGTGGCAGCCGTTCATCACCTCGTCGACCTCGGCCACCGCCGGATCGGATTCCTCAACGAGGACCCGGCCCGCGCGATCGCCGCCGAGCTCCGCCTCGAGGGATACCGCAAAGCCCTTGAGGAGCGCGGGATCGCCGTCGACCCCGATCTCATCGAGGAGTCACGCAACGAGCCCGGCGTCTCGGATGCCGGGGTCGCGAAACTGCTGGAGCGTGCACGGCCCACGGCCATCGTGTGCTTCAACGATGAGATGGCCACAGGGGTCTATCGGGAGGCAGGGCGCCGTGGTCTGTCGATCCCGGAGGACCTGTCCGTCGTCGGCTTCGACAACCTCGAACTCGTAGCCACCCTCGTCGATCCGCCCCTGACCACCGTTCGCCTCCCGCATGCGGAGATGGGCGAATGGGCCATCCGGATGCTGCTCGATGAGCGATACCGAGACTCCGCGACGACGGCGCCAGGGCCGGTCCTGCAGCCTGCACCCCTGGTGATCAGGAGCTCCACCGGACCCCCGGGCGCATCGATGCGACCCTGAGCCCCCTGCGGTCCAGGTCGCCCGTCCAACCCGGGGAGATCGACCACCGCATACCCCGTCCACATCCACCGACGCATAGCCCGCATACATGTCCATTGATCCCGCGAGTTAATCGATAAACCCGATGGGTGTCCCCACCCATCACTCACGAAGGAGTGACCGATGAAACGCCGTGACCTCATCCGAACCGCCGCCCTCACCGCCCCCGCCCTCACCCTCGCCGCGGGCTGTTCCTCCCAGTCCAGCCGCGGCGGTGGCACCGCCAGCCAACTGAGGATGTGGACCCACGCCGGCGGGAACGAGGAGGAGTTGCCCGTCATCGAGCAGATCGTCGCCGACTTCAACGCCCAGTCCGAGGTCGAGATCGTGCTGGAGTCCTTCCCCCAGGCCTCTTACAACGACGCGATCGTCGCGGCGGCGACCTCTGGCGACCTGCCGGACATCCTGGACCTCGACGCCCCGATCATGCCCAACTGGGCATGGGCCGGATACCTCGCACCGCTCGAGATCGACCAGACGGTCCTGGACACGATGCTGCCCACCACCATCGGCCGCTTCCAGGACCAGGTCTATTCCGTGGGTCCCTACGACACTGCACTGGCACTGCTGGGTCGGCGCTCCGCTCTGGAAGCGGCGGGGCTGCGGATCCCCGAGGTCGACTCCCCGTGGAATCGCGAGGAGTTCGACGAGGCCCTCGCCGCGCTGTCCGAACTGCCCGACTACGAGTTCGCCATCGATCTGGGGGTCTGGGACGTCGCCGAGTGGTGGCCCTACGCCTACGCGCCCCTGCTGCAGAGCTTCGGCGGCGACCTGATCGACCGCTCGTCCTTCCTGACCGCGGACGGTGTGCTCAACGGTCCCGAAGCGCTCGAGTTCGGAAACTGGTTCCAGTCCGTCTTCACCAACGGCTGGGCCTCGACCACGCCGACCACCGGCGGGACCGACTTCACCCAGGGCATCGTTCCGCTGGTCTGGGCCGGAGGCTGGCAGGTCCTGCAGGCCATGGACGTGCACGGCGCCGACGAGGTGCTCGTGCTGCCCCCGCCGGACTTCGGGGCCGGGTCGAAGACCGGCGCGGGCTCGTGGCAGTGGGGGATCTCCAGCAGCAGCCAGAACGTCGAGGCCGCCTCGGAGTTCCTCTCGTTTCTCCTGCAGGACGAGTACCTGGTCGCCTACTCCGATGCCATCGGTACGTTCCCCACCACCCCCACCGCCGTCGAACAGACCGAGCACTACCAGCCCGACGGGGCGCTGGAGCCCATCTACGAGATCTCCCGCGAGTACGCCCTGGTGCGCCCGGAGACCCCCGCCTACCCGGTCATCTCCAGCGTGTTCGACCGGATCATGCGCGACATCATGGCCGGCTCCGACGTCCAGACCTCGCTCGATCAGGCCGTGGCCGACATCGACGCGAACATCGAATCCAACGACGGCTACGGCTTCTGAGGACCCTCGGTGACCTGGGCGGCCCGCGCAAGCTGCGGGCCGCCCTCCCGATCAAGGAGTTCCCCATGACAACGAGGAGTTCTCTATGGCAGCGCTGACCCGGAGCTCACGGGCGCGATCCCTGAGATCCGAAGAGCGCCAGGCCTGGGTCCTGGCCGCCCCTGCACTCATCCTGCTGGCCATGTTCCTGGTGGCCCCCATCCTGATCACCTTCGGCCTCTCCTTCACCAACGCCCGAGTGATCTCCCCGAACCCTCCGCGGTTCGTGGGCCTGGACAACTTCATCCGCGCCTTCACCAGTGATCCGCTGTTCCTGCAGTCCCTGCGCAACACCATCGTCTTCGCCGTGGTCGTGGTGCCGCTGCAGTCGGCTCTCGCCCTGGCCATCGCGTTGCTGGTGAATGCGAAGGTGAAGGGCACTGCCGTCTTCCGGACACTGATCTTCATGCCGGTGGTCACCTCGATGGTGGTCGTCTCTGTGCTGTGGAGCTTCATGTACCAGGGGAACGGCCTGATCAACTCGATGCTGGAACAGATCACGTTCGGTGCCTGGGAACCGTTCGCCTGGCTGCAGGAGGAGCAGACCGCGCTCGCCTCGATCGTCGTGCTCTCGGTCTGGCAGGCGTTCGGGATGCACATGATCATCTGGCTCTCCGGACTGCAGATGATCGACCCGGCCCTCTACGAGGCCGCCGAACTGGACGGCGCGTCCGCTTGGTACAAGTTCCGCCACGTCACCTGGCCTGGGCTCCGTTCGACCATGGTCTTCATCCTGATCACGATCACCATCGCAGCGCTGGGCCTGTTCGTCCAGATCGACGTCATGACACAGGGCGGGCCCCAGGGCTCCACCTCCTCGATCGTTTTCCACGCCGTACGCCGCGGCTACCGAGAGCAGGACATGGGATACGGCGCCGCGATCTCCTTGATCTTCTTCGTGCTGGTCCTGGTCATCTCCCTGGTGCAGCGCTGGCTGACTCGAGACAAGGACTGACACGATGACCACCACACGCACCGCCCCCGCCCGCCCCGATCAAGCCTCCAGCGGAGGTGGCCTGAAACGGCGCCGCCGCCGTGGCAAGGCCTGGATCTACGTCGGCCTGGTGACAGCTACCCTCTTCACCAGCCTCCCGATCCTCTTCATGGTCATGTCGAGCCTGAAGCCCGAGACGCAGATCTTCTCCGATCTGCGATCGATCGCAGCGTTCCTGCCCGTCGGCAACCTCTCTCTCGACAATTACGCAGGAGTGCTCGAGCGGGTCCCCGCAGCCCGCTTCATCGCCAACTCGCTCCTGGTGACCAGCCTGATCGTCGGCATCGGGCTGATCATCAACTCGATGCTCGGCTTCGCACTCTCCCGCATGCGCTGGCGAGGGAAGGGCCTCATCCTCACCCTCGTCCTCGCCACCCTCATGGTCCCCTTCGAGGCCATCGCCGTACCGATGGTCTTCTGGGTCTCTCACCTGCCGTTCCTGTCCTGGGAGACCGACGGGCTGCTGCTGTCACAGGGGATGCTGAACAGCTACTCCGTGCAGGTGATGCCGTTCATCGCCAATGCGTTGGCCATCTTCCTGTTCACCCAGCAGTTCAACGACATCCCGCGGGAGCTCGACGAAGCGGCACGCATGGACGGCGCCAGCTGGTTCGGGATCTACCGGCGCGTGATCGTGCCGCTGTCCGGGCCCACCTTCGCCACGGTCGCGATCATCACCATGCTGCCCGCCTGGAACCAGTACCTGTGGCCCCTGATGGTCGTCCAGGACGAAGCATTGCGGCCCTCTTCGGTCGGAATGCAGTACTTCTTCCAGCTCAACACCGTCTGGGGCGAGGTGATGGCCTACGCCACCATGATCACCCTGCCCGTCCTGGCAGTCTTCTTCCTCTTCCAACGTTCCTTCGTCACGTCGATATCCGCCTCCGGGCTGAAAGGCTGAACAGTGCTGCGTCTACCCGATCACTGGGTGTGGGACCACTGGTTCCTCCCCACCGCCGCCGAATCTCACCTCTTCTTCCTGCGTGCCTCGCGGGCACTGCAGGATCCCGACCGCCGGCACCAGCGAGCCGCCATCGGCCATGCCGTACGGGGCCCCGGCGGCGACTGGGAACTGGTCAGCGACGCGCTCGTGCACGCTGACGAACCGGCCTTCGACTCCCGGGCCTGCTGGACCGGAAGCGCCCTGGAACTCCCCGACGGGAGGGTCCGGCTGTTCTACACCGGGGTCAGCGCCGCGGAGAACGGCACGGTCCAACGCATCGGCTGGGCCGATTCGCTCGACGGCCGCACCTTCGACCGCGTCGCGCCCGCGGCTCTCGAAGCAGACCCCCGCTGGTACGAGGCCGATCCTGCGGCAGCCGGAGAGGTGCACTGGCGCGACCCCTTCGTGTTCGCCGGAGACGACGGCCTGTGGCACATGCTCATCACCGCCCGCTCCCGTGAGGGGGAGGTGGCAGGCCGAGGAGTCGTCGGCCACGCCGTGAGCCGCGACCTCGATACCTGGGAGGTGCAGCCGCCGCTGACCGACCCCGCCGGGTTCTGGCACCTGGAGGTCTGTCAGCAGTTCGTCGAGGACGGACAGCACTGGCTGCTCTTCTCCTGCGCCCAGTCCCAGGTGCCTGAGGCCTCCCGCACCCCCGGCGGCAGCGAGATCTGGGTGGCCCGCGGGGACAGCGCCCTCGGCCCCTGGGACATCGCCGGCGCGCGCCCGGTGGGCCCCAGCGACTACTACGCAGGCCAAGCCCTGCGGGACGCGGACGGCACGCTCATGCTCTCCGGGTTCCGCAACATCGTCGACGGCCAGTTCCTGGGAGAGGTCGGGCCGCCCGTCCCCCTCCTCCTCCCCTCGAGCACGGACTGACCCGGCCCCGCACCGTCGAGTACTGGCGTATGGCCGGGTGATCTGGCCAAAAAGGGGCCGATTCGGCCGTTCTCGTCAGTACTCGACGGGCCGCCCCGTGGTCTTTCCGGAGTGAGGACGAGAGTTGGTGTGCCGTGGTGGTCGGGTACAAACGGGCCCGAAGTCGAGAGCTCGGCGGCTGCGCGGGTGCCACTCGGCGGCCCCGCCGGGTGGCGAGTGGTCGCTCACCGCGCGCAGATGCTCGAGACCCTGCGTCGTCACGGCGTGACACGCCCGGAGATCTTCGGCAGCACGGCGCGAGGTGATGAGCTTGTGGGAAGCGACGTCGACGTCCTCGTCGACCTCCCTGACGGGATGAGTCTCCTCGACCTCATCGGCATCCAGCGGCAGCTGGAGGATCTCTTGGGTGTACCGGTGGACCTCGTGCCCCGCGGGGAGCGACCAGCGCTGAATCCGATATCCCGTGGCGTTCCATCGCCCGTATGCGCGATGTGCGTCCGCATCGTGAGCTCAGAGAGGGTCTCAGGTACCGGCTCGCCGCGGTGGAATCGTGTACGTGACGTACATGATGTCCACGGATCTGCACGAGGAAAGTGCATCTCCGCGGCCGCCCGCCCCGCTTCGCTTGCGGTGATCGAACACCCCTCCTGTGATCACTTGGTGAGACACAAGGGGGCAGGGGCAGGGGTGAGTGTCGAGGGTTGCTGAATCCGCCGCTCTCACCGGACGGGATTGTCTACTCTTCGAGCATGACCACCTCTGAACAGCCTCATGTCCTGCTCCTCGTCACCGATGACCACGGGTCCTGGGCACTGGGGTCGAAGGTGCCGGAGCTGCACACACCGACCCTGGACCGGTTGCAGGCCGAGGGC
>DXDT01000270.1 GCA_019115335.1 Candidatus Brachybacterium merdigallinarum
CGAAGAAGCCTGCTGCCGCCGCGGCTCCCGAGGCCGAGGCGAAGGAGCCGGAGCTGGTCGAGCCCCCGATGGGGGATCTGCCGCGCGCCGGCGAGCAGCTGGAGCTGGCCGGGGACGTCGTCTACACCCTGCCGGACTCGTCCTTCCTGCTCGAGGGGCCGCCGCACAAGACCCGCTCCGAGGTCAACGACCAGGTCGTCGCGGCGCTCGGCGAGGTCTTCGAGCAGTTCAAGGTCAGTGCCGAGGTGGTCGGCTTCTCCCGCGGGCCCACGGTCACGCGATACGAGGTCGAGCTCGCCCCCGGCACCAAGGTCGAGAAGGTCACGGCCCTGGAGAAGAACATCTCCTACGCCGTGGCCAGCGCGGACGTGCGCATTCTCTCGCCGATCCCCGGCAAGAAGGCCATCGGCATCGAGATCCCCAACACCGATCGCGAGACCGTCGTCCTCGGCGACGTGCTGCGCAGCCCCGTCGCCCGCCGCAATGAGCATCCGCTGGTGATGGGCGTGGGCAAGGACGTCGAGGGCGGCTACGTGGTCGCGAACCTCGCCAAGATGCCTCACATGCTGGTCGCCGGTGCGACCGGTGCCGGCAAGTCCAGCTTCATCAACTCCCTGATCACCTCGATCCTGATGCGGTCCACCCCGGAGGAGGTCCGCATGGTGCTGGTGGACCCCAAGCGGGTGGAGCTGACGATCTACGAAGGCATCCCGCACCTGATCACCCCCATCATCACCAACCCCAAGAAGGCCGCCGAGGCCCTCGAATGGGTGGTCAAGGAGATGGACGCCCGCTACGACGACCTCTCCGCCTTCGGGTTCAAGCACGTCGACGACTTCAACAAGGCCGTCCGCTCCGGAGAGCTCACCGTGCCCGCCGGCAGCGAGCGCAAGCTCGCCCCCTACCCGTATCTGCTGGTGGTGGTCGATGAGCTCGCGGACCTGATGATGGTCGCCCCACGGGACGTGGAGGCCTCTATCCAGCGGATCACCCAGCTGGCCCGCGCGGCCGGGATCCACCTGATCCTGGCCACGCAGCGACCCTCCGTGGACGTCGTCACCGGCATCATCAAGGCGAACGTGCCCAGTCGACTCGCCTTCTCCACCTCGTCCCTGCAGGACTCGCGGGTGATCCTGGACTCGGTGGGCGCGGAGAAGCTGATCGGACAGGGCGATGCCCTGTTCCACCCCATGGGCAAGGCCAAGCCGATGCGCGTCCAGGGCGCCTGGGTCAACGAGTCGGAGATCCACAAGGTCGTCGACCACGTCAAGGCTCAGATGAAGCCGAGCTATCGCGAGGACGTCACCGTCGCCGCGCCCTCCAAGCAGATCGACGAGGACATCGGTGATGACCTCGAGGTGCTGCTGCAGGCGGCTGAGCTGGTGGTCACCACGCAGTTCGGCTCCACCTCGATGCTGCAGCGCAAGCTGCGGGTGGGCTTCGCCAAGGCAGGGCGCCTCATGGACCTGCTGGAATCCCGGGAGATCGTCGGCCCGTCGGAGGGATCGAAGGCGCGCGATGTCCTGGTCCACCCCGATGACCTGGCCTCCGCGATCGCCCGGATCCGGGGGGAGGACGTGCCGCAGCAGCCCGCCGCCGAGGCCCCGGCGGAGGACTCGTTCGACGAGGCCGCCCCACCGGCGGCGGAGCAGGACCGGTACGGCACGGATCCGCTGGATCACGACGGGGAGGACGTCGCCCCGGACTACTACGATGACGCGGACGAGTCGGAGAGCGAGGACGCATGGAGCCTCACCGGTCGCTGACCCGCATCCGCCCGAGGAACGAGGAGCCCTGGTGAGCGCACCTTCCCCGCAGCCGGTCCCGCTGTGGAACATCGCGAACATCCTGACCATGGTCCGCTGCGCCATGGTGCCGTTGTTCATCGTGGTGGCTGCGCTGTACCCGGAGTCGGTGGGAGGACGTCTCGTGGCCACTGCCATCTTCGTGGCGGCGATGATCACCGATTTCCTGGACGGCCACCTCGCCCGCACCCGGAACCTCATCACCGACTTCGGCAAGCTCATGGACCCCATCGCGGACAAGGCGATGACCGGGGCGGCGTTCGTAATGCTCTCGGTCTGGGAGTACATCCCCTGGTGGATGACCATCCTGATCCTGGTGCGCGAGTTCGGCATCACGATCATGCGCTTCACGATCCTCAAGCACGGCGCGCTGCCGGCGAACTGGGCGGGGAAGGCCAAGACGATGGTGCAGACCATCGCGATCACCTTCTGCCTGATCCCCTTCGAGATCTGGTGGGCTCCGGCCTTCTGGATCGGCTGGTCCCTGGTGCTGCTGGCTGTGGTGCTCACCGTGTGGTCGGGCCTGGTGAACATCAAGGACGGCATGCGCCTGCGGCGTGAGGCGCTCTCGGCAGGTGCCGCGTGAGCAGCGCGGGAGCCTTCACCGCCATCGCGGATCCGGCCGCGGTGATCGAGCGGGCGCTCGAGCGCGGGATGAGCATCGCCACCGCCGAGTCCCTGACCGCCGGGGCCGTGGTGGCGCGCCTGGTGGACGTTCCGGGAGCCAGTGCGGTGATCGCCGGGGGAGCGGCCTGCTACACGGAGGTCGCCAAGACCCGGGTGCTGGGGGTCCCCGCCGCGGAGCTGGAGCGGAACGGGGCCGTCACCGCCGAGGTGGCGGCCGCCATGGCGCAGGGGGCGCGGGAGCTGTACGACGCGGACCTCGCGGTCTCCACCACTGGCGTCGCCGGTCCCGGCCCGGATGCGCGGGGCATCGCCGCGGGCACGGTGTGGATCGGTCTGGCGCGCCGGGACGGCGAGACCAGCACCACGCTGCTGCACCTGGACGGGGACCGCTCTGCGGTGCGCACGGCCACGGTCGCGGCGGCGATCACCGAGCTCAGAGCGGCTCTGGACTGATCGGAGCCGCGTCCGCGCCGGACGGAGAGGGGCCACCGGGAGGGCTGAAGGAGTCCGGTCGTTCACAATTCCCAGCGGACGTGGCGGAGGTCCCTCTACACTCGGGGAACACCTTCGGCTCGAAGCGCGTTGCACTGATCGTGATGACGATGACGAACATGACGCGAATCCATTCCGGAGGCGATGCACTGCACGTTCAGAGGAAGGCAGGGAAGTCCATGGTGCTGTTCCGACAGGAGCTCGGTGACGTGCTGCGCAACGCCCGTCGTTCCCAGGGCCGGACTCTCCGGCAGGTCTCCTCGGACGCCCGGGTCTCCCTGGGGTACCTCAGCGAGATCGAGCGCGGGCAGAAGGAGGCCTCCAGCGAGCTCCTGGTCTCCGTGACCGATGCGCTCGGCCTGCCGCTGTCCTATGTGTTGCGGGAGGTCTCCGATCGGATCGCGCTGACCGAGGGCGTGACCGTCCCGGACACGATCCCGGACTCCCTCGCCGACGAGACCGGCACCCTGGTCGGCGCGCGCTGAGGTGCGGCGCAGCGAGTTCCAGGAACTGGCTGACCATGTCTTCGGACCGACCCTGGCCGGCATCCACATCCGCGGGCTGGTTCTCGAGGACGTCGGCGGGGTGACCGCTGAGCAGGCGCTCGCCGACGGAGTGCCCGTGCGACGGGTCTGGACCGCCCTGTGCGATGCGATGGACGTCCCCGAGCAGGACCGCTGGGAGATCCCGATGCAGGTCAAGCGCCGCTCCTGACGCCCGAGCGTCTCGTGCCCTCCGAGGGTGCCCCTCGGTGGCGCGGCGTGCCGGGCGGCGTCGCGCTCCTGCGGCGTGCATGCCGCTCGCCGCAGCCTCGGGGGCCCGGCCGACCGCCGAGCAGCCGCGGAATCGCGTGCGACACGCCCACCGTGACACGCCGCGTTCGAACATCTGTTCGGGTACAGTGGCCGCTGACGGTCTCCGGAGATCGGACGCTTCCTCCCCACGCCTGGTTGTCCACAACGGGTCGGGACACGCCTCAATTGTCGGGAGCGCCGCCTAGTGTGGCCGCACGGTCAACACGTCGGCATCCCCGGCACCTCGGAAGGAACACAGCTCATGCCCGCACCCACGAAGAACGCGAAGAACTCGAAGGACCGCGGCTCCTCGCTCGATGCCGCTCTCGCCCAGATCGACCGCCAGTTCGGCAAGGGCTCGATCATGCGCCTCGGCGATGACACCAGGCCCCCGGTCGAGGTCATCCCCACCGGCTCGGTCGCCCTGGATGCCGCCCTCGGCATCGGCGGCCTGCCCCGCGGCCGCATCGTCGAGGTCTACGGCCCGGAGTCCTCGGGCAAGACCACCCTGGCCCTGCACGCCGTGGCCAACGCTCAGCGCAACGGCGGCATCGCCGCCTTCATCGATGCCGAGCACGCGATGGACCCGGAGTACGCCAAGAAGCTCGGTGTGGACACCGATGCGCTGCTGGTCTCCCAGCCGGACACCGGCGAGCAGGCCCTGGAGATCACGGACATGCTGATCCGCTCCGGCGCGCTGGAC
>DXDT01000271.1 GCA_019115335.1 Candidatus Brachybacterium merdigallinarum
ACATGCCCCGGCCCGCCGCCCGGGGGGGGCCTCAGCCCCAGAGGAAGAGCTCGCCGGCCCCGCCGTCGAGGTCGACGGTGAACTCCCGCAGGTCCCCGCGCTTCGCGAGCTGCACCGGCACGGGCCTGCCCGTGGAGCGGTCCAGGGTGTGCAGGGACAGCGAGCGGCCCCGGGTGCCGGCGCGCACGGCGCGGGGATCCACGGTGACGGTGACGCGCTGGCGGGTCTCCGCGCCGCCGCCTCCGGTGGCGTACGGATCGGTGGCGTGGTCGTTGTAGACCGCCATGCCGTTGACGAGCATGAAGGCGGCGGCCTCACCGCGATCGGCGAGCACGCCCTGGTTCTCGCCGGCGGACATCTCCGGCAGCGCGCCGAAGCTCCCCACGAACACGTCACCGGGGTGCCCGTTGTTGGCGGTGCCGATGTTCGCGGCCTCGAGGCCGACGATCCCCGCGCTCGTATCCAGCGACGGGCTCCAGTCCGGCAGGCCGGCGGGGGCGGGAGACGACGTTCCGTCCTGCAGCGCGCCGCGCAGCAGTCCCACCGAGCGCGAGCGCAGGCGCACCAGGTACGGCGAGAAGGTGGCCATGTCCCGGTTGATGCGCTGGTAGCGGTGGTAGGCGGGCAGCGGGTTCTCCTCCGCGTCGGTGAGGAACAGCCCGTCGGACTCCCACAGGACGTCCTCCTCCTCGTTGTAGTAGTCCTCGTCCAGCTCCCAGCGGAACATCGACAGCCACTTCCCGCCTGCGGCCCAGGTGAGGTACGGCTGGAGGTTCTGCTGCGACTCGGAGATGTACACGCGGCGCTGCTGGCGGATCCCGTTGTCCGAGGACATGCGGAACCCGATCGTGTACTGGCCGAAGGCGATCGGCGCCTCGCCGGAGCCGTCGTGGCCGGCGAGCGCGTGGCGGCGGTAGCGGGCGAGCTGGCGGTAGTGGCCGGTGATGGAGGAGGCCGTGCTCTTGCCCTGCATCCACGGGTACCAGTCCCAGGTGATCATGTCCGGCCCCGCGGTGGCGAGGTAGTCGGCCATGTCCTCGTCCGGGTACTGGCCGAGGGCCTGATTGGTGTGGGTGAGCACCCACGGGTGCTCCTCGTGCACCTTCGCCATCGCCCCGGCGAGGTAGTCCCGCAGCTCGGGGCTGAACGCCTCCTCGTCGCCGAAGCAGATCGAGAGCAGGTCCCGGGTGTTCTCCCGCATGGCGGGGGTCATCCAGTCCTCGTGCGGGTCGGGGAGCTGCGTGAGGTTCTGCTCGCCGTAGGGGGCGCGGGCGAGCGCCCAGGTCGCCTGGTGCAGGCCGCGCATGACGTCCTCGGAGTACTCCAGGCGCTGCATCGCGCTCTCGGCGAGGTGCTCGGCGTAGAACTGCGGGGTGGTGAACCCGGCCGCGTTCCAGAGCTCCGCGTCCGGGTACCAGCCGTCCTCCGGCCCGGAGCGCACCCACGCGCCGTGCACCAGGCCGCGGTGCAGGAACACCCGGTCGGCGCGGCCCAGCTTCGAGGGGCGCCTCCAGAAGCCGGGGGCCGGGGAGGCGCCCTTCCGGCCGTCGGCCAGGGCGGGAGCGGCGGTCGCGGCGGCGACCGCACCGACCGCACCTCCCAGCAGGGTTCGTCGTCCGAATCGTCCGTCCATGTGCACTGCCTTCCGATCTCACCGCGCCGTCGCGGTGGTGGGTGGGGTGGGTACGTCGCCGGTGCAGGGGCGCCGTCACCGTGCTCGGGGGCGGCGCCCGGGGCCCTGCCGGGCCGGGGTCAGAACTTCAGACCTCCCTCCTCGATGCCGCGGAAGAAGAACTTCTGGGTGAAGAAGAACATCACCGTCACGGGGACCAGGGCGACGATCGCGCCGGCCAGGACCACGCGGTAGTCGAAGCCGAAGGCGGACTGCAGTCGGGCCAGCTCGAGCATCATCGTGAAGTTGTCCCCGGTGCGCAGCACCAGCAGTGGCCACAGGTAGTCCTCCCACGCGTAGAGGAAGGAGGTCAGCGCCACGATGGTCAGTGCGCCGCGGGTCTGCGGCAGGAAGACCCTCCAGAACCGCTTCCACTCCCCCGCCCCATCGAGCAGGGCGGCGTCCTCGAGCTCGTCCGGCACGCCGAGGAAGGCGGCACGCATCAGCAGCAGGTGGAAGGGGCCCAGCATGCCGGGCAGCCACACGCCGAGCAGGGTGTCGTAGAGGCCGAGGTCCCGCACCTGCGCGAACAGGGAGACCATGATCGACTCGAAGGGGAAGATCAGCGCCGACATCATCAGCAGCAGCAGCAGGTTGCGGCCCTTCCACCCCTTGCGGGAGAGGATGTACCCGCCGACGGTGGCCAGCACCAGGTGGCTGCCGACGGCGAGGGCGCCGATGAACAGGCTGTTGCCGACGGCGCGCACCAGATTGGTCTGCTCGATCAGCGAGACGAAGCCGGTCAGGCTGGGATCGTGCGGGATCACGGAGGCGTTCGGGCCGAAGACCGGTTCCCCGGGGCCCTTGAAGGCGCCCAGCAGCGGCACCACGAGCGGGCCGATGAGCAGCACCAGCACGGTGATCAGCAGTACGTACCGCAGCGCCGTGGCGCGGCCCTTGGCGCGTCTCCACCAGGGGGAGCGGCGGAGGGCCGGGCGGGGACGGGAGGCGGTGGTGGTGGCGCTCATTGCTCCTCGATCTGGGTGTTGAAGCGACGGCTGGCGAGGATCAGCCCGATGGTCAGCAGGAACAGCACCACGGAGGCGGCGGAGCCCTGGCCGAGCGAGCCGTAGGTGCTGTCGGCGATGCCCACCTCACGGATGTACATGGCCAGCGTCGAGGCCCGGCCGCCGATGCCGCCGGAGCCGTTGGAGAGCAGGAACACCTCGGAGAACACCTTCATGGCGTTGATCGCGGCGAGCACGGCGACGAGGAACATCATCACCCTCACGCCGGGCACGGTGACCGTCCAGAAGCGGCGCACCGCTCCGGCGCCGTCCATCTCGGCGGCCTCGTGGAGGCTGTTGTCCACGTTCGCGAGCGCCGAGAGGTACAGGATCATGAAGTAGGGCAGGCCCTTCCAGACGGACACCGCCATGGAGCTGGCGAGCAGCCACCAGCGCTGGGTGAGGAAGGGGACCGGCCCGTCGACCACGCCGAGGGACACCAGCAGCTCGTTGATCGAGCCGTTGTCCTTGAGCAGGAACGACCAGGCCAGCGCCACCACGACGACCGACGCGATCGCCGGGACGTAGAACAGCGAGCGGAACACGCCGATCGCGGGGACGGATTTCTGCACCAGCACCGCCAGCAGCAGCGGCAGCAGCACCAGCAGCGGCACGGTCACCACGGCGTAGACCAGGCAGTTGATCAGCGCACGGTGGAAGTCCGGATCGGTCAGCACGGTCCGGTAGTTCTCGAGCCCCACGAAGGCGCCGCCCCCGCCGAGGGGCTTGGCATCGGTGAACGAGAGGATCACCGTGTTGAAGAAGGGGTAGACGTAGAACGTCGCTACCGCCGCTGCCGGCAGGATCGCCCACAGGTAGGGCACCCACCAGCGGCGGAAGCGTGCCGCCCCGGACAGGACCGGGGCGTTGCGGTCCCGCCGCGCCCGGCGTGTCTCGGGGGCGCGCGGGGCGGGCGGTGCCGGTACGGCGGTGGTCGTGGGAGCTGCCATGGGTCAGGACCGCGTCTTCTCGAGCAGGCTGTTGGCGGTCTCCTGGGCGGAGCTCAGCGCCTCCTGCGGGTCCGAGCCGCCGGTGATCGCGAGCTGGATCGCCTCCAAGATCGCGGTCTGGATCTGGCCGGTGATGAGGAAGGAGGCCGCGTTCACGGCCGCCATCGGCACCTGCTCCGCCGCGACCAGGCGTGCCTTGCCCAGCGGGTCGGACTCGTCCTGCTCGGTGAAGAACGGGTCGTCGAGCGACTCGGGGGTGGCGGGGAAGATCACCACGCCCGGGTCCTTCGACCAGGCGAGCTGGTTCTCCGCCGTGGTCACGTAGTCCGCCCAGGCCAGTGCGAGCGGCGCGTTCTGGGTGGTGACGGAGACGGCGACGTACTGGCCGGAGTAGCTGATCGAGTCGCCGGTGTGCAGCGGTGCGGAGACGTCCGTGACGGGGTAGAGATCCGGGGCGTTGTTCTTGACGTTGCGCAGGAACGAGGCGTTCTGGGTGCCGAACACCAACGTGCCCTCGTTGTACTGCTGGCCCGGGTTGGGGGCACCCGTGACGGAGTCCTTGGGGATGCCGCCGGCCTCGTAGACCTCGCGCAGCTTGGTCAGCCAGTCCACCACGAAGGGGTCGTCGGCGAAGACGAAGTTCTCCCCGGCCTCGTCGAGCACCTGCGCACCGTGGTTCAGCCAGGTGTCCACGAAGCTCCACTCCGTGTTGCCCCAGATGGCGAAGTAGTCGCCGCCGGCGACGTCGGCGATCTCCATCGCCATCTCGTACTGCTCCTCGAAGGTGGTGGGCGGCGCATCGGGGTCCAGGCCCGCCTTCTCCATGAGGTCGCGGTTGTAGGTGATCACCGAGGGCGACCAGTACCAGGGCAGGGCGGTGTGGATCCGGTCCTTACCGAACACGCTCGCCTCCCACACGCCGGGGATGAACCGCTCCCCGATGCCGGGGGCCTTGGTGTCGAGGTCCATCAGCAGGTTCGCCTGGGACAGTGCGGCGATGGTGGGGCCGGGCACGTTGATCACATCGGCCATCACGCAGGTCTGGGCGTCGGTGACCATGCGGGAGTCGAAGTCGTCCGCCTGCGGGGTGTCCTCCCAGGTGATGGTCACACCCGGATTGGCCTCCTCGAACGAGGAGATGAGACCGGTGAAGAACTCGCCGAAGTCGGTCTTGAGGTTCTGGGTCGCGAAGCGGATCTCGCCCTCCAGGCCGGAGGCGCGGTCGATCTCGGAGTCGTCGAGGTTCTCCTCGGGCACCTCGCACTCGACGCCCGGGGCGCCGGAACCGCCGGAGCCCGAGGAGCCGCCCTGGTCCCCCGAGCCGCCGCCGAGGCCGCAGCCTGCGAGGCCGGCCGTGAGCACGGTGCCGGTGAGCCCGGCGGTGAGTGTCCTGCGAGAGATGGTCGTTGCCATGAGAGGCCTCCCTGTCGTGCGCCTTCGCACCTGTGTGGTCGGGGACCATTAGAACGGAACTATTTCGAGTTTGCAAGCGCGGATCGCGATCGCGGAACTCTTGCTAACTCGTTCTAGCTCGCTCAGGGTCCTCGCAGGCAGCATCGAGACGAGAAGTGGGCCGCCACCCCCGAGGCCCGGCCCGGCGGGACGTTCCCCATGGCACCGGAGGACGTCGCCGTGCTGCTGTTCCCCACCGCGAGCCGGGAGGAGAACGCCCGCCAGGTCATCGTGGACCAGAGCCTGCTGGTGCTGCCCCGCTCCACCCCGCGGCCGCACGACGTGGGCTTCGTGGTGGACGAGATGCTGCAGCGCTACCGGGGCGTGTGGAACCTCGAGTTCACGCGTCGCGAGCCGTGGCGCGAGCGCAAGCCCACCTCGTCCGATCCGGTGCCGGACGCGACGGGCCGGGGCGGGCCTCGGTGCCGCCCGCCCTCAGCTCAGCGCCGGGAGATCAGCCCTGGTTGCCCTGGAGGCACGTGACGGTGCCGTCGACGGTGGCGTCGC
>DXDT01000272.1 GCA_019115335.1 Candidatus Brachybacterium merdigallinarum
GCGGTGGACCCACTCCGTCAGAGTCGAGCGCGCGACCCCAGCCTCGGCGGCGACGTGAGCGATGAGGCGACCATCAGGTTCGACACGTTGGACCAGGCGAAGTCTTCCGGCGGGGGTCAGCGGCGAATTACGGTGGGTCATGGAACGGGTTCCTCCCGGGCGACGGATGTCTAGACACCACCCATCGTGCCGGTCAGGGACCCGTTCCTTCATCCCCGCTCCGTAACTACAACGTCATGCCCCGCAACACCTAGCCCTCGATGTCCTCAGCCGCAGGGCCGGGAAAGGCTTCACGTCGAAAGGCGGCGATGCTGACGACGGCAAGCACCCCGAGGGTGGCCGCGGCGCACGCAGAGATCAGCCACGAGGTGGTCACGATGTCCCACCCCAGCGAAGCGCCCGCGATACAGGCACCCAGAACGCTCACGCCGTAGAGGCAGGACAGGGCCAAGAGCAGGCCAGGGCGCTTGAGGACGATGAGCGCATTGGATGCCGGTGAGGCAGCGATGTTGAGGATTAGCCAGGGAATGAGGGCGCGTGCGATCTGTCCGCTGATGTCCCACTGATCACCGAGCAGTAAAGAGAAGGCGTGTGGCGCGGTAGGCACCAGGATCAATCCGCCCATAATCGCGCACGCGCTGAGCAGCAGCACGATCCTCGTGAAATAGGCGTACCGGCCCGGCGCGTCCAGTCGTGCCAGGCGCGCGAACGCCACCTGCGACACCACCCCACTGATCAGGGATACTGGGATCCACATGAGCCGCCACGCCTGCGAGAACTGACCGAGGTCGAACGCCCCGTAGAAACCCCCGATCATCATCAGCAGGCCGGCACTGCGCACTGCGTCGACGACGACGTTGGGTCCATTAAGGAAGGTGAAGCTCCGGTAGCGCGCGAACAGGCTGCGCATAGACGCCCCCTGTGCCGCATCGACATCAAAGACGCCTGCGGCAGATTTGTCGATCCGGCGGCGGAGCCACCATGCCGTCCCCGTATAGGAGACCGCCGTCGACAGTGCCAGCCAAAGAGTGCTGGCGATGCCCAGCAGCGGAGAGATCGCCTGGGAGGCGTTGGTGTAGAACGGTCTCTCGATCCTATTGAGGGATAGGGACGTGAGTTCCGTGAGCCGAAGAGCCCAGTTGGTCTCGATCGCCGTCGCCCCGATCCCGAAGACGAGCAGTGGCAGCAACGCCCAGTACCCATCGACCTGGAACGGAAAAATATCGGTGGTCCCCCCGAGCACGAACAGGGCGACCACCACCACGGCGACGACAGCGGCGAACGCAAGTACGACGCGATAGCACAGGGCACGCATGACAACGGCGTCGGCGTGGTCCTCGATCACGACGATCGCAAGTTCGAGCCGGAGTGCGGCAAGGCCACCAATTGCCGAACCCGTGGTCAAGAATAAGGCGAGCGCCCCCAACTCCCCGGGGGTATACAACCGGGCCAGGACCGGCAGGAATGCGAATCCGAGCAGCTGACCGAGGATTGCGGCTGCCGCGAGTCGCGAGCTACCCGACGCGAGGATTCGCTGCATCAGTGATCTCATCGGGCGATGCCTTCCATGATCTCCTTCTGGGGCGCTACCGCTCGGCTCACGCTCGATAATGCTGCGCGGAGATCGACGGCTGCCCGCCAGCGGTGGAGGGGGTCGAAGGCGCCCCGCTCCTGGCCCGCGCCTCCTCGACACCGTCCCGGATCACACCGATGCTCGGGAGGTGCATCAGTTTGGGGACCACCACTCCGAAGAAGAGCACCACGACCAAGCCGTACGGCACAGCCAACTGGGCGAGGATGCCGAGGGATCCGCGTGCGAACAGGACGGACAGCGCGGCCACGAACAGCGATCCGAGCACCGTTCGGCTCAGACGCGACACCATTCCCATGATCGCGCCGGTGGCGAAGCAACCCACTAGCCCGGCAGTGAGGTAGCCCTCGATCTGGGGCATTGCCGCGAGCCCCCCGCCCACCCCGTAGATCTCCGGGTACTCGGACCTCATCCAGGTCGCGAGCGGAGGGGTCGGGTCGACACCAACCGATTCAAGCAGGAAACCGCCAATGAAGGGCAACGACGACACGAAGGAGACCACTGCATTGGCGGCCATCCCAGCGATGGGTTCTTGCTCGAGCGCTCGGAAGTAGGCGTCGTACGGACCGGACGGGTCGGCGCTTCGAAGCAGATCCGCCAGAGATGTCGGCGCATCGTAGTTCGCGTTTGACTCGTCGAGCAGGGAGGGCGCGAGATTCAGCGCGCCGATGACAACGACCAGGACCGGCATCACGGCCAGCACCATCGTCAGCGGCTTGCGGCCCTTCGCCGGGCCGGGCAGTGAAGCCAGAACGCAGATGGCGAACACGAAAATGACCGCACGGATAGTCCGGGTCGTCACCAGTGCGAGCGCCAGGTGGAAGCCGACCAGGAGGACGAGCGCAAGGGTGCCGCCTCCCTTGCGATACCTCAGGTACAGCACCGCCATCAGCACCAGGGTGGAGGCGGTCATCACTTCTGCCGAGAACAGGAATCCGATGAGCGTCAGCGGCAAGGATCCGCCTGCGATAGCACTGAAGCCGTCGATATCGATCACGGTGCCACCGCGGCGCAGCACATCGAATCCGCCCATGAGGAACGGGATGCAGAACACGAAGGTGGAGACGGCGGAGATAGCCGTCCAGTACCAGGTGGCCGCACCGAGGCCGGTGGTGAGCGCGGTGGGTTGTGGACTCTCATCTCGCCCTCGCGCCGGCGAGTCGGCTCTGCCTGCACCACGTCCTGAGTGCCGCCATACGAGGAACGCCCCGAGGAGGGCTCCGGCATACAGCACGATCGATCCGGCCTGGGAGTACATGATCGTCGCTTCGGAGCTCACCCGGGCCCGGATGTGCGGCAGGAGTGAGAGGTTACGAGCCGGGTATCCGTCCACGAGGCTTAGCAACGGGACTGCGACTGCGTAGATGAGCAGCATCGTGAACAGGTAGAAGCGTCCGTCCGAGAGGATCTCAACCGTGCGCTCGACCCGGCTCGCCATGTACGCGAGCGTCATTACGTACAGGATCCCGTGAAGCACGATCACGCTCAGGATCCCAAGACTCCGCTGGTCCGGGAGCACCTGGATCGCCGCAAGGGTTCCGAGCAGGACGGCCATGGACACCACGGCCGCGCGGCGTCCCGAACCCGCTGTCTTAGTCACCGGCGATCTCCTCGTACTGGGCCAGGGTGCGATCCGCCAGCGCAGTCCACGTGAAGTCCTGAGCTCGCCGCGCGAGCGTCCGCCGGTCGATCTCGATCACCCCCCGGAGCACAGCGACGATCTTCCCGGCGAGTTCCTCGATAGGGGCATCCGCGCTGCAAATCAGCCTGTCATCCCCTACGGCCTCTCGCGTCCCGCCGGCGTCATAGGCGACGACCGGCAGCCCCTGGGAGTGCGCTTCGAGAACAGCGGTGGGCCAGCCCTCGTTGCGGCTCGGGATGACGAGGACCTCGGATGCGCGCATCTGCTCCAAGACCTCGGACCGTCCCACGAACCCGGTGAAGGTGACCCGATGACCGCTGCCCCACTCCCTAAGCCGGTCGGCCAGCTCCCCGCTGCCCACGATCGTCAGCTCAATCTCCTCGCCGAGCTGCGCCGCCACTGCGTCGTACAGTGCTGGCAGTCGATCAGCGCCCTTGATGCGTCGCAAAGAGCCCACATACAGGATTCTGCGGGGGGACGACGCGATCACCTCGTCCGTCGATTCCGGGACTGTTACTTCTTCGGCCCATATGCCGTTGGGCACCACTCTGGCGCGGGGGGACGAGAATCCGAGGCTGCGAGCCGATTCCAGGAGGGCCTGCGACACGAACTCGACCGAATCAGCACGTTCGAGCGTGCAGATGACATTGCCGGTGAATCTCGGATTACGCGCCATCTCATTGATGTCGCTGCCATGGCAGGTCACGACCAGCGGAACATCGAGTGATTGCGCGAGACCACCGGCTGCTGACCCTGCCGTAAACGCCCAGTGCGCATGGACGACATCGATGTGCTTGTCGCCGACGGCACCCCGCACGGCTCGGCCCAGGCGCCGGGCCTGGTGGCGGTGGCCCGTTGCGCGGTTCAGGAGCTTGTCCAACAGGCCTTCACGTATCGACACGACATCGAAGGACACCCCGTTCGGCCCGGCCGGTGTGGTCGGCGTCGTCCACGGGGTCGAGGTCGGCCGCCGAAGCACGTGTCGAACGGTCCGGAGCAGCCAGGAGTCCATCACCTGCAGCGCGAACGGATACACCCTAGCGCCCCGTTCGCGCAGTGCGGTCACCCGGTCTCCGATAAAGATGCCGCCATGGGGCGCATCAGGGGTGGGATACATGCCGGTCACAAGGCAGACGTCGAGGTTCATTGCGTGCCGAGCAATTCTCGGTAGTGCTCAAGACTGCGGTCCTCACGGAACGTGTTGTCCGCGAAATCTCTGCTTGCCAGGCCCGAAGCCCGCTTCTGGGCCTGACTTCGTCCAAGGTGGGTTACCAGGGCCTGCGCAACGGACTCCGGCGTGCGCGTCACGAGCAGGCCGTGGCCGGGAGGGACGAGCAGACTCGAGTCCCCGTCATCGGACACAATCACCGAGCAACCCTGGACGAGCGCCTCAAGCAGGGACTGCGAAGGGTAGTTATTGATCCGCTGGAGCGACACGAACACTTCTGCCTCAGGCAGGACACGGGCGGGGTCCGTCTGTCCAAGGAGATGGACGATGTCATCGATCCTATGCTGGGCCAATGCGTCGCGCAGCTCCCCGGACAATGGCCCTGACCCCGCGATGTCCACAACGTATCCGGACTCCCGCAGGTCGTCCTGGACCAGGGCGACTGCGTCTACTAGCACATCCGGGCCCTTCACGTCGGAGAGGGTTCCTAAAAAGACTATCCGGCGGGCCTTGGCCGTCATGTCGAGGTCCTCGAACACGGTCGTCGGCATCGGGGTGAAGGTGACCCTTTTGCGAGGGTGTTCCCGTACGAGCCGGCGATACGCGCTCGGATACAGCACATCAATGTGCGTGCTCAGACGCCGGACCAGCGAGAACAGGATGCGCTGCTGAGCGCTCTGGTAATGCCCGGGGGCGAGGAAGGTGGTCACGTGGAGCATCACCCGCCGGCTGCCGATGATGACCGCGGCAGCCAGGAATGGGAGCATGGTTCGGTACGAGTCGGTGTACAAGACGGTGTCGAATCGTCGACAGAGCACGGTCCGCACCACGTCGGCCTGGTTCGCACACACGATCACCTCGAGATGGAGCGCGTCCTTGCAGAGTGATTCTGCAAGCGACGTCTCGACGAAGCTCTGTTTGAGGTCCGACAGGAAGATGACGGCCGCCTCGAGCCCGTCGCCCGCGAGGGTGTCGAGAGTGCGGAGCATCCGCTTCTCCGCCCCACCCAGTTTCAGCTTCCCGGCCTGTGATCCCGCCGGGAAGAAGATCGCTGTGCGTGCTGCCATGCTTTACCTCCCTGGTGACTGCGGGGATGACGAGTGATACGGGTTCATCCTCCGACCGAAACGGGCCCGCGGACTCGCGACCATACGTCGAGCACTGCGATCCATGGTCCTCCGCCCCCGACCTATAGTCCCCCGGTCGCACAGACTAGTGCTTGTCACGAGCGGAAGATCTCGTCCCTCAGAGCCAACCTCCGACGCTGGCGGGGACTCTCGGGCTCGTTCGCCAGAAGCGCCGACTTGTCCCTCGCCGCTTCCAACCACGGCTCGAAGGCCAGGGCCGATGGAGACGCCGGGGCCACCGGAGCATGCGAGATTCGGGGATGATGCGGGCTCTCCACCTGCTCGTTCACGGAGAACAGGTCCTCGTGGAGCTTCTCGCCGTGGCGCAGGCCGGTGAACACGATCTCGACGTCCTTGCCGGACATCTCGATCATCCGCTTGGCCACGTCCATGATGCGCACGGGCTCGCCCATGTCCAGGATCATCACCTGACCATCTTCCCCGATGGCGCCTGCCTGGACCACCAGTTCGCATGCTTCGGGGATAGTCATGAAGTAGCGGGTCACATCCGGGTGGGTGACCGTCACCGGTCCGCCCTTCTCGATCTGCGCCTGGAACGTGGGCAGCATCGAACCGCGCGAACCCAGCACATTGCCGAACCGCACCGACACATAGCTCCCAGTGCCCTGCCGCGCCGCCCAAGCCGTGAGCCGCTCGGCCTTGCGTTTGGAGTGCCCCAGCACACTGGTGGGATCCGCCGCCTTGTCGGTGGAGATGTTCACGAACCTCTCCACGCCCACGGCCAAGGAGGCGTTGAGCACGTTGAGGGTGCCCAGCACGTTGGTCTTCCACGCCTCGGTGGGGTACTGCTCGAGCATCGGCAGGTGCTTCAACGCGGCGGCATGGAACACCACCTCGGGCTGGCGGTCCCGGAACACCCGCTGTAGGCCCTCGGGGTCCCGGATGTCGGCCAGGACGGCGTCCTTGGTGTCCAGCAGTCCGTGTCCGAAGATCGAAATCTGGGTGGTGTGCAGGCCGGATTCGTCCCGGTCCAGCATGAACAGCTCAGCAGGGCCGTACTTGTGGATCTGCCGGCACAGCTCTGAGCCGATCGAACCGCCGGCCCCGGTGACCAGCACCCGCTTCCCTGAGAGATACCCGGCAACGGAGGAGAGGTCGATCTCAGCGGGATGGCGGCCCACCAGGTCATCCACGGACACGTCGCGAAGGCTGCGGGCGTTGCGGCGCTGGTTGAGCGCCTCGTTGATCGAGGGGAACACCAGCAGGCGCACGCCCAGGGCGTCGGTTACGTTGTGGACTTCCCTCAAGAATGTGGAGTCCACGCGATTGAGGCAGATGACGACGGCCTCGGAACCGGTGTGTTCGACGAGTTCAGCGAGCCGCTTCCCGGAACCGAGCACCTTCAGGCCGTTAAGCACGAAGCCCCGCTTACCGGGGTCATCGTCGATGAAGCCCACCGGGTTGAACTCGGAAAGCGGATCCACGCGCATCTGCCGCACCACGGAGTGCCCCAGCTCGCCTGCGCCGTACAGGAGCGCCGGCACGGCCTCCTCCCCCGGCACGGAACGCCCTTCCACGATCGCGCGGAACACCAAGCGGACTGCCCCCATGATGAGCAGTGCCATCGGGAACATCGCCAGGATCACGCTGCGCGGGATCGCGGCGGTGGCGAGCACCACCGCGGAAAGGATGACGGTCACCCCGAAGGCGAGGATGGTGAGCACCCGAGCCTCATCCAACGATCCCACCACGTACCTGCGGCGGTATATTCCAGCCATGAACCCGCCGGTGATCTGCGAGGCCGCAGCCAGCAACGTCAGCAGGCCCACATTGCGCAACACCTGGCCCCAGGCTGCATTGATGTCGACATCGGCGAGCAGGTAGCGCGAGATCGTCAGCACCATGAGGGTGACGAGCCACGCCGCAGAATCCGTGACGATGCCCATCCACGAGGGGAAGGGCCTCGTGCGCCGGGTGACGATCACCGGGGTCTCGGCCTCCTGTGTGGCTGTCATCTGAGTCCTATCTCCATTTAGTCGACGCTCCGACCGTTCACAGTGCGGGTTGCTCCAGAGGGCGCATGCCCAACGACCGTTTCGCGCACCGCCCCAAATCACTTCAGCAGCTCGTTCCGGTCCATCCCCGCGGCAAGGGCAGATCGCCCCCTCGCGTACGCAAGCCCGACGTGGGCCAGCAAGCCGACGTTGCGCAGCAGCGCGCGGACGTTGCAAGCCACACTGTCTCCGACATGATGGACAACCGCACATTGTTCACAGCCGCCCAGATTCTATCGCAAGCTCTCAGAAGGTTTTCAGGTGTTTCGCTACGAATCGGTCACAAGGGGCGTCCGGGGAGGTCGCCGCCCAGGGCGCGGCCCACCGGGCCCAGCATCGCGGTGATCGCATCGGCCGTGTCCCATACGGAGCCGTCGAAGGTGCCGCCCGCGTGGGAGAGGGCTACCGAGGTCACCAGGATCAGCGCCAGATGGATGGCGCCGGAGGCAAGATCGCAACCACGATCAGGCCCATCGCCTTCTTCGGGGAGAAGTCGAACTCACCGGCCGCCTGGGGCACGTTGTCGAAGCCCACGAACGCCCACGGCGCGAACGCCACCATGACCGCGATCGCCGCGAACGGGGACACCTCCGCTGGGAAGCCCTGGTACAGCCGCACGGGGTCCTAGAGGTACAGCACCGCGGTCCACACCGGGATGATGGCTACCGCCGCCATCATGATCACGCAGGCGTAGAACTGGAAGCGGCCCGAGAGCGCCGCGCCACGGGCGTTGAGCGCACCGGCGATGATCATCGCGGCCAGGGCCACCACCACCTCGGGGGCGTGGATGTCCTAGCCGACGATCGTGTACAGGTAGCCGCGCTCCATGACCGAGGGGAACAGCTGGCGGAACACCAGGGTCATCGCCGAGGCGTTCGGCGCGATGATGCACGCGTACGCCAGCGCCAGGAACCAGCCCACCACGGAGGAGGCGTACCTCCCGAAAGCAGGCAGCGTGAAGGAGAGCTCCCCGCCGGTGACCCAGGGCCCGGATCACCAGGCCGTAGGAGACGGCGATGATCGCCATTAGCACCGTGGCGATCGCGAAGCCGATCAGGGCACCGGCGGTGCCGCCGTCGGTGAGCCACTCGGCGGGCAGGATGAACGCGCCCCAGCCCACGGCCGAGCCCAGGGCGATCGCGAACACCCACGCGGGCTTCATGGTCCTTTCGAGCTTGCGGGTTTCGGCGTGCGCGGTGGCATCGGCCGGGGCTGTCGCGGGGGTGTCCCCTGAGCGATCTCCGCTGGCGACAGCGACCGTAGCCACTGAGGAAGCGCCGCACGGGAACTGCGGCGGGTTCGCGAGGGGATGCTCCTGGCCGCCGGCCTGCGGCGGTCCCGGGCGGCTCGATGGGCCCCGTTCGCCCGGCACCGGGCGGTGATCACCCTGCTCCGGTGCCGCCGGGTGCCGTCTGCTCGCCAGGGGCGGGCGTGGTCTCCTCCGGGACGCCCGGTCCCGGGGTGGTCGACCCGTTCTCCTCGCCCGGGCCGGTGGTCCCGTCGGAGCCGTCCCCGTCCTGGCCGTCATCG
>DXDT01000273.1 GCA_019115335.1 Candidatus Brachybacterium merdigallinarum
CGTCACGACGCCGAGGCGCAGGTCGAGATCCTCGAATCCCTCGAGGTGTTCCCCTCCACCCTTCCCACGCGGCGCGAATCCGCCTCCTCGGCCTGGGTCTCGATCTCGGTGGGCTGCAACAACACCTGCACCTTCTGCATCGTGCCGTCGCTGCGCGGCAAGGAGAAGGACCGCCGCCCCGGTGACGTGCTGGCGGAGGTCCGCCTCGCCGTGGAGCAGGGAGCCACGGAGGTGACCCTGCTGGGGCAGAACGTGAACTCCTACGGCGTCGAGTTCGGGGATCGCGGCGCCTTCGCGAAGCTGCTGCGTGCCTGCGGCGAGGTCGACGGGCTCGAGAGGGTCCGCTTCACCTCTCCGCATCCGGCGATGTTCACCGACGACGTCATCGCCGCGATGGCCGAGACCCCGAACGTGATGCCCCAGCTGCACATGCCGCTGCAGTCCGGCTCCGACGACGTCCTGCGCCGGATGAAGCGCTCCTACCGCTCCCGGAAGTTCCTGGGCATCCTGGACCGGGTCCGCGACCGCATCCCCGAGGCCGCGATCACCACCGATCTGATCGTCGGATTCCCCGGTGAGACCGAGGAGGACTTCCAGGCCACCCTCGACGTGGTCGAGGCGAGCCGCTTCTCCAGCGCCTTCACCTTCCAGTACTCGATCCGCCCCGGCACCCCCGCAGCGACCATGGCGGACCAGATCCCCAAAGCGGTCGTCCAGGAGCGCTTCGAGCGGCTCGTCGCCCTCCAGGACCGCATCTCCCATGAGGAGAACCTGAAGCTCGAGCGCGCGGTCGTCGAGGTGCTGATCGCCGAGGGCGAGGGGGAGCGCGAGCAGGAGACCCAGCGCCTGTCCGGCCGTCACCGCGACCACCGCCTCGTGCACGTCGCGCTGCCGGAGGGGCTGCCCGAGTCCGAGCGGCCCCGGCCGGGCGATGTGGTGACCGCGACGGTCACGCATGCCGCGCCGTTCTACCTGCTCGCCGACAGCGCCCTGGCGGCGCCGCGCGAGCAGTTGACCGCCCAGCAGTTCTCCCTGCGGCGCACCCGTTCCGGAGACGCCTGGGAGGCGGGCGTCACGGGCGTGGAGACGGGGGCCGCCTGCGGCACCGGGCACGGCGGCGGGGAGCCCGGCGCGCCGGTCGTCCTCGGGATGCCCAGCCTGCGCCGCCCCTGAGTCGTCCGCATCCGCGCCCGCGCACGACGATGGCCGGCACCCGTGGGTGCCGGCCATCGTGCGGTGGGCTGCGGCGCACTGGAGGGCCGCAGTTCAGGTCGTCAGTCGTCGAGCTCGTCGAGCTCGGCGCCCAGACGCTCCTCCAGGCTCTTGAAGAACGCGATCACGGTGCTGAGGCCGCAGGTGATCGCATGATCGATCTGACCGTCGGAGGCGCCGCAGCGGAAATCCGCCGCCAGCTCGCCGTACACGCCGAGCAGTCCCTCGGACTCACGGCGCACGTAGACCTTCGGCCAGACCCGGTTCATGTTCCACTCGTTGCAGAGCTTGACCATCTCGACCTTGCGGGACACATCCACGGAGTGGTTCCAGCGTCCCCGCGTCTGCATCACTCCCTGCGCCTCACCGGCGAGCATGAACTGGAAACGGTAGTTGTCGAAGCGGGCGCGGAGGATCTCCGGATGCTCATCGTCCTCGACGAAGGCGTATCCGAGACGGGTGAGGCTCTCCTCCACCCGCGACTGAGACATAGGGGCCAGACCTTCGGCCGAGTCCGCCGTCACCGTGGACTCGTGGGATGCAGTCACTTCCAACCTCAGGCATTGCACTAGGGGATGTTCGGATTCCGCGAGCGCGGAACGACGCTCACCCTACCCCTTCCCGTTGGCGCCGGCCGTGGAGCACAGGGTGATTCCGCTGACCCTGATCCCCGCCTGAGCAGTGCGGCCTCGGTAGCATGCCGCGCATGGAGGAAGCCCCGCTGCTGGCGGTCGTCGGCGCGACCGCGACCGGGAAGTCGGATTTCGCCCTCGCCCTGGCCCGGCGCCTGGACGGCGAGGTCGTCAACGCCGACGCCCTGCAGCTCTACCGCGGCATGGACATCGGGACCGCGAAGGTCACCCCCGAGGAGCGCGCCGGGATCCCGCATCATCTGCTCGACGTCCTGGACGTCACCCAGGAGGCCAGCGTCTCCGCCTACCAGGAGGCCGCCCGCACCGCGATCGCCGCGATCCGCACCCGCGGGAGGACCCCGATCCTGGTGGGCGGATCCGGGCTGTACGTGCGTGCGGCGCTGGATCGGATCGTCTTCCCTCCCACCGATCCCGCCGTCCGTGCCCGTCTCGAGCAGCGGGCCCGGACCGTCGGCACCGGAGCTCTCCACCGGGAACTGGCGGGCGCCGACCCTGCCGCCGCCGCAAAGATCGGCCCGGGGGACGAGCGCCGCATCGTGCGCGCCCTGGAGGTGATCGAGCTGACCGGCGAGCCCTTCACCGCCTTCCTGCCTCGCCCCGACCATCTCGACCGCCGCACCGTGCAGATCGGGCTGCGCATGCAGCGCCCCGTCCTGCACGAGCGGATCGGACGCCGCGTGGAGACGATGGTGGAGAAAGGGCTCCTGGAAGAGATCCGCACCCTGCGCGAGCAGGGCCTGGACCAGGGGCTGACGGCGCGGCGCGCGATCGGCTACGAGCAGGGGCTGGCCGTGCTGGACGGCACCATGACCTGCCCCGAGGCGATCGAGGCGACCGCTGCGGGGACCCGACGCCTGGTGCGCAAGCAGGACACCTGGTTCCGGCGCGACCCCCGGGTGCACTGGCTGGATGCGGACGACGCCGATGCCACCACCCTCAGCGACCGGGCGATGGCCCTGCTCGCGCAGGCGCAGATGTAGCCCGGTGAGCTCATCCTCGGGCCTCCTCGTAGGCTGTCCGTCATGACCTCGAGCATCCGCTTCCTCAAGGGGCACGGCACCCGCAACGACTTCGTGATCCTCGACGACCCGGAGGGCCGGCTCAAGCTGGCTCCCGGCACCGTCGCCGCGCTCGCCGACCGCCGCGCAGGCATCGGCGGGGACGGCGTGATCCGGGTGGTGCGCACCCGAGCGGCGAGCATCGACGCCCCGGCCGATGCTCCCGAATGGTTCATGGACTACCGCAATGCGGACGGCTCCCTCGCCGAGATGTGCGGCAACGGGGTGCGGGTCTTCGCCGCTCACCTGCGCCGGGCCGGGCACGTGCGGACCGATTCCTTCTCCGTCTGGACCCGAGCGGGGGAGCGCAGTGTCGAGATCCTCGCCGGCGGGCCGGAATGGACTGTGCGGGTGGGCATGGGCGCCTCGCTCCTGACGCGCACCGGCCGCACCGTCGAGATCGCCGGGCATCGACTCCCCGTGACCGAGGTGGACATGGGCAACCCGCACGCCGTGGCATTCCTGCCCGAGCACGTCGCACTGGAGGAGCTGGACCTGGCGCGTCGGCCCGCCCTGGACCCGGAGCCGGCACAGGGGGCGAACATCGAGCTGGTCAGCGAGCGCGGAGGCCGGCACGTGGCGATGCGCGTGCACGAGCGCGGCGTGGGGGAGACTGAGTCCTGCGGCACCGGCGTCGCCGCAGTGGCCGTCGCCGCCGCCGCACGTGCCCAGGACACCAGCGGCCGGCCCTGGCGGGTCGATGCGCCCGGGGGCACCCTCGAGGTGGGCTGGCGGAGCGACGGAGAGGTCACGCTCACCGGCCCCGCAGCACTGGTCGCCGAGGGGACCGCAGACCTCTGACGGGCAGGGGCCGCTGGAGGGTGTCGCTCTGAGGCGGTGCTCGCTCAGCCCGCCTGCGGCCCGACCTCCAGCACCCGGAACCCCTTGGCGCTGGCGACCTTCGCGACCGTGCGGTCAGGCAGCATTCCGCCCAGGTGCCGTGCCAGCGGATCAGCGCCCAGGTTCTTCCCGACCACCAGGGCGGCGGTCCCCTCCGGCGTGAGCCGTCCCAGCCAGTGCTGCAGCAGCCCGTGCAGCGCCTGCTTGCCGATCCGGATCGGCGGGTTCGACCAGATCGCCTCGAACCGCAGCTCCGCGGGGACGTCCTCGGGGGCGAGCACCGTGATGTTGTCCAGGCCCAGCCGCTGAGCGTTCTGCGCGGTCAGCTCCCGTGCTCGCTCACTGACGTCGACCGCCCACACCTGCGCGGTGGGGTGCTCGAGCGCCGCGGTCAGGGCGATCGGCCCCCACCCGCAGCCCAGATCCAGCAGCCGTGCCCCCTCGGGGACAGGGGTGAGCTCGTCCAGACGGTTCAGCAGCACTGTGGTGGCCTTGTCCAGGCCGTGCCCGCTGAAGACGGCGGAGCTCGAGACCAGCTCGAGCTCTCGCCCGGCCAGCCGCACGTGCAGGGGGAATCGGCGGTCCTCGGCCGAGGGGGAGGGGGTGAAGTAGTGCTCGCTCACCCGTGCAGGATACTGAGCCGTCCTCGGGGATGCGCCGGCAGCAAAATCCCTCGACGCACCGACGCCGACATGGGATTCTGTATCTCTGCGGTCCCGCTGCGGACCGAACGGACCTGACCCCGAACGAAGGAGAACCTCCACCGTGCCGATCGCTTTCCATCCCGAACCCGATACCGACACCGAGGTCGCCGGGAGCACCACCACGGGAGCCGAAGGCGGTCACCGCACAGAAGGTTCTGCCTCCGGTGCCCCGGACTCCCGCCGTGATCCGCTGACCGAGCGCATCCTCGCTCGCGGTGACGCCTCCGTCTCCGCCACCACCTATGCCTCGTCGAGCGACGGGGACCAGCTGGACCTCGCAGACCGGCACGCCCTGCGTCGAGTCCGCGGGCTGTCCACCGAGCTCGAGGACGTCACCGAGGTCGAGTACCGCCAGCTGCGCCTGGAACGGGTGGTGCTGGCGGGCCTGTACACCTCCGGCGGAGCCGAGGACGCCGAGAACAGCCTGCGCGAGCTCGCCGCGCTCGCCGAGACGGCTGGCTCCGAGGTGCTCGAGGGCGTCCTCCAGCGCCGCGCCCACCCCGACCCCGCGACGTTCCTGGGCAAGGGCAAGGCGGCCGAGCTCGCCGAGCTGGTCGCCGGCGTCGGCGCCGATACCGTGATCGCCGACGGCGAGCTCGCCCCGGGCCAGCGCCGCGCCCTCGAGGACGTGGTCAAGGTCAAGGTCATCGACCGCACCGCCCTGATCCTGGACATCTTCGCCCAGCACGCGAAGTCCCGCGAGGGCAAGGCCCAGGTCGAGCTCGCCCAGCTCGAGTACCTGCTGCCGCGTCTGCGCGGCTGGGGCGAGTCGATGTCCCGCCAGGCCGGTGGCCAGGTGGGCGGCGCCGGGGCCGGGATGGGCTCCCGCGGCCCCGGCGAGACCAAGATCGAGCTGGACCGCCGCCGGATCCGCGACCGCATGGCGAAGCTGCGCCGGGAGATCAAGGCGATGGCCCCCGGCCGCGACGCCAAGCGGGCGGACCGCAAGCGCCACCAGGTACCGGCAGTCGCGATCGCCGGCTACACCAACGCCGGGAAGTCCTCCCTGCTGAACCGCCTCACCGGCGCCGGGGTGCTCGTGGAGAACGCCCTGTTCGCCACCCTGGACCCGACGGTGCGCCGCACCACCACGCCCGACGGCCGCGAGTTCACCTTCGCCGACACCGTCGGCTTCGTGCGCCATCTGCCCACCCAGCTGGTCGAGGCCTTCCGCTCCACGCTCGAGGAGGTGGGCGACGCCGACCTGCTGCTGCACGTCGTCGATGCCTCCCATCCCGATCCGGAGGGGCAGATCCGTGCGGTCCGCACCGTCCTGGGTGAGCTCGAGGGCTTCGAGGTCCCCGAGATCGTGGTGCTGAACAAGGCGGATCTCGCCGCCCCCGAGACCATCGCCCGCCTGCGCAGTCAGGTCGAGGTCTCCGCAGTGGTCTCCGCCCGCACCGGGCAGGGCATCGAGGAACTGCGGCACCTGATCGCCGAGCACCTGCCGCGACCGGCGATCGAGGTCGACGTGGTGGTGCCCTATTCGCGCGGCGACCTGGTCTCCCGGGTCCACACCACGGGGGAGGTGCTCTCCGAGGAGCACGCCATGGACGGCACGCACCTGCACGCTCTGGTCGATGAGGCGCTCGCCGCAGAACTGCACGGCGCGGCCTGAGCCGCGAGCGCGGGGGCCCTGGATACCCTGAACGGATGACCCCCGCGACCTCGACCTCAGCGGCGCCTGCCGCGCTGGCCCCCTTGCTCGAGGCCGCGGTGGGCGGCATCGACGGCACCCCCCGGGCCGGTCAGAAGGCGATGGCCGAGGCCGTGGCCACCGCGATGGAGGGCGGCCGGCACCTGCTGGTCCAGGCCGGCACCGGCACCGGGAAGTCCCTGGCCTACCTGGTGCCCGCCCTCCGCCACGCGGTCTCCACGCAGCGCCCGGTGGTGGTCTCCACCGCGACCATCCCGCTGCAGTCGCAGATCGTCCGCAAGGACCTGCCCCGCATCGTCGAGGCGCTCACCCCGCTGCTGGACCGCGCCCCGACCTTCGCGCTGCTCAAGGGCCGTGGCAACTACCTGTGCAAGCACAAGGTGGGCGGCGGCTATCCCATGGACATCGACCCGGGGGCCCTCTTCGCTGCCGCTCGGACGGCACCCTCGGGGACCGGCACCGGCCCTTCCACCCACGAGGTGGAACGGGTCGGAGAGCAGGTGCGCCGCCTGCACGCCTGGGCCGAGGAGACCGAGACCGGGGACCGCGACTCCCTCGAGGAGCCGGTCTCCGATCAGGCCTGGCGGCAGGTCTCGGTCAGCGGAGCGCAGTGCATCGGCAGCTCCTGCCCCCTGGTGGACGTCTGCTTCACCGAACGCAGCCGCGCCCTGGCCCGCGAGGTCGACGTGGTGGTCACCAACCACTCCCTGCTGGCCATCGACGCCTTCGACGAGCTGGGCATCATGCCGGACCACGACGTGGTGATCATCGACGAGGCCCACGACCTCACCTCCCGGGTCACCAGCGCGGTCACCCAGCAGCTGACCCCGGGGCAGATCCGCGGGACCGTCCGCGACCTGCGCGGACTGGCCGTGGCGGGGACCGCGCTCGAGGACGCGGGGGAGGAGCTGCGCGAGGTGCTGGACCTGGTCCCCGATGGCCGGGTGATGGGCCCCCTCCCGGACCGGCTCGCCGATGCCCTGGTGCAGCTGCGCACCGAGGCCCGCACCGCCCACAGCGACGCCAAGGACACCGCGTCCTCGGAGGGCTCGACGGCCACCGCCGGGGCGCGCAAGGCCGTGCGCTCCTCCCTGCAGGAGATCATCGAGGTGTGCGAACGGCTGACGGACCCGGGCGATGGTGACGTCATCTCGGTGTCCCACGGGGAGCAGACCGGCCGCGGGAGCATCCGGGTCGCTCCGCTGAGCGTGGCCGGAGCCATGCGCGCCACCCTCCTCGAGAAGCGCACCGTGGTGATGACCAGTGCGACGCTCGCCCTGGGCGGCCGCTTCGAGCCGCCCGCCGGGGAAGTGGGCCTCGCCCGCGCCGACCGGATCGACCCCGATCGGCTGCCGGCGCTCGAGGATCGCAGCGCCTGGGCCGGGGTGGACGTCGGCAGTCCCTTCGAGTACCGGCGCCAGGGAATCCTGTACACGGCCAGGCATCTGCCCCCACCTGGACGGGAGGGGCCGTCTCTGCAGATGCTCGATCACCTCACCGACCTGGTCGAGGCCTCGCAGGGAGGCGCGCTGTGCCTGTTCTCCTCCCGTCGCGGCGCGGAGATTGCGGCGGCGCACGTCCGGGCGCGACTGGACCTGCCGATCGCCGTGCAGGGCGAGGACACGATGACGAATCTGGTGCGCAGCTTCCGCGGCGACGAGGAGGCGAGCCTGTTCGGCACGATCTCCCTGTGGCAGGGAGTGGACGTGCAGGGCCGGACGTGCCGTCTGGTCACGATCGACCGGATCCCCTTCCCGCGGCCCGATGATCCGCTGGTCGCGGCGCGCCAGGAACGGGTGGCCTCCCGGGGAGGGAACGGCTTCATGGCGGTCGCCGCCCAGCATGCAGCGCTGCTGCTGGCCCAGGGGGCGGGCCGCCTGATCCGTTCGCAGCAGGACCGGGGGATGGTCGCGGTGCTGGACTCGCGCCTGGCCACCGCCCGGTACGGGGGCTTCCTGCGCGAGTCGATGCCCCCGCTGTGGCCCACCTCCGATCCGGAGGTGGCGCTGGGGGCGCTGCGCCGGCTCGCCCAGAGCTGACCGCGCTCGGGGTCAGACTGCGCGGAGGACCGCGACGACCTTCCCGAGGATCTCCGCCTCGTCCCCGAGGATCGGGGTGAACGCCGGGTTGTGCGGCATCAGCCAGACGTGCCCGTCACTGCGGGCGAAGGTCTTCACGGTCGCCTCCCCGTCGATCATCGCGGCGACGATCTCGCCCTTCTCCGCGGTGGGCTGGGAGCGCACGACCACCCAGTCGCCGTCGCAGATCGCGGCATCGATCATCGAATCGCCCACCACCTGCAACAGGAACAGCTCGCCGTCCCCGACCAGCTGCTGAGGGAGGGTGAAGACGTCCTCGACCTGCTCCTCGGCGGTGATCGGGACGCCAGCGGCGATGCGGCCCACCAGCGGGACGGCGACGCCGGGGGAGGGGGCGAGCTCGTCGAAGGAGCTCTGAGGCGCGTCATCCTCCCCGAGCAGGATCACCTCCATCGCGCGCGGACGCTTCGGGTCTCGGCGCAGATAGCCCTTGCGCTCGAGCGCCTGCAGCTGGTGGGAGACCGAGGAGGACGAGGTCAGCCCCACCGCATCGCCGATCTCTCGCATGGTGGGCGGGTAGCCGCGTGCGGAGATGGCCGCGGTGATGGTCTCCAGCACCAGCCGCTGGCGGCCGGTCAGCTCGGGAGAGTCGTCGTCCTCCGGGCGGGATGCGGTCATCGGCGTCATCGTGCGGCCTCCTGAGTGCCCCAGCCCCTCGCGGACTGCGGTCGAATGTCGGACCCCTGCGGTTCCGTTGTCCTGCCCCCAAGAGTAGGGCGGAAGACGCATCAGACCAAACATGTGTTCGAGATGACGGTTGCGTGTCGCGCCTTCCCGCCCTACAGTCGTACACAGGTTCGATCGAACAGGAGTTCGGATATGAAGTCGCAGCTGGCCCCGATCCACCCCCTTCCCGCCGCGCGGGACGAGGCCTCCGTCCGCTCTGACCGGTTCTCGGCACGGAATCATCGCTCAGATGTTCGACTGGAGCCGACTCGTCGCGGTCGGTTCGTCATCACGGCGGTCGCCTTCCTGCTCGGTCTGCTCGTCGCCGCAGCGGTGCTGTTCGCCCTGGATCTGCCGTCCGCCCTCGCGGATTCCGACTCCTCCCACCCGAGCACCGTGGTGGTCGAGTCGGGGGACACCCTGTGGGGCTATGCGGAGCAGTACGCGCCGGAGGATGTCAGCGCCGAGGTGTACATCGCCCAGATCCGGGAGCTGAACCACCTGCCCACCGCGCGCCTCACCGCTGGTGAGGAGATCCGGCTGCCCGCCGGGGGCACCGCCCAGCGCTGAGCCCGAGCTCCGAGCGGCCGCCCCCCGCCCCGGGGCGAGCGAGCGGGTACCCTGTGCGGATGCACTGCCCCTTCTGCCGCCACCCCGATTCTCGGGTCGTCGATTCCCGCACTTCGGACGACGGGTCGACGATTCGCCGGCGCCGCCAGTGCCCGAACTGCTCACGGCGCTTCTCGACCGCGGAGACCGCATCCCTCTCGGTGCGCAAGCGCTCCGGCGTCAGCGAGCCCTTCAGCCGTGCCAAGGTGATCTCCGGAGTGCGCAAGGCCTGCCAGGGGCGGCCCGTCAGCGATGACGAGCTCGCGATCCTCGCTCAGCGGGTCGAGGAGGACATCCGTTCCAGCGGCGTCGCCGAGATTGATGCCCACGGCGTCGGGCTCGCGATCCTGCAGCCGCTCCAGGACCTCGACCTCGTGGCCTATCTGCGCTTCGCCAGCGTCTACCAGGGCTTCGAGTCCCTGGAGGACTTCGAATCAGCGATCGCGCGACTGCGCGAGGAGGGCGCAGGCGGCCCCGGATCGGCCGCCCCGGCGCCCTCGCCGGTCTGACGGCCCACAGTTCTCCGCCCGAGCGTTGAGGAAGTGGCGCACCTGGGAGCGTCCTGTGCGTAAGATGTCTCCGGTGCGCTCGCGCAGCGCACTCGGTCGGCGGTCGTGGAGGGGAAGCCACGGCCGCCGATCCTTTTTCTCAGCCGGCCACCCCGAGCGGCAGCTCCTTGCGATGGACGATCCCGAGATGACGCGTGGGTCGAGTCATCGCGACATAGAGGTCGCCGGCCCCGTGCGCGGAGACCAGCTCGGCCGGTTCGACGATCACCACGGCGTCGAACTCGAGCCCCTTGACATCCTGGGCGGTCATCACCGCCACGATCTCGTCGATCCCCGCGGAGCCGGTGCCGACCGACGCCATCCCCGGGCGTGAGCGCAGCGCGGACGCCAGTTCGTCGACCCGCTCCCCGACAGCGATCACCGCGGTGCGGCCCACCTCCTGCGCCAGCAGCTCCGAGACCGCATCGGCCGTCGCGGAGGCGAGCGGATCCGTGCCCGCTGCGGTCAGCTCGAGCTCACGATCCCCCTCCCGCACCGAGGTCACGGCCGTCACCGGCAGTTCATGGGCCTGTGCCATCGACAGCGCCCGATCCATCAGCCGTCGCGGGGTGCGGTAGTTCACGGTGAGGTTCTCGACCTGCAGGCGCTCGTGGACGTACGGGGCCAGGGCCGCCTCCCAGGAGCCGGTGGCGCCCGCGGAGGAGGCCTGGGCGACGTCCCCGACCACTGTGAAGGACTTGGTGGGGCAGCGCCGCATCAGCGTGCGCCAGCTCATGGGGGAGTGCTCCTGCGCCTCGTCGACCACGACGTGCCCGTAGGTCCAAGAGCGCTCCGCGACCGCCCGCTCCGCCAGAGTGCGGCCGTCGCGGACGTGCCCCACGTGGTCAGCGAGGTCCTCGGCACGGATGATGCCGGAGGTGTCGATGTTCTCGATCACCTTGCGGGCGTACTCGATGTCCTCGCTGCGGCTGCGAGCGGCCTCGGCGGCCTTGGCCTCGTCCGGCGCGGCATCCTCGCCCAGGAGCTCGGCGAGCTCGTCGAGCAGGGGGACGTCCTCGACAGTCCACTCCGACTCCTTTTCGCGAACCAGCAGGTCCACCTGCGGGGCGAGGGTGCGGGGGGCGGCCTCCCGCAGTCGTTCGGGGCGGGAGAGCAGGATCCGCAGGAAGCCCTGGGGGGTGTAGGGGAGCCAGCACAGGTTCAGGCTCCGGCGGACCTCGGGGTCATGACGCAGGTCCGCGAGGAGGTCCGCGCGATCCTCGGGCACGATCGTGCGGCCAGCCCTGCGCAGCGCGGCCTCGTAGCGCTCGACCAGGCGGTCCAGGGCGGCGCGGACGAACACGGTGCGCGCGGCGTTGTGCGGCTTGTGCGAGGCGCGGGCCTCCCGGCGTGCCGCCCGCACGTCCTCGCGGGTGAGGGGGAAGGAGGTGCCGTCGATCCGCAGCGGGATGTCCCGCGCGGGGACCCGCTGGCGGCTCTTGACGGCGCGGGAGAGCAGCTCCGCCATCTCGGCACGGCCCTTGAGGCGTGCCACGGCGTCCTCGTCATGCGCGGTCGCCTCGACGTCGGGCAGCAGGGTGCCGGGGGTGAGCATCACCACTCCGGACTCGCCGAGGCTCGGCAGCACCCGCTCGATGTAGCGCAGGAACCCCGTGGTCGGCGCCATGATCAGCACCCCGCTGTGCTCGAGGCGACGGCGATGCGTGTACAGCAGGTAGGCGGCGCGGTGCAGCGCCACGGCGGTCTTGCCGGTGCCGGGGCCGCCCTGGACCACCATCACCCCGCGGTTCTCGGAGCGGATGATGCGGTCCTGCTCGGCCTGGATGGTGGCCACGATGTCGCCCATCCGCCCGGTCCGCTGACCGGAGACAGCGGCCAGCAGCGCGCCATCGCCCTGCAGCACCACGTCGGTCCGCTCCTCGAGGACCGACGGGTCCAGCACATCGTCCTCGAGCCCGGTGATCTCGCGGGCCCGGCTGATCAGGTGCCGGCGCAGGCGCACGCCCTGGCGGTCGGCGCTGGTGGCCTGGTAGAAGGCGGCGGCGGCCGGGGCGCGCCAGTCCACCAGCAGCTGCTCGCGCTCCGGGGTGAACAGGCCGATGCGGCCGATGTAGTGACGATCGCCCTCATCGGTGTCCAGGCGCCCGAACACCACTCCTCGGGCGACCGAGCGCAGCAGGGCGAGCCGATCCTCGTACAGGGCCATGAACGAGTCCCGCTCGGAACGGTTCTGGTGGGTCGAGGCGTGCTGCGATCCCTGGATCCGGTTCAGGTTCGCCTCGACCTGCTCGATCAGCTCGTCCAATCGGGCGTACAGCCGATCGGCGTAGTCCTGCTCGCGGGCGATCTCCCGGGAGATCTGCTCCGGTGTCTGTTCCACGGCCCTGCTCCCCCTGACGACGAGACTTCCGTGTCCGGCTGCTTCCCGGGCGAGATGCTCGGACGCCGGAACACGGTGGTCCATTATGGTGGACCGGCCTGGGTGCGTCGGACACCCTGCCGGACGCGAGCGAGGAGGCGCCGATGCGCGATCCGCGCGATCTGTACGGATTCGAGTCCGCCGATGTGCTGGGAGCGGCCCCGCGCGGCGGTCTCACCCTGGTCCATGCCCTGCCGGGGATGGTCGATGCCGGCAATGCCTGCCGGATCGCCTCCACCTACCTGCGCGACCAGCTTCGTCATCTGCGTCTGGTCACCTTCGACACCGATGAGCTGGTGGATTATCGCGGCTCGCGTCCCCAGGCCACCTTCGACGGCACGTCCTTCACGCAGGTGGAGCTGCCCGAGCTGACCCTGTGGCTGATATACGACGAGGCCGACGTCCCGTTCCTGCTGTTGGACGGTCCCGAGCCCGATCTGCAGTGGCGCCGGCTCAGCCAGGCGATCATCGATCTGGTCGAGTACTTCGACGTGGAGAAGGTGGTGGGGATGCAGGGTGTGCCGATGGCTGTCCCGCACACCCGCCCGATCGGCCTGTTCGCCCACGCCAACGATCCGCAGCTGCTGGCCGGGCACGCGGCACCGGAGGAGGCCCGCGCGGAGGACTCCGAGGAGGAGACCGAGATCGTGCTGCCCGCCGGGTTCGGGACGCTGCTCGAGCACGAGCTGGGCCGGGCCGATCACGCGGCGATGGGCTACGCCGCCCAGATCCCGCACTATCTCGCCCGGACCGACTTCCCGGCCGGGGCGCTGGCGCTGCTGCGCCGGGTCAGCGCCGCCGCCGGCCTCGAGCTGCCGCTGGTGGACCTCGGCGACCTCTCCGAGGCCGCGAACACCGCACTGGACGCCACCATCTCCGGCAACGCGGAGGTCCAGCAGATCGTCGCCGCCCTCGAGGAGCAGTACGACGCGACCCGGGACGACCACGACGGGAACCCGATGGCCACCACCATGGATCTGCCCACTGCCGAGGAGATCGGGGACCACTTCGAGCGCTTCCTGGCCGATCACGACGGCGACGGTCAGGAACCGCTGCGCTGAGCGGCGGTGCCGGGTCCTCGGTCGCGTCCGGCGATGGGCACGAGCTGGCGGAGAGCCTGCTCGGAGCCCGCCCGGATTCGTTATGGCTTCGTGATCGCTCGCGTCGGCGCTCGATGTGAACCGCGCCACCTGCGTGACAGAATGGTCCGTGCACGAGCAGGACGACGATTCAGAAAGTTGCAGGTCAGGTATGGCACAGGGCGCGGTCAAGTGGTTCAACGCCGAGAAGGGCTTCGGTTTCATCGAAATCGACGGCGGCGGCGCGGACGTCTTCGTCCACCACAGCAAGATCGACATGGACGGCTACCGGACCCTCGATGAGGGCCAGCGCGTCGAGTTCGAGGTCTCCCAGGGCGACAAGGGACCGCAGGCCGAGCAGGTCCGCCCCCTCTGACCCGTCCGCTCCGCTGCGCTGACGCGCGCGGTCAGTCCTCCTGGACCCTGCCCGCGTCAGCGAGCGAGCGCACCTGGGCGGTGCGCGCCCAGCGCACGGAGACGGCGTCCGAACGCAGCGCCCGGTCCATGCTCTCCGGCAACGGAGCCTGAGAGGCGACCAGCACACAGTTGCCGCGGCGCTTGCCGCTCAGATGAGCGGGCTCCGCGATGATCCCGACATGTGCGAAGGCGCGCGAGAGCGTCGCGATCTCATCGGCGAGCATCCCCGTGCCCGGCGGCGCCGCGCAGTTGGCGAGGTAGACGCCGCCCTCCCGCAGCACCCGGGCCGCGTTCCGAGCGGCGGTCAGACCGGTGAGATCACGGGGCGTGGTAGCTCCGGCGAACACATCCCGCACCAGCACGTCGAAGCGCACGTCGCGCCAGGACGACAGGGCCCGGGCGGCATCATCGACCCGAATCCGCAGCTGTGGGGAGCGCGGCAGGTCGAACCACTCCCGGACCTGCTCCGCCAGCACCCCGTCGACCTCCACCACGACCTGCCTTGCCGACGGGTACCGTGCGGCGAGCGCGCGGGGCAGCGAGCATCCGCCGCCGCCCAGATGCGCGATCTGGAGGCCCGCCGCACGGTCGGGCCCTATGCACTGGTCGACCGCCAGGAGCATCCACCGCATGTACTCGAACACCAGGTGCACGGGGTCCGGGTGCAGGTGCGAGGAGGGCACGTCGTTGACCTCCAGCAGCACGGAGCCGTCGTTCTCGCGACGGAGGCGAGCGATCCCGGTGGAGATCGGGATCGGCACCTCGAGCGGGCCGAGGTGCGGGAACGACGCCTGGTCACGGGAACGGGTGCGGGCCATCGCCCCACTCTAGGCGGAGCGGGACCCCAGGCGGATCGGCGTTCCGGACAGTCCGAGGCTCCCGACGGGTATGAACTCCCGAGGGGCCCCGGCGCCACCGTCTCCGCTGCCGATCCCGGCCCGTCGCCCGGCGCGGATCCTTCCTCCCCACTCCGTGGTCATCCACAGCGGAGCCGGCTCCGGCTCGGATGTCGGACCCCGCTCGTAGCGTGGTCGTCATCTTCACCAGGAGCTCGACCGACGCAGGAGGGGTGACATGACATCGAGGGATCCGCACCAGATGACCGCCCGCATGAGGCTGGCACGGTTCGACGAGGACCAGGCCTCCCTCCAGCGGGCCCGCGACCTGCTCGCCCAGGGCCGGGCCCGGGTGGGCCAGGACCCGCGCGGGGCCTTCGAGCTGATCCACCGCTCTGCCCTGCGAGGCGCCGGGGTGCTCGTGGCCCGGGCAGATCGGTCCCGCAAGCGCAAACTGCCCCGGAACGTCTGGATCGCGCTCGAGCGCATCGGGGGAGAGGCCGCCGAACGTGCCATCCAGATCCGCCCGTACGTGGCCGAGCGCGTCCACCTGGAACGCGATCAGGCCGCCCAGCCCGATCCGCTGCTCCTGCGCCGCCACCTCGAGGAGACTGCACAGCACCTCGACCGGATCGCTGACCTCCTGGTCGAGGACCTGCCCGCCCCCATCGCGGCTCTGGCGGGCTGAGCCCCGCCCTCGGCGGCACCACCTGCGGCGGCCTCCCCGTGCCACCAGCGGCGAGGTCCCGCACCGGGCCGGCCGGTGCCGAGTACAGTGCCGTGCACGAGGGAGGTGGAGATGGCCGAGCAGGACACGCAGGTACCGGAGGAGGTCCCGGGCATCCTCCACCTGGACATGGACGCCTTCTTCGCCTCGATCGAGATCCGGGACGACCCCTCCCTGCAGGGACTCCCCGTCGTGGTGGGCGGGGCCGGCGCCCGAGGCGTGGTCGCCGCGTCCAGCTACCCGGCGCGCACCCGGGGGATCCGCTCGGCGATGCCGATGGCGACGGCGCGGCGCCTCGCCCCCGATCTGGTGATCGTGCCGGCCCGCATCGACCACTACCGCGCCGTCTCCCAGCAGGTGATGGCACTGCTCGGGACCGTCGTCGCCGAGCGCGAGCAGATCAGCGTCGACGAGGCGTTCCTCGACGTCCGCGGTGCTCGCCGGCTCTTCGGGCCGCCCGCGCAGATCGCCGCCCTGCTGCGCCGTCGCATCCGGGAGGAGCTGGGACTGCCCAGCTCCGTGGGCGGCTCCGTCTCCCGGGCCGTCGCCAAGATCGCCTCCGCCCACGCCAAACCGGACGGTCAGCTGATCATCCCGGCCGAACGCACCGCCGCGTTCCTCGCCCCACTGCCGGTCTCGGTCATCTCCGGCATCGGACCACGCGCCGTGGCGGGACTGGGGGACATCGGGGTGCGCACCGTCGGGCAGCTCCTGGAGGTGCCCGTCTCCGCGCTGCGCCGAGTGCTGGGCCCCCGCACCGATGACGTGGTGCTGCTCGCCCGTGGGGCGGATCGGACCGGGCTCGGTCGCCGCGTGCGCGACAAGTCCCTGGGCACCGAGCGCACCTGGGACGAGGACCTCACGGACCCGCGGGAGGTGCGGCGGCGGATCACGATGATGGCCGATGATGTCGCCCGCCAGCTGCGCGCCTCGGAGTTCCTCGCGCGCACCGTGGTCCTGAAGCTGCGCAGCCCCGACGGGGCCACCATCTCGCGCTCCTCGACCTTCGAGCATCCGACCGCCACCGGCGAGCGCCTGCGCGAGCACGTGGTGGCCCTGTGGGAACGGGAACGCGCAGGCATGCCCCGGGTGCGGCTGGCAGGGGTGCGCGCGATGCATCTGGAGCCCGCAGCGACCACTCCCGTCCAGCACGAGCTGACCGCGCGGTCCGCCGGCTGGGAGGACATCGAGGCGGCGATGGATCAGGCCAGAGCCCGTTTCGGGACCGCGAGCCTGGGCCGCGGATCCACCCTCGATCCGCTCACCCGACAGGGGCAAGCAACCTCACCCGATGCGGAGTTCCCATAACCCGCCCGACCCCCGTAAACTGTGATGACCGCCGACGAGGGCAGAACGCCATGGCTGTCCGGCGGGGTGCCGGTCCGGCACGAGGGACGGGGACAAGGAGCGGGAACATGCCGCTGTCGGAACATGAGCAGAAGATGCTCGATGAGATGGAACGCCAGCTGGCCGGCGATCCTCGACTCTCGCGCGCCTTCGCGCCGCACTCCACGCCGTCCCGCGGCAACGGCCGCCGCATCCTGATCGGGCTCGGCGGGGTGGTGCTGGGACTCATCGTCCTCGTGCTCGCCGTGGCGATCCCGGCCATCTGGCTGGGCGTCATCGCCTTCCTGGGAATGGTGGCCGGAGCCGTGTACGCGCTGACCGCGCCCTCCTCTCCCCAGGGGAACTCCCGCAACGACGACGGCGGAGGCGGCGGCTCCGGCCCGACCGCACCCGCCTCCGGCGGGGACGGCAGCTTCATGCGCCGCATGGAGGAGCGCTGGGAGAAGCGCTCGGGGGACGACCCCCGCTTCTGAGCGCACGCGCCGCCGAGCACGCCCGCTGCTGACCGCACCGCGGTCCTGCCACGGCAGCGCCGACGAGAACACCTGACGCCCCGGCTCCCACGAGCCGGGGCGTTCTTCGTGCGCGCACCGTGACCCCGCGATCCCCTCTGGTCGCCCTCTCTGCGCGGCGCTCCACACAGAACCTCCGCGCAGCCCTCCCCACGCCCCTCCCCACAGTGCTCTCCGCACCCCTCCCTCCCGGATTCCCCACTTCGCTCCCCGGGAGCCCTCCCTTTCCCTCCACCGCGCTGCACCTTTGACCTGTCAACGTCCTGACCTGCAGTGATGTTTGACGTCGTGCGGGACGTCGAGGGTGGCCCAGGATGCGCCACGCCCGGAATGCAGGGTTTCGCAGGAAGATCCCCCCACCTCACACCACGCCTCTGACCTGTGATGATGGCGTGAATCTCGAAGAAAGTGGGGCTGCGCGCATCGGAAGTGGGGAGATGTGGGGTAAAGTGGAGCGCGTTGGGAGGAGAAGGGTTCAGATCATCGACAGGTGCGGCGAAAGGGGGCCGGGATGTTCCTCGGCACCTTCACGCCCAAGCTCGATGAGAAGGGGCGTCTGATCTTCCCGGCGAAGTTCCGCGACGACCTCGCCGGGGGACTGGTCATGACCCGTGGTCAGGAGCACTGCATCGCCGTGTATCCGATCAACGAGTTCCGCCAGAAGCTCGAGGAGGCCCGTCGGGCGCCCACCACCGACCGGCGCACCCGCGACTACCTGCGGGTGCTGCTGTCCGGAGCGGAGGACGTCATCCCGGACAAGCAGGGCCGCATCACCATCCCGGGCCATCTGCGCACCTACGCGGGGCTGGATCGGGAATGCGCGGTGATCGGCGCACTCGACCGACTCGAGGTCTGGTCCCTCCCGGCCTGGGAGACCTACCTGGAGCAGAAGGAGGAGGGCTTCGCCCAGACCGCCGAGGAGGTGGTCCCCGGTTTCTGAGGCCGGCGGACGCAGCTCCGTCCAGTGAGACCTCTCGTCGTTCCCGCCCCGAAGCACCTTCCCCGGCGGCGGGTCGGGAACGACGAGGAATCTGACCGGACGGCCACGCCGCGAGGGGCCACCGCTGACAGCACGAGACACCCGGGAGGAGGGGACATGGAGGAGAGCAGCCACGAACTGCCGCCCGCGGACCAGCGGCACGTCCCCGTCCTCCTGCAGGAATCAGTGGACCTGCTGACCCCAGCCCTCCAGCACGACGGTGCGATCTACGTCGACGCGACCCTCGGCATGGCCGGGCACGCCACCGCCGTGCTGGACGCCGCCCCGCAGGCCTCCCTGATCGGCATCGACCGCGACGCCGCCGCTCTCGGGCTCGCCCGGCAGCGTCTGTGCGACGCGGGCCACGCCGAGCGGATCACCCTGGTCCACGCCACGTACGACGAGATCCCGGCCGTGCTCGCCGAGCTCGGGCTGCCCGGGGCGGACGCCGTGATGATGGACCTGGGCCTGTCCAGCTTCCAGATCGACACCCCCGGGCGGGGGTTCTCGTACAGCGTCGACGCCCCGCTGGACATGCGCATGGATCCCGACTCCGACGGCCCCACCGCCGCGGACCTCCTGCGCGACCTCGACGAGGACGAGATCTCACGGCTGCTGTTCGAGCTGGGCGACGAGCGCTTCG
>DXDT01000274.1 GCA_019115335.1 Candidatus Brachybacterium merdigallinarum
GAGCTCGGCGGGGCGCGCACCCACACTTCCACCTCCGGTGTCGCCCATTACATGGCGCCGGACGAGTCCGAGGCGATCGAGTACGTCAAGGACCTGCTGAGCTACCTGCCCGCGAACACGCTGAGCCCCGCCCCCACCTATCCGGTGCGCTTCGAGGAGTCCCTCACCGCGGCGGACACCGCCCTGGACTCCCTGGTCCCCGACTCCCCCAACCAGCCCTACGACATGCTCGAGGTGCTGCGCGCGGTGCTGGACGACGAGGAGTTCCTCGAGGTCCACCCGCTGTTCGCCCGCAACATCCTGGTGGGCTTCGGCCGCGTCGAGGGGCACAGCGTGGGCATCATCGCCAACCAGCCCGCGCACCTGGCGGGAACCCTCGACATCGACGCCTCCGAGAAGGCCGCCCGCTTCGTGCGCCTGTGCGACGCCTACAACATCCCGGTGCTGACCTTCGTTGACGTGCCCGGCTTCCTGCCCGGCACCGATCAGGAGTTCGGCGGGATCATCCGGCGCGGGGCGAAGCTGCTGTACGCCTACGCGGAGGCGACCGTGCCGCTGATCACCGTGATCACCCGCAAGGCCTACGGCGGCGCCTACATCGTGATGGGCTCGAAGGACCTCGGTGCGGACATCAACCTCGCCTGGCCCACCTCGCAGATCGCGGTGATGGGCTCCCAGGGGGCGGTGAACATCCTGCACCGGCAGGACCTGCGCGCCGCCCAGGAGTCCGGTGGGGATGTCACCGCCGAGCGCGCCCGGCTCGAGGCCGAGTACGAGGAGCAGTTCGCGACCCCGTACACCGCGGCCGAGCGCGGCTGGATCGACGGCGTGATCCGCCCCGCCGAAACCCGTCTGCAGATCACGCATGCGCTGCGCGCCCTGCGCACCAAGCGCGACACCCTGCCCACCAAGAAGCACGGGAACATCCCGCTGTGAGCGACGCGCACGAGAAGCCGGGGAGCCCGGCGACCCCCGGCGACGGCCGGAGCACCCCCGAGGCGCAGCCCGCGATCACTCCGGCGGACGTGCGCCTGGTGCGAGGACAGCTGGAGACCCAGGAGCTCGCCGCGATCGCCGTGGTGGTCTCGGCGATGAGCGTCACCTCCCGCTTGGAGGCGGAGGAGAGGTCGCTCGCGGAGGGGACCGGCTACAGCAGCGCCTGGACTGATCCGGTCCACTGCCACCCCCGCGCCCACGGCCTGCGCGGGCAGGCCTCGTCGACGGCCTGGCAGTTCGCCGACCGCTGAGCGGGACGGGGCCTGACGCTCCGAGGCCCGGACCACCGGACTCCGGGACCGCCGAGCCCCTAGACTGCACGCCATGTCCTCACCGCAGCCTGCGGCGCACGGCACCGATGCCGGCACGCCCCGCACCCCCTCCCGTCTGGACCAGCTCGCCGACAACTTCGTCGACCAGCAGATCGCGCTGGATCCCTTCCTCGCCACTGAGCTGGGCGTTCCCGGTCACGACACCGAGGTCACCGACTACTCTCCCGCGACCGTCCAGGCGCGCGTCGACGCCGCCCGCTCCCTGCTCGCCGCGATCGCGGACGTCCCCGACCAGGACGCCACCGATGCGGTCACCCGCGCCGCCCTCCGGGAGCGGCTGGGGCTCGAGATCGAGCTGGCCGAGCAGCGGGTGGACATCGCCCAGGTCAACAACCTCGCCTCCGTGCTGCAGTCCCGCGACGTGCTGGACCAGATGCCCACCGAGACCGCCGAGGACTGGGAGGTGATCGCCGAGCGCCTGGCCGCCTTCCCCGAGTCGCTGCGGAGCTGGGCGGTGTCGCTGCGCGAGGCGGCCGCCCAGGGCGTGGTCTCCGCGCGCCGCCAGCTCGAGCTGGGTGCGCAGCAGGCCCGCGGCTACGCCGCCCCGGACGGGTTCTTCGCCGATCTCGCCGCGCAGGCCGTGGGCTCCCCGGCGCAGCGCCAGCAGGTCGCCGCCGCGGCCCGCACCGCCGCTGACGGGTACCTCGAGATCGCCGAGGTGCTCGACTCGCTCCAGGACCGGGCACCGCAGGCCGATGCCGTGGGACGCGACGCCTACCAGCTGGGCTCCCGCCAGTTCCTGGGCACCGAGATCGACCTCGAGGACACCTACGCCTGGGGAATCGAGGAGCTGCGCGGCATCGTCGCCGAGCAGGAGGAGGTCGCCGAGCGGATCAACTCCCGCCACCGCACCGGCGGCGGTCGCTCCGTGGAGGCCGCGAAGGAGGCGCTGCGTCGCGACCCGCAGCGGGTCCTGCACGGCACCGAGGCGCTCCGGGCCTGGATGCAGCAGCTCTCGGACACCGCGATCAGCGAGCTCGCCGGCTCCCACTTCGACATCCCCGAGCCGCTGCGACGCCTGGAGTGCCGGATCGCGAACACGGGATCCGGCGGCATCTACTACACCGGCCCCAGCGAGGACCTCACCCGGCCCGGCCGCATGTGGTGGGACGTCCCGCCCGGCAACAAGGAGTTCCACACCTGGCTGGAGACCACCACCGTCTACCACGAAGGGGTCCCCGGCCATCACCTGCAGATCGGCACCCAGACCCTGCAGGCCGCGACCCTGAACCGCTGGCGGGCCATGCTCTGCTGGGTCTCGGGGCACGGCGAGGGCTGGGCGCTGTACGCCGAACGGCTGATGGACGAGCTGGGCCATCTCTCCGACGACGGCGACCGCCTCGGGATGCTCGATGCCCAGCGGCTGCGCGCCGGACGCGTGGTGCTCGACATCGGCCTGCACGTGGGCCTGCCCATGCCCGCGGACCTGGCCGGCTCCGCCGGTGGCGCCTGGACCTACGAGAAGGCCTGGGACTTCATGAGCGCCCACTGGGGCGTGAGCGAGGCGGAGCAGCGCTTCGAGCTGCACCGCTACCTGGGCTGGCCGGGCCAGGCACCCTCCTACAAGCTCGGGCAGCGCGAATTGGAGCAGCTGCGTGATGCGGCGGTCCGGCGCGGCGAACCGCTGCGGGACTTCCACCGCCGGGCCCTCGAGCTCGGCAGCCTTCCCCTGTCCGTCCTGCGAGGAGCGCTGTCATGACCGCTGTCCCCTCTCCTGCCGATCCTGCCGATCCTGCTGATCCCGCGCATCCCGTCGACCCGGTGGATCCCGTGGTGGGCGACGAGGAGCTCACCGATCTCGAGGGGGGCGAGCCGCTGCTGCTGCTCGCCTCGGCCTCCGCGGGCCGCCGCTCCACCCTGGCCCGCGCCGGGATCGAGCACGTCACCCTGCCCGTGGACCTCGACGAGGAGGCGATCCTGGCCGCGGCTCGCGCGGCCGCCGGCGGCGAGGGGATCTCCGCCGCTGATGCCGTGCTGCTGCTGGCTCGGGAGAAGGCGCAGGCCGCGACCGCGCGCAGCGACGGCGGCCACGTGGTCCTCGGCGGTGACTCGATGCTCGAGGTCGACGGCGAGCTGGTCGGCAAGCCCCTCACGGCCGAGCGGGCCGTCGAGCGCTGGCACGCGATGCGGGGCCGCACCGGGGTGCTGCACTCGGGGCACTGGCTGATCGACGACCGCGACGAGGCCGACGGCGGCACCGGCGCGACCCTCGGCGCGACCGCGAGCTGCGAGCTGCATTTCGCACAGCTCAGCGACGAGGAGATCGACGCCTACGTCGAGACGGGCGAGCCCCTCGGGGTCGCGGGAGGCTTCACGATCGACGGCCTCGCCGGGCCCTTCATCACCTCGATCCAGGGGGATCCGCATGCGGTGGTCGGGCTGTCGCTGCCGCTGCTGCGCACCCTGCTGGCCGAGATCGGCATCGGGGTCCACGAGCTGTGGTCCGACGATGCCGCTGCGGGGGCCGCCACGCCGGGTGTGCCCGGATGATCACCCTGAGCACGCCTTCGGGCGTGCTCAGTACTAGACTCCCTCTCTGCTGACTCTCGGAAGGATCCTGCTCCATGGCCTCTCGCCATTCCTCGCCACGCCCGCTGTCCACGGTGCTGATCGCCAACCGTGGAGAGATCGCGGTGCGGGTGGCCCGAGCCTGCCGGGACGCGGGTATCCGTTCGGTCGCCGTGTACGCCGAGCCGGACCGCGACGCTCTGCACACCACTATCGCCGATGAGGCCTACGCCCTGGGCGGCACCACCGCGGCCAGCTCCTACCTGGTCGTGGACAAGATCCTGGACATCGCCCACCGCTCCGGCGCCGATGCGATCCATCCCGGCTACGGCTTCCTCTCCGAGAACGCCGACTTCGCGCGCGCCGTGATCGAGGCGGGCCTGACCTGGGTCGGTCCGCCGCCCGAGGCCATCGAGAAGCTCGGCGACAAGGTCTCCGCGCGCCACATCGCCCAGAAGACGGGCGCCCCGCTGGTGGCCGGCACCAAGGACCCCGTCGCCAGCAGCGACGAGGTGGTCGCCTTCGCCCGCGAGCACGGCCTGCCGATCGCGATCAAGGCCGCCTTCGGCGGGGGCGGCCGCGGGCTGAAGGTCGCCCGCGAGGAGTCCGAGGTGCGCGAGCTGTTCGACTCCGCAGTGCGCGAGGCGACCGCCGCCTTCGGTCGCGGGGAATGCTTCGTGGAGCAGTTCCTGGATGCGCCCCGGCACGTGGAGACCCAGTGCCTGGCGGACAGCCACGGCAACGTCCAGGTGGTCTCCACCCGTGACTGCTCCCTGCAGCGCCGCCACCAGAAGCTCGTCGAGGAGGCCCCCGCGCCGTTCCTCACCGCGCAGCAACGGGCGCAGCTGGTCAGCTCCTCCAAGGCGATCCTCCGCGAGGCCGGCTACGTCGGCGCGGGGACCTGCGAGTTCCTGATCGGCAAGGACGGCACCATCTCCTTCCTCGAGGTCAACACCCGTCTCCAGGTCGAGCACCCGGTGACCGAGGAGGTCGCCGGAGTGGACCTCGTGCGCGAGCAGCTGCGCATCGCAGCAGGCGGCACCATCAGCGAACAGGATCCCGAGACCCGCGGCCACTCCTTCGAGTTCCGCATCAACGGGGAGGACCCCGGACGCGACTTCATGCCCGCACCGGGGCGGATCCAGCGCTTCCAGGCCCCGGCGGGGCCGGGCGTGCGGATCGAGACCGGAGTGCGCGAGGGCGATGAGATCAGCGGGGCGTTCGACTCGATGCTCGCCAAGCTCGTGGTGACCGGCGCGACCCGGCAGGAGGCGCTCGAGCGCTCCCGCCGCGCGCTGGCCGAGTTCCGGATCGAGGGCATCGCCACCGTGATCCCCTTCCACCGCCGCGTGGTGGAGGACCCCGCCTTCGCCCCGGAGGATCCGCAGCAGCCCTTCTCCGTCCACACCCGCTGGATCGAGAGCGAGTTCTCCGGCGGCATCGCCCCCTCGCCACTGCCCACCCAGCCCTCGGAGCCGGAGGACCGCGAGTCGGTGGTCGTCGAGGTCGACGGTCGCCGGGTCGAGATCAGCCTGCCCGCCTCCCTGCGCGCACCCCAGCAGGCGGTGCGCCAGCGTCGCAAGCGCTCCCACCGAGGGGTCGGCGAGACCGGGGCGAGCAGCAACGCCATCACCGCCCCGATGCAGGGAACCATCGTGAAGATCGTCGCCGAGGAGGGGCAGACCGTCGCCGACGGCGACCTGCTGCTGGTCCTGGAGGCGATGAAGATGGAGCAGCCCATCACCGCGCCCCGCTCGGGAGTCGTCAGCGGGCTGACGGCGGAGATCGGCGCCACCGTCTCCGCCGGTGCCGTGCTCTGCACCCTCGAGGATTGAGCTCCCCGGTCCGGGCCTGAGACCCTTCGTGCTCGTCCCTCGGGGCGGGACCGGCTCAGCCCCTCACGAGGGGGTGAGGCCGGTGCCGTCGTGCCGGCGGGCGACCTCGGCGAGGGATCCGGTCAGCGAGGGATAGATCGTGGACGTCCCCGCGACCTGCTCGGCGGTGAGCCGGTGGGCGACCGCCAGGGTGAAGGGCAGGATGAGCTCGCTCGCCCGCGGCGCCACCACTACCGCGCCGATCACGGTGTGGGATCCGGGCCGCACCATGAGCTTCACGAAGCCCTCGGCGATGCCCTGCATCTTCGCCCGCGGATTGGTCTCCAGGCGCAGCGTCTTCACCTCGCCCGATACTCGACCCTCGCGGACCTCCTGCTCGGTGACCCCCACGGTGGCGATCTCGGGGCTGGTGAACACCGCGGAGGAGACATGGTTCACGATCAGCGGGGACACGGCGTCCCCCAGGGCGTGATGCATCGCGATCCGGCCCTGCATCGCGGCGACCGAGGCCAGGGGGTGCACCCCGGTGCAGTCCCCGGCGGCGTAGATGCCGCGCACCGAGGTGCGGGAGACTCGATCGGTCTCGATGTGACCGCTCTCCCGGACCCGCACCCCGGCCTCGACCAGGCCCAGTCCTGCCGTGGCGGGGATGCCGCCGAGGGCCATCAGGGCGTGGCTGCCGGTGATCTCCTCTCCCGAGGTCAGGGTGACCACCACCCCGTCCCCCTCCCGACGGGCCGAGGAGGCGCGGGAGCGTGAGGCGAGGTGGACGCCGCGGCGGGCGAAGGCGTCCTCGAGCACGTCGGCCGCATCCGGATCGGTGCCCGGCAGCACCTTCTCCCGGGAGGAGACCAGGGTGACCTCGCTCCCGAGCGCCCGGTACGCGCTCGCGAACTCGGCTCCGGTCACCCCGGAGCCGACGACGATCAGGTGCTCGGGCAGCTCGTCCAGCGCATACAGCTGAGTCCAGTTCAGGATCCGTTCGCCGTCGCACGGTGCGGTCTCCAGCTCTCGGGGCTGCGCGCCGACGGCCAGCAGGATCACGTCGGCATCGACGGTCCGCGGGGGCGCTGTGCTCCCGCTCGGCAGCGCCCAGTCAGCTCTCGCGACGGGGTCGACGACCACGCGCTGGGGCCCGTCCAGCCGGCCCCGGCCCTCCACGATGCGCACCCCGGCCGCGGTGAGCGAGGCCCGGATGTCCGCCGACTGGGCGGCGGCGAGGGAGCGCACCCGGTCGTTGACCGCGGCGAGGTCGACGGTGAGGCTGCGGGAGGTCGAGGCGCCATCCCTCGAGGAATCGCGGATGCCGAGCCGTGAGGAGTCGGCGACCAGGTCCAGCACATCGGCGGTGGCGATGAGGGTCTTGGAGGGGACCACATCGGTCAGCACGGCGGCGCCGCCGAGGCCGCGCTCCTCGATCAGGGTGACCTCCGCGCCGAGCCGCGCACCGGTCAGCGCCGCCTCGTAGCCGCCCGGGCCGCCGCCGACGATCACCACCCGGGGGTGCTCTCCGCTGGAGGGGACCCGTGAGGGGTCTGGGGGCAGGCCGACGCTGGGATCACTCACCCGTCCATTGTGGCCGATCTCCCCCGTCCGGGAGGCCGGTTCCCGGGCATCGCCCACCGCCTCCCGCCTGCGCTACCGTCTTCCCATGAACGAGACTCTCCCCGATCCCCACCTCCTCGCCCGCGAAGCCGCCGCCGCCATCGCCTCCGCCAGCGGGGTCCCCGCCCACGACCTGGCCCTGGTGCTCGGCTCCGGCTGGTCCGGGGCGGCCGACCTGCTCGGCGAGACCGTGTGGCAGGCCGATGCGACCACGATCCCCGGCTTCCGCGCCCCGGCCGTGCCCGGCCACGTGGGCACCCTGCGCTCGATCCGCGTCGACGGCTCGGGAGCCCGGGCGCTCGTGATCGGCTCGCGCACCCACCTGTACGAGGGAGCGGGCACCGACCCCGTGGTCCACGGGGTGCGCACCGCGGCAGCCACCGGCGCCCGCACCATGGTGCTCACCAACGGCTGCGGCGGCATCGACCCCGCCTGGGCTCCCGGCACCCCGGTGCTGATCGCGGACCAGATCAACTTCACCGCCACGACCCCGCTGGTGGGCGCGAACTTCGTGGACGTCACCGACCTGTACACCCCGGCCCTGCGCGACATCGCCCGGGAGGTCGATCCGGGCCTGGACGAGGGTGTGTACATGCAGTTCCGGGGTCCTTCCTACGAGACGCCCGCCGAGGTGCGGATGGCGAAGGCGATGGGCGCGACCCTGGTGGGCATGTCCACCGCCCTGGAGGCGATCGCCGCCCGCGAGGCCGGGATGGACATCCTGGGGATCTCCCTGGTCACCAACCTCGCCGCCGGCATCAGCGGGGAGGCGCTCAGCCACGAGGAGGTCATCGCCGCCGGGCAGGACGCCGCCCCGCGGATCTCCCGGCTGCTGGCCGAGACGGTCCGCCGGATCACCGGGGCATCGGCATGAGCTCCCTGGACCCGGCGCTGCAGGAGCGCGTCCGGGCCTGGATCGAGGATGATCCCGACCCCCTCACCCGGGCGGCGCTCACCTCGCTGCTGGACCAGGCCGGTGCCGGCTCCGAGACCGCCGTGGCGGAGATCATCGACGCCTTCCAGGGCGACCTCCAGTTCGGCACCGCCGGCCTGCGCGGGAGGATGGGGCCGGGACCGCATCGGATGAACCTCGCCGTGGTCTCCCGCGCCGCTCGCGGCCTCGCCGACCACCTGCTGCAGGATCTGGGCCTGGAGACGCCCCAGGTGGTGATCGGCTTCGACGCCCGCCACCGCTCCACGGACTTCGCGCTGCGCTCCGCCGAGATCCTCACCGCGGCCGGCTGCCGCGTGCAGCTGCTGGAGCGGCACGGCCCCACCCCGCTGGTGGCCTACGCGGTCCGGCACCTCCACGCCGATGCTGGGATCGTGGTCACCGCCTCCCACAATCCCCCCGCCGACAACGGGTACAAGGTGTACCTCGGCGGTCGCGCCGCGGAGCCCGACGGCCGCGGGGTCCAGATTGTGCCGCCCTCGGACGGCCAGATCGCCGCCCGCATCGCCGCCACCGGTCCGGTGCAGGGGATCCCGCGGGCCGAAGCCGGCTGGGACCTGCTGGGCGAGACTCTGCGCGAGGACTACCTGGAGGCGATCTGCGCCCTGCCGGACCCCGCCGGGCCGCGCACGGTGCGGATCGTGCACACCGCGATGCACGGGGTGGGCACCGAGACGGCGCTGGCCGCGCTGCACCGCACCGGGTTCACCGATGTGCACACCGTCGCCAAGCAGGCCGATCCCGATCCGGACTTCCCCACCGTCGCCTTCCCCAATCCCGAGGAGCCCGGGGCGATCGACCTCGCCCTCGAGCTGGCGCGCACCGTCGAGGCCGACGTGGTGATCGCCAACGACCCCGACGCCGACCGCTGCGCCGCCGCGGTCGCCGACCCGCATCTGGGCGAG
>DXDT01000003.1 GCA_019115335.1 Candidatus Brachybacterium merdigallinarum
CGGCCATGAGGAGGTTGGTGACGTCCTTGGCGATGAGGGAGCGCAGGGGGATGCCGAAGGGCCCCACATACGCCCGGACGGATTCCGTCGACTGCAGGTCGTATCCCGCGGCGGCGGTCGGCTCGCTGGTGGCCGCCAGCAGTCCTCCCGGAGTGTGGAGGTCGATGTTCCAGCCGCCGTAGGCGACCTCGTCCTCGAACGGCTCCTCGCGCAGCAGGTCGTGCTCGGTCATCAGGTGCAGGCCCATGATGCGGCGGCTCTCCCGGGTGCCGGGCACCTGCCCGAGCCAGTCCAGGGCGAGGTTCTTCGTCTGCTCGCGGGTGCGCGGGTCCTTGTTCTTCAGCCAGTCCCAGACGCCCAGGGTGTGGCGGGTCAGCTCGTGCCGGATCCGCTCGGAGTCCGTGATCGTGTCCCAGGGCTTCCCCAGCTCGATCCACCAGTAGCCGCCCCGCAGGTCGTTGGGCACGCGGCCCTGGCTGTAGAAGAACTCCGGGTCGTCGTACTCGACCGCCCAGCCGGGGAGCTCGAAGGGCACCGGGTGGCCGACGTCCTTGGTCTTGAAGTGCAGCGAGTTGCCCATGGTGTCCGGTGACGCCTCCGCCGGGGCATGCGGTTCGTCGAACTCCGCGCGGGCCTCCTCGCCGTTGCGGCTCTCGCAGCCGGCGAGCGCGGCGAGGACGCCGTCGCCGGTGGAGTCGACGAAAAGCGTCCCCTCGATCTCCGTCTCGGTCTCGGCCGGTGCGGTCCAGCAGGTGACCGCGGTGATCCGCCCGTCCTGCACGGTCGCTGCGCGCACGGAGGTGTTCAGCAGGAGGGTCAGGTTCTGGGTGCGCACGGCCATGTCGTACAGGGCGAGGTCCCACACGCTGTTGGTCCAGCCGTTCTCGAAGATCGGCTCATGGTTGCGCATCCGCTCCATCGCCATGAGCTCGGCGATCACTCCGCCTTCGCGGGCGTAGGCGTGATAGTTGCTCGCTCCGCGGGGGGAGACGCGGATCTCCGAGGAGCTGTTCCCGCCGAGCACCGGCCGGTCCTGGATCAGGCACACGTCGATGCCGAGGCGGGCCGCGGAGATCGCCGCGGAGAATCCGGCCAGGCCTCCCCCGCACACGACGAGTTCATGGTGGGTCTTCAGATGGTGCACAGCTGCCTCTCGGTCGATGTCACTGTCGGTCTGCGGGTCGATGTCATGCCCGGAGCGCTCATCCCTTCAGCCCCGTGGTCGCGATGCCCTCGATGAGCCGCCGTTGGAAGATCATGAAGACGATGAACACGGGGATGAGCGACAGGGTGGTCATCGCGAAGAGCTGCCCGTAGGAGGACTCCCCCATGCTGTTCATGAACATCCGCAGGCCCAGCGGCACCGTGTAGCGGTTGATGTCGGCCAGGTAGATGAGCGGCCCCATGAAGTCCTCGTATGTCCAGATGAAGGTGAACACGGCCGTGGTGGCCAGGGCCGGGGTCATCACCGGCAGCAGGACCCGGATGAACCTCTGGACGTGGTTGCAGCCGTCGATCTCTGCGGCTTCGTCGAGCTCCCGCGGGATGCTGCGCATGAACTGCACCAGCAGGAAGATGAAGAAGGCATCCGTGGCGAGGAACTTCGGGATGATCAGCGGCAGGTAGGTGTCCACCCAGCCGATCGCGGTGAAGATCGTGTACTGCGGGATCAGGGTCGCGTGCACGGGGATCATCACCGTGGCCAGCATCAGCGCGAACCAGAGGCGCTTGAGGGGGAAGTCGATCCGCGCGAAGGCGTAGGCGGCGAGTGTGCAGGCGATCAGGTTGCCCGCCACGGCGGCGCCGGCGACGATCGCCGAGTTCAGCAGGAAGCGGCCGAAGCCGGGCGGGTTGGCCGCCCATCCCTCCCAGTAGTTGCTGAGCACGATCTCGTCCGGGATCCACGTCTGCGTGGAGAAGATCTGGTTCTCGGGCAGGATCGAGCCGCGCATCATCCACAGCAGCGGGTACAGCATGCCGATGCACACCATGACCAAGAAGGCGTGCAGGGCGATGCGCCGCAGCACCGGTTTCCCGCCCCGCCCTCGCGAGCGTGCCGCGAGGCTGCCAGCGGTGCTCGCGGCGGACCTCCTCGGAGTCCTCACCGTGGTGCTCTCCTCGGCGTTCTTCATCGTGCTCTCCGGAAGATTCATCGGGCTCACCGCCCCTCGTCCGAGTAGAAGACCCAGCGCCGCGAGCTGAGGAAGGCGATGGCGGTGAAGATCGCGATGATCGCGACCAGGATCCAGGCCAGCGCCGAGGCGTACCCCATCTCGAACTCCGTGAACGCCTTCTGGTAGAGGTACAGCGTGTAGAACAGCGTGGATCCCACGGGCCCTCCGGAGCCGTTGCTGATGATGAACGACGGGGTGAATGCCTGGAAGGCGACGATCGTCTGCATCACGACGTTGAAGAAGACGATCGGCGTCAGCAACGGGAGCGTGATCGAGAAGAACCGCCGCAGAACCCCGGCGCCGTCCACGAAGGCCGCCTCGGTGAGTTCCGCGGGGATGTTCCGCAGCCCAGCGAGAAAGATGATCATGGGGGAGCCGAACTGCCACACCCCGAGCACAATGATCGTCATCAGCGAGTAGTCCGGGTCCGCAATCCAGTTGGGCCCGTCGATGCCGACGGATGCGAGCAACTGGTTGACCGCCCCGTCCCGGCCGAAGAGCTGGCGCCACAGGACGGCGATCCCTACGCTGCCGCCGAGCAACGACGGTAGGTACAAGACCGAGCGGTAGAACGCCATCCCTCGCATAGCCCGGTTCATCAGGATCGCCAGGCCGAGCGCAAACACAAGCCGGAGGGGCACGGAGACCAGTACATAGGTCAGCGTCACGCCGGTCGACTG
>DXDT01000275.1 GCA_019115335.1 Candidatus Brachybacterium merdigallinarum
GGTCACCTTCGACATCGACTCCAACGGCATCGTGCACGTGACCGCGAAGGACCGCGGCACCGGCAACGAGCAGTCGATCCAGATCACCGGCGGCTCCGCGCTGTCCGATGAGGAGATCGATCGGATGGTCAAGGACGCCGAGGCCCACGCTGCCGAGGACGAGGAGCGTCGCAAGAACGCCGACGCCCGCAACACCCTCGAGCAGCTCGTCTACCAGGGCGAGAAGCTGCTCAAGGACAACGAGGACAAGGTCGGCGAGGCCGAGAAGACCCAGGCCGAGGACGCCATCAAGGAGGCCAAGGACACCCTGGCCAAGGATGACGCCTCGACCGAGGACCTCGAGGCCAAGCGCGATCCCCTCAACGAGGCCCTGCAGGCCATCGGCACCGCCATCTACTCGCAGGCCGAGGGCGCTGCCGGTGCCGAGGGTGCGCCGGCCGCCGATGCCGACGCCTCCAGCGATGAGGACGTGGTCGACGCCGAGATCGTGGACGAGGACGAGGAGCAGAAGTGATGACCGAGGACCAGAGCACTCCCGACGACGCTGAGCGCCACGAGGGTGAGCCGCGGTTCTCCTTCACCGACAAGCGGAAGGTGGACCCGGAGGACGGCAGCGTCCGCCGGCCGGGCTCCACCGCCGATCAGGGCGCATCCGCCCAGGGCGCTTCCGCCGAGGGCGTCGACCCGATCGACGCCGAGGCGCAGGAGCTCTACGAGCAGGCGGCCGCCGCCGACGCCGGTGAGGGCGCAGCCCCCGCCGACGCCGGCCAGGTCGCCGAGCTCGAGGGTCGGATCGTCGAACTCACCGAGCAGCTCAAGCGGGAGCAGGCCGAGTACGTCAACTCGCGCCGACGCATCGAGGGCGCCGCGGAGGTGGCCAAGGAGGCCGCCGTGGCGAAGGTCCTCAGCTCCCTGATCGGCGTGCTGGACGACGTGGAGCTGGGGCGCCAGCACGGCGACATCGCCGAGGGCACCCCCTTCCACTCCATCGCCCAGAAGCTCGAGGAGAACCTCGCCCATCACGGCCTCACGCGCTTCGGCGCAGTGGGGGAGGAGTTCGATCCGAACCTCCACGAGGCCCTGATGCACGAGGACGCCGAGGACGTCTCCGTGCCGACCATCTCCCTGGTCATGCAGCCCGGGTACCGCGTGCACGACCGCATCCTGCGGCCGGCCCGTGTGGGCACTCGCGGCCCGGCCTGATCCTCGCGGGGCGGGGCCCGTCGGAACCCTCCGGCGGGCCCCGCACCTTCCCGACGGCCCCCGCCCTCGCCGGCGATGCGTGATCGCCGGCCCCACGAACTTTCCATTTCTACGCTCCCCGAAGGAGGCGCAACACATGTCCCAGCAGGACTGGCTCGAGAAGGACTTCTACAAGGTCCTCGGCGTCTCGAAGGAGGCGAGCGAGAAGGACATCAAGAAGGCCTACCGCAAGCAGGCCCAGAAGAACCACCCCGACCGCAACCCCGACGATCCCGCCGCCGAGGAGCGGTTCAAGGAGGCCGGGGAGGCGTACTCGGTGCTGAGCGATCCCGAGCAGCGCCAGCAGTACGACGCGATCCGCGCCATGGGCGGCGGCGGTGCCCGATTCTCCGCCGGTCAGGGCGGCCCCGCCGGCGCCGGAGCAGGTTTCGAGGACGTCTTCTCCTCCATGTTCGGAGGCCAGGCCGGGGCGTACAGCGCCCGCGGCGGCAGCAACCCGGACATCGACGACCTGCTGCGCATGTTCGGCGGCCAGGGCGGCGGCTTCCCCGGCCAGGGCGGTGCCGGCTTCGGCGGTTCCGCTCCCGCCAAGGGCCAGGACATCTCCGCCCGCACCCGCATCGGTTTCCGGGAGGCGGCGCTGGGCACCGAGGTGCGTCTGACGGTCGACGGCCGCACCATCACCACCCGCATCCCCGCCGGCGTCCACGACGGCCAGAAGATCCGGCTGCGCGGCAAGGGCCGGCCCGGACCCGGCGGCGCGCCCGCCGGCGACCTGATGCTGACCCTGGAGGTCGAGCCCCACGAGGTGTGGAGCATGGACGGCACGAACCTGCGCCTGACCGTGCCGATCAGCTTCGACGAGGCCGTGCTCGGCACCACCTTGGCCGTACCGCTGCTCAGCGGTGACAGCGTCACCCTGAAGGTCGCGCCCGGCACTCCCACCGGCCGGACCCTGCGGGTGCGCGGCAAGGGCATCGCGACCAAGAAGACCACCGGTGACCTGCTGGTCACGGTCGAGGTCGCCGTTCCCACCCATGTCGAGGGGAAGGCCAAGCGCGCCGTCGAGGATCTGCGCGAGGCCCTCGCCGATGAGGATCCGCGGGCGGGGCTCGCCGCCGCCGCGGCCCGCTGAGGAGGCTTCGGATGTCACCGTCATCGCACCGCATCGACGAGCACGCCCCCGTGTTCGTGATCTCGGTGGCGGCCGAGCTGTCCGGGATGCACCCCCAGACCCTGCGCCAGTACGACCGGCTGGGACTGGTCTCCCCGCGCCGCACCTCCGGCAGGGGCCGCCGGTACAGCGCCCGGGACATCGCGAACCTGCAGGAGATCCAGCGCCTCTCCCAGGAGGAGGGCATCAACCTCGCCGGGATCAAACGGATCCTCGAGCTCGAGGACGAGGTCGCCGAGCTCTCGGACGAGCTCGATCAGGTCCGCTCCGCGCTGGAGCGGATCGCCCCCGGCAGCAGCCGTCGAGTGTTCGCCGCGGATCGCGATGGGGAGATCAACGCCCTGCGCCGGGGGGAGCGGCCTCGCCGTCGACCGGGCGGGGCGCTCGTGCTGTGGCGCCCCCAGCGCCGCTCCTGAGGCTGCCGCGCCGGAAGCGGCGGTGCGGGAGCACGCCGGTGAGCTGGTAGATCCCCGCGAGCTGCTCCGCGATCGCCCGCAGATCCGTGGACTCCGCGACCGCGCGCCCGGGCTCGCGGAGGTCCGCCAGCTCCCCGCCGATCAGCGCCCGCAGCCGTTCCGCCACGGCGAGCGGGAAGTCCGGGACGTCATCGCGGACCTGGTGGGTGATCTGTCCGTCGGGCAGGGCATCGCGATAGATCGGGATCGATCGCAGCAGGGTGGGGGTCCCGCAGGCGAGCGCCTCCAGCAGGACGATCCCCTCGGTCTCCTCCTTGGTCAGGAAGCAGAACGCATCCGCCCCGCAGTACGCCTCCCGCAGCTCGTGGGAGTCCACGTAACCGGGGAAGCGGGCGTTGGCGGGGGCGCCGGCGATCGCCCGCTGCACCTCGCCGGTCAGCATCGCCGGATCGGTGCGGCCGTACCAGACGAAGGTGACCTCCGGCATCGCCCGGGCCACGTCCACCCAGTCCAGGATCCCCTTGCGCACCAGCTGCATGCCGACGCTGACCACCACCGGGGCATCCGCGGCCAGGCCCAGCCGCGCCCGCAGGCGCTCGCGGGCCGAGGTGTCGGGGCGGAAGAAGTCGGTGTCCACTCCGTTGGAGAGCACGTGGATCGGGGCGGTGATCCCGTACTTCGGGGCGGAGACGAGGGAGCGCGAGTAGCTGCTCGGCGTGATCACCGCATCGCCGCGGCGGTACAGGTGTGCGATCCAGCGCCGGAACAGCGGGGCGAGCGCGTTGGAGCCGGGGAAGGAGTCGCGGAAGTCCTCCTCGGTGGAATGCGCCCACATCAGCACCGGCCGCTTCCACAGCCGTGCCCAGCGGGCCAGCAGCGGAGTGTCGGGGAACGGGGTGTTCAGGTGCATCACGTCGAAGGAGCGCAGGGGATTGGTGACCACCTCGTGACCGAGAGACCGCACCACCTGCTCCTGGTGCCGCATCGCCGCACCGATCCCGGACTGGCGGGCGAGGCGGGAGAGCCCCCGCGGGATCAGCACCCGCAGCCGGCCCTGGCTGCGGCCGCTGCCGCGTCGGGGGTGCCGGCCGGGCAGCGTCGTGCGGACGGCGCGGTCCAGGGCACGGGCGGCATCATCCCAGGGCCGCCGGGTGCGGGGGCGGGACGTCACCTTCATCAGCATGGGGTCGCTCCGTTCACCAGGGAACCACGCGCAGCAGGATCGCGCTGACGCCCAGACCGTAGGCGATCAGGGCCCAGGGCTTGCACAGCAGGATGATTGCCACATAGGTGCGCCACCGCATCCGGGTGGTGCCGGCCAGATAGCACAGCAGGTCGTCCGGGGCGACGGGCAGGGCGATCGCGAGCGCGAAGCCCCGGGTGAAGTGGCGGCTGCGGGTCCAGCCCAGCGCCTTCTCCACGGCGCGCGGGGAGAACATCCGCTCGATGAGACCCATCCCCACGTGCCGGGCGATCGCGAAGTTCAGCAGGGAGCCGGCGCACACCGCGATGTAGTTCAGCAGCGTCCCCTCCACCGGGCCGAACAGCACCGGCCCGGCGATCACCAGCAGCCCGCCCGGCACCACCGGGAAGACCACGGCCGCGGTCGAGACCAGCAGGAACACCACGGGTCCCCACGCCCCCAGGGAGCCGATGAAGGCCTGCAGGTTCGTCGAGGACTCCAGCACCCCGGTGCTGAGACCCCAGATCACCAGGGTGACGCTGATCGCCAGGCCCAGCAGCGGGCTCAGCCGGGCGGCGAGCCGCAGCCGGTCCCGACGAGCAGGACCCGGGGCCGACGAGCTCGCCGCGGACGAGGAGCTCGCGGGGGACGAGCGCGCCGGGGCCGACGGCGTCGCCCGGGGCGGGGTGATGGAGGTGGTGCCGGCGCTCATGCCACGCTCACCTGCCGTGTGATGATCGGGCGCGCGGCACGGCGTGCGCAGGCCTGCCGGTAGACCTCCAGCACGGCCTGGCCGAACGTGTCGGCCCCGCAGGTGCGCCGAGCATGGGCGAGTGCCTGGTCGGCCATCCGCTCGCGCAGCGCCGGCTCGTCCAGCAGCTGTGCCAGCCGGCCGCGGAACTGGGCGGAGCCGTCGATCTGGTAGCCGGTGACACCATCGAGCACCACGCCGGTCAGCGAGGGGTCGCGACGGCACAGCAGCGGGAGACCGCAGGACAGCGCCTCGATGAAGGTCAGTCCCTGGGTCTCGCTGAGCGAGGCGCTGACGAAGAGGTCCGCCATCCGGTACCAGCGCGGCACCTCGGAGGGGTCCACCACTCCGACGAAGCGGGTGCGGTCCGTGATGCCCAGGCGGCGGGCGCGGGCCTCGAGCTGCTCCCGGTACGGGCCATCGCCGACCACCACCAGCACCGCATCCGGGCGGTCTGCGGCGGCCAGATGATCCAGCACCTCGTCGAGGTTCTTCTCCTGGGCCAGCCGGCTGACCGAGATCAGCACCTGCTGCCCGGGGCGGATCCCCAGGCGTGCGCGCAGACGGGCGGCGTCCTCCCGCTCCGCCGCCGATAGCGCGGGGCGGAACCGCTCCAGGTCCAGGCCGGTGGGGATCACGTGCAGCGGGCGGCGCACCCCGTACCCGGTCAGCAGGCGTGAGACCTTGGCGGTGGGGGCGATCACCGCGTCGGTCCCCTCCAGGGCGCGCTTGGAGAAGGAGGCGACGACCTTGCGGCCCACGGTCTCGCTGGGGGAGTAGTAGTGGGTGTAGTCCTCGTAGATCGTGTGGTAGGTGTGCACCAGCGGCACTCCCAGGGTGCGGGAGATGCGGCGCGCCCACACGAAGGTGGAGAACTCGACCTGGGAGTGCACCACGTCCGGTCGCCAGCGCATGATCTCACGCAGCACGCCCCGGTTGGCGGGCATCCCGATCCGGGCCCGGTCGTAGACCATCGAGGCGCTGAAGGAGCCGAGCCGGTACACGCCGTCGTCGGCACGGCTGCGGATGCCCTGCGAGAGGGTCAGCACCCGCACGTCGCAACCGAGTGCGATCAGCTGGGCGCGCAGGGTCTGCACCGAGGCGACCACCCCGTTGACCACCGGCTCCCACCAGTCCGTCGTCAGCAGCACCCGCAGCGGGCGCTGCGCGGAAGCGGGATGGTCGTCAGTGCGGTCCAGGGGGCGCATCCGGGTGGTGATCACCCTGTGAGCATCGCACTGCGCCGCCCGCGGGGCGTCCGCCGAACGGATGAAGGGGGTCAGCCCCAGGTCTGATCCCAGGTCCGATCCCTTCTCGCCTGCGGGCCGACGGGCTGTCGTGGAGCTCATGGCACGAGCCTACGACCGGCCGGAGTGGACCGGGATGGGGCACGCCCGACACGTCGGTGAGTGTTTCCCCCTGGTGCGTCAGTTCGTCACCTGGTATGTGGCGGTGAAGGACACCGACTCCAGCTGCTGGGTGAAGATTGCGAAGCGCACCTGCACGTGCGGGGTGTCGGGGCCGAGCCCGAGCGAGGCGACCGGCAGGGCGTGCACGGTGAAGATGTAGCGGTGCGGGGGACCGGCGGGCGGGTTCGGGCCGTCGTAGCCGGTGGTCCCGAAGTCGTTGACGGCCTGCACGAAGGCCGGCTCGTCGCGGGGGATGCCCACGGGCAGCGAGGTGGTCCCCGCCGGGAGATCCCAGGCGACCCAGTGCCAGAAGCCGGAACCGGTCGGCGCATCGGGGTCGTAGCAGGTGATCGCGTAGGACTCGGTGCCCTCCGGAGCCCCGGACCACGCGAGGTCGGGGGAGAGGTTCTCACCGCCCAGGGCGGTGAACAGCTGCTGCGTCGCGACGACGGAGCCGCTGGGCGTGGCCTGCGAGGACAGGGTGAACAGGGTGGTCTCGGTCTCGCTCATGCCCTCCAGACTAGGCGGGAGGGGCGGGGAAGTCGATCAGCCGGCGCGCGTCGGGCGGCGCGCCGATCAGAACCCGTCGGCCGACGGACGCGGGTAGTGCTGGAGGAACTTCTTGACCTGGTTCGCCTGCGCGGCGAGCACGTAGGCGCGCCGCTTCGGCCCCTCCACCCCGTAGGCGAGGGGGTGGACGGTGCGGCGCGAGGCGATGGACTTCACCCGGCGGCGCAGGTCCGGGTCGATCAGGTACCGGCGCAGCAGCGCCCACGGCACGATCGAGTACAGCAGCTCCTCGCGGGGCATCAGGCGATCCATCGGCCGCTGCTCGATCAGATCGGCGACCGCCGGGATCGACACGTT
>DXDT01000041.1 GCA_019115335.1 Candidatus Brachybacterium merdigallinarum
GCAGCGATCGACGAGGTCGGAGGGAACCTGACCGTCCACCACGGCCCGCCCACCCGTGACGAGGGCTACCGGGCCGCCGGTGAGCTGCTCCGGGCGACGCCGCAGCTGACCGCGATCCTGGGCACCGCGGACCAGATGGCGATCGGGGCGATGGCGGCGCTGCGCGACTCCGGCCGCAGCGTGCCGGGGGACATCTCCGTGGCGGGCTTCAACGACATCGCCGTCTCCAAGGACCTCTCGCCCTCCCTGACCACCGTGCGCCTCCCGCTGCAGGAGATGGGTCGCCTGGCCCTGGACGTCGCCCTGTCTCCGAAGACGGCGGAGCAGGTCGCTCGCGGATCCGTCGAGCACCGCCTCGGGGTGGAGCTGATGGTGCGGCAGTCCACGGGGCCTGCGCGCGCTGGTCTCGAAGGAGCGGCCTGACAGACCTCTTGCCCACCGTCCGTGGAAGCGAGCAGCCGCTCAGCCGAACAGGCTCACGATGTACTGCACCGCGAGCACGAGCAGGAACAGCACACCGAACAGGGCCAGAGTGAGCTGCGCGGCCCCGATGCGCAGGGATCCGCGGTCTCGGCTGCGAGCGAGGACCACCAGTGCGATCCCGATCATCGGGACCACCAGGATCGTGACCGCCTGCGCGGTGAGGATGAGCTGGACGGGGATGCCGCCGAAGACCACTGCGACGATCCCGCCCAGCAGCAGGACCGCGGTGATGCAGAGCTTGACGACCTTCGAGTCCAGGCCGCCCCGGTCGATGCCGAGTGCGCCGGCGAGCATCGAGCCGCCGATCGTGCTGTTCCCGAGCAGCGAGGAGAAGGCTGCGGCCCAAAGGCCGAGGGCGAACAGCACCGTGGCTCCCTGGCCGAGTGTGGGCTCGAGGATGACGGCCATGTCCGCGGGGGAGGAGACGGTGGCCCCGAGCGGGTTCAGCACCGCCGCCGCGGCGATCATGATCACCACGGACAGCGTCCCCAGGATCACCGACCCCAGCGCCGCATCCCGGCGAGCCTCGTGGAACTGCGCCGGGGTCCATCCCTTCTCGCGGACCAGCTGGATCTGGTAGAAGGCTCCGACGATCGAGAATGTGGTGGCGGCTGCTGCGACCACCAGCGCTGAGCCACCGGACGGGATCGAGGGGAGCAGCCCTGTCGCCATCTGCCCCAGATCCGGGCGGGCGATGATGGCTGTGATCACGTAGATGGCCAGCATCGCCACGATGATCACCACCATCGTCTTCTCCAGATTCCGATAGAAGCGGGGGAGCCACAGGAACCCGATGGCGAGCGCGGTGAACAGGGCTGCGAACAGCGCTGTGTTCCCGCCGAACAGCACCTGCGAGGCGGCGCCTGTACCTACCGAGTTCCCGGCTTGGAACGAGGCGGCCACCAGGAAGGCTCCGAGGCCCACCGGGATCCCGACGATCCGGCCGAGCTTCGCGCTCACCGTGGCGACGGGGGAGCGATCTGTGGTCAGCCCGATCCGCACAGAGAGGTTCACGAAGCAGAGCATCAGGATCGTGGCCAGAACCGGGACCCAGACCAGGTCATAGGAGAAGGATGCCCCCAATGAGCTGGCCGTCGTGATGCTGCCGGGCCCGAACACGAGGGCGGCGGTGACGAAGGCCGGGCCGAAGCGGCCCCGCTTCTGCGCGGGGTGCTCGGGTGCTGCTGCGGTGGTCGCGGTGGCCTCCATCGGCCGTCCCTTCTCGATGGCGCGTCACGTCGACGTGATGCGCGGGTGTGCAGTCGGCGGTCTGGGGCGGAAATAGGCCGACGGCCAGTGGCAATCGATTTCTCGCACAGATGTTAGTCGCCTCGGGCGATGATCTCCCGGGGCGCACCGCAATGTCTGGCAGGGTTCCTGTCGGGGTGTTCCGGAGAATCACCGGAACGTCAAGCTCGGGCACCGTCGAGCCACTCCCGGATCCCCGCCATCACATGCCGCGGCAACGGATGCCCGCCGTCGTGCAGCAGCAGGTCCAGGCCCTTCTCGCCCGGCCAGGAGGAAGGGCCGCGGCGCGACCAGGCCGAGCAGCTCGTCCTGGTCGCGGCCCTGCGGCAGCGCATCACCCAGGTACCAGGGCGCGTTCCAGTTCGAATGCGCGAAGCCCAGCCCGCCCTCATGCGCGGCCGCGGCCCGGATACGAGGGTCGAGCGCCGCCAGATGCAGGGTGAGCTTCGCGCCCAGGGAATGACCGAAGGCGGTCAGGTGCATTCCCTCGGTCAGCCCCGAGTCCTGCAGCGCGGTCACGGTGAGCATGAGGTCGGCGAGGCTGCGCCCCAGGGCGGTCGTCGACTGCTCACGGCGATGCTGCGCGGCGGCGGGACCGTAGCGTGCGTCCAGGGTCGTCGCTCGAGCCGTCCCCGGATCTCTCGCGGCGATGTGCTCGAACCACCAGGGAACGGCGAGCACGGCGTGACCGGCCTCCGCCAGCAGCAGCCCGTGCGCGTTCGCCGCCGGGTCCCTGCCGGCCAGGCGGGTGCGCGCGGTGGGCTCCCCGAACACCGAAGCAGTGTCGTAGAAGGGGACCACCACCAGGATGTCGGATGCCCCCGCGTCGGGCGGGAGCAGCAGCTCGCAGATCAGCTCGGTGCCGAAGCTCGTGATGTGCAGCTGCTGGATCTCCCCGCGCGCCTGCGGGTGCTGCGGGGCGCGCCGGGAGCCGAGCCGCCAGGAGCCCGCCGGATCCGGCACGGCACCGAGGAACTCGGTCCACCAGGAGCGGATCGACTCCATCCTCGCGCTCCGTCAGTCGCCCGCGGGCAGCGATGCCGGGCGCACCGGCTTCCCCGTCCGCCCGGATGCGTAGACGGCCTCGATGAACGCGACCGCGGCGCGGGCCTCGGCGGAGGAGACCAGCGGGCTCCCCCCGGTCTCGACCGCGCGCACGAAGTCGAGGTGCTGCTCGAGCATGATGTCGACGGCCTCGAACTCCGGCAGCTCCCAGCCGTCGCGGGCGTGGAAGTGCACCACGCGCTCGGACTCGGTGACGATCGACCCGGCATCGCCCATCAGGCTCATGCGGATCGGCAGATCGCCGAAGGCGGCCGTGGTGGCCTGGAAGGTCAGCTGAGCACCGCTGGCCAGCCGGGCGGTGGCGGTGACGGTGTCCTCCACCTCGATGCGCTCATGGGCCAGCAGCCCGGTGTAGGCGAACAGCTCCTCGACCTCGCCCAGCAGCCACAGGGTGAGGTCCACCAGGTGCACGCCCTGGTTCATCAGGGCGCCGCCGCCGTCGAGCTTCCAGGTGCCGCGCCAGGCGCCGGAGTCGTAGTACTCCTGGGAGCGCCACAGCGGCACCTCGACGGTCGCGGAGGTGAGGCGCCCGAGCATCCCCTCGGAGACGATCCGCTTGAGGAACTGGTTCTCGGGGGCGAAGCGGCGCTGGCTGGCGATCGACAGGATCCGGCCGGAGCGCTGCTCGGCCTCCCGGATCCGGTCGGAGGCCTCGACGGTGATCTCGATCGGCTTCTCCAGGAACACGTGCTTGCCGGCCTCGAGCGCGGCGATCGTGACGTCGGCGTGCAGGCCCGAGGGCACCGCGATCACCACGGCGTCGATGTCCGGCCGGGCCAGCAGCTCCTCCACGCTCGTTGCGGCCTCGACCCCGTTCTCCGCAGCGATCGCGGCGGCCGCCTCGGCGTTCGCATCGGCCAGTGTCACGAGCACGGCGGGGGAGGCGTCGGAGAGCAGGCGCGCCACGTGCTGGCGACCGATCACGCCGACGCCGATGATGCCGAAGCGGACCGGCGGAGCAGAGGGGACGGGGGCGGTCATCGGGCGGTTCCTTCCAGGGCGGCGGCGATCGCGGCGAGCACGACGACCGGGGACAGCAGCTCCTCGGGTGTGCGCGAGGGGGAGCCGGCCTCGACGGCCGTCAGGAACTCGGCGAGCGCCGGGGCGTTGTAGTCCGCGCTGAGGGTCAGCTCGTGGGCGATGACGGCGTTCTCCAGCACCGCCGTGGCATGGAAGGGCGCCTTGGTGCCCTCTCCGGGCGCGATGAAGGTGAGGGTGACCGGAACCCCGGCCAGCTGGAGCCGCGCGATGACGGTGTCGCCGGTGCGGGTCGCCTCGACCTCGACCGAGCCGGGCTCGATCACCGGATTGCCGAGGATCTCCAGCGCCGCCTCCACGTGGTGGATCCCGTAGAAGAACAGGCCGGAGTACTCGCTGTCCGGGTCGCCCGCGCCGGCCACGTGCAGGTGGCGCAGGGCGCCGGTCTCCGCGGTGGGGGAGAAGCGCTCGATCTCGGGCACGAAGCGCAGCGCGGAGCAGGAGACCAGCACGGCGCCGCTGCGCTGTGCGATCGCGAGCAGCTCCTGGGCGTCCTCGACCGAGGCGGCCAGCGGCTTGTCCACCAGCACCGGCCTGCCGGCCTCGAGCAGGGGGCGGGCGTGGGCGAGGTGCTTCGCGCCGTCGCGGGTCGAGACGATCCCGGCGTCCACCTGGTCGCCCAGGTCCTGCGGCTCCTCGACCACGAGGTCGATCCCGCCCAGCTCCGCGAGCTCCCGGTTGCGCGGGGAGTCCCCGCCCACCAGGGCGGTCGCCCTCACCCCGGGATGGCGCTCCTCGACGTTCAGGAAGCGTGTGAAGTGGGTGATGTGCGAGTTCTCGGTGCCGATCAGGCCGATGCGCAACACTGCTCAGTTCCCCTCGTCCTCCGGGGTCGTTCCCGGATCGGTGCCCGCTCGTGGGCGGGTGGTGCGGAAGGCGTCCATGCCCGCCCCAGCATCTCGTGCAATCGCTTGCACGTCAAGTGTTCCGCCCCCTGGATCCGCGGCGGCTTCCTCGGTAGCATGCCAGGTGCAACCGTTTGCTGGTGGTCCGAGGAGCCGACGGGCCCCGCATCGGCCCGCCCCGTGGCCCGCACCGCTGCGGCCCGCACAGTTCCGACGACGGAAGGACACCTGATGGCACACCCGATCGGAGTCGGCCTGCTGGGCCTGGGGACCATCGGCGCGAGCCACGCCCGAGCGCTGGCCGCGCTGCGGGACCGCGCCCAGCTCATCGCCTACACGGGCGGCGGCCCTGAGCGCGCCGCGGAGACGGGCTGGCCCGACGCCGTCCAGCGCACCCCCGAGCAGCTCCTGGCCGATCAGCGGATCGAGGTGGTGGCGATGGCGACCCCCAGCGCCCAGCACGCCCGCCAGGCGCTGGACGCACTGGACGCCGGCAAGCACGTGGTGGTCGAGAAGCCGCTCGCGATGACGACCGCGGACGCCGAGCTCGTCGTCCAGCGCGCCGCGGAGAAGGGGCTGCAGATCGCCGTCATGTCCCAGCGCCGCCTGGAGCCGGAGATCCTCGCCCTGCGCGAGGCGCTCGAGGCGGGCCGGCTCGGTGCGATCCGGCTGGCCACCACCCACGTTCACTGGTGGCGCGACCCCTCCTACTACGAGGCGGCTCCCTGGCGGGGCGAGGCCGGCAACGGCGGCTCCCTGCTGAACCAGGGCGTGCACAACGTGGACCTGCTGCGCTGGCTGGCCGGCCCCGTCGAATCCGTCACCGCGCAGCAGGCGACGCTCGCCCATCCCACCGAGGCCGAGGACACCACGGTCGCGACCCTCCGCTTCACCTCCGGGGCGCTGGGCCTGATCAGCACCTCCACCGCCACCCCGCCCGGCAGCCCCGCCACCCTCACGCTGCACTGCGAGCGCGGCGTGGTCGAGATCGGCCAGGGCGAGATCCTGCGCTGGGAGGTCGAGGGCGTGCCCGCCCCGCGGATCGAGCCACCCGCCGCGGCGATCGGCGTCGGCGCCTCCGACCCCAGCGCGATCGGCATCGCCGGACACGTCCAGCAGTGGGACGACGTGCTCACGGCCCTCGCCGCCGGGCACGCCCCCTCGATCAGCGGACGCGACGGCGCGGAGACCGTGCGCCTGCTCGACGCCCTCACCACCGCCGCCGCC
>DXDT01000276.1 GCA_019115335.1 Candidatus Brachybacterium merdigallinarum
CCTGCACCTCGCTGAGCCGGGTCAGCAGCTCCGGATACCGCTCATCGGAGGGGTCGGTGCGCTGCAGCCGCTGCTTGAGCACCGAGTACTCCCGGGTGATCGACAGCTCGCTGAGCCGGTCCAGCAGGGACCGCGCGAGGATCCCCAGCCGTTCCTCGTCGCGGGCGGGCAGCTGCAGGTTGGTCAGCTCGATGATCAGTGGGCGGGTGGTCTCCCCTGCGATCTCGAGCACCTGGTCGAGGTAGCGGGCCGGACTGAGCGTGCCGATCACCGCATCGGGCAGGGTCCCGGCCGCGAGCATCACGTCCCAGACGCTCTGCAGGGCGGGCAGATGGAAGGCGTCATCGGGCAGGGCGGTGACCTGCTGGACCGGCACCGTGGTGGGTGCCTGCAGCAGCACCGCCAGGCACTGCATCTCGACCTGACCCACCGGATCACGCGGCGAGACCACGTCGGCCAGGCGCGGGATCGGCAGCACGGACTCCTCCCCTCCGCCCTGCTCCCCCGGTCCCGGCTCGATACGGGGCTCCTCCCGCTCGGCACGGCGCCCAGAGCTGCTCTCGGTGCGGGCGGCCTCGTGGACGGCACGCAGCACGGTGCGCTCGTCCATGCCGAGCCAGCCGGCCAGCCGCCGAGCGTACTCGGGCCGCATCGCCCGGTCCCGGATCCGAGCGACCACCGGGGCGGCCATCCGCAGACCGGTGACCTGGCCCTCCACGGTGTCGAGATCCACCTGCGAGATCGCCGAGCGGATCGCGAACTCGAACATCGGGGTGCGGGCCTCGATGAGGTCCCGCAGTGCCTGGTCGCCGCGAGCGATCCGCAGATCGCAGGGATCCATGCCGCTGGGCTCGACGGCCACGAAGGTCTGGGCGACGAACCGCTGGTCCTCCTCGAAGGCGCGCAGGGCGGCCTTCTGCCCGGCGGCGTCGCCGTCGAAGGTGAAGATGACCTCGCCGCCCAGGCCCCGCCCGTCGGTGTTCAGCCGCAGTCCGGCCGACGGATTCGAGTCCCCCATCACGCGGCGCACGATCTTGACGTGCTCCGCCCCGAAGGCGGTCCCGCAGGAGGCGACGGCGGTGGTGATCCCGGCCAGGTGGGCGGCCATCACGTCGGTGTAGCCCTCGACGACCACGACCCGGCGCTGGGCGGAGATGTCCTTGCGAGCGAGGTCCAGGCCGTAGAGGACCTGGGACTTGTGGTAGATCGCGGTGTCGGGGGTGTTGAGGTACTTGGGGCCCTTGTCGTTCTCCGACAGCCGCCGGGCGCCGAAGCCGATGGTGTGCCCGGTGATGTCGCGGATCGGCCAGATCAGGCGGCCCCGGAAGCGGTCGTAGACCCCGCGTTGGCCGGTGGAGACCAGGCCGCTGGCGGTCAGCTCGTCCTCGGTGAAGCCGCGGGAGCGGAGCACCCCGGTGAGGTTGTCCCAGCCCTCCGGGGCGAAGCCGACCCCGAACTGCTCGGCGGCGGCCTGGTCGAAGCCGCGCTCGGTGAGGAAGCGGCGCCCGATCTCCGCCGCCGGGGTGGTGAGCTGCTCCCGGTAGTACTCTTCGGCGATCGCATGGGCATCCAGCAGGCGGCGGCGGGTCCCGAAGTCGGTGCGCTGACCGCCGGGCCCCCCGCCGGTGTCCTCGTAGCGCAGTTCGACGCCGTAGCGGCCGGCGAGCATCTCGACGGCCTCGGTGAAGCTCAGGTGGGTGATCTTCTGGACGAAGGAGATCACGTCCCCGCCCTCGCCGCAGCCGAAGCAGTGCCAGTGACCGAGCTGCGGGCGGATGTGGAAGGAGGGGGTCTTCTCGTCGTGGAAGGGGCACAGGCCCTTCATGGAGCCGATCCCGGCCGTGCGCAGGGTGACGTGCTCGCCCACCACCTCGTCCAGGCGCGACTTCTCGCGCACCAGGTCGATGTCGCTGCGACGGATCAGTCCCTGGGCCATCGATTCACAGCTCCGATCCGAGCCCGGGCAGCGGGGTGTCGGCCGCGGTGACGTGGGTGGTCCTGCGGTCGAACAGGGCCTCGTGCAGTTTCCGGGCGGTGACGTCGGTGTAGGAGGCGATCTGGTCGATGACCACGCGCCGACGGGCGTCGTCGTCCTCCGCGGCCTCCCACAGCTCGGCGAACAGGGGGCTGAGGTGGGTGGTGCCGGTGTTCCACAGCCGGGAGTAGAGGTCGCGGATGATCTCCTCCTGGTGGGCGTAGACGGGCTGCTGGGCCTGGGAGGACATCACATAAGCGGCGGCCAGCCCCTTCAGCACCGCGATCTCCAGCCGGCTGTGCTCGGGGAGCACGGCGTCGCCGTCATAGCGGGAGACGGGACCGGGACCGTGGGCCTCGCGGGTCGAGCTGATCACCGAGCGGGTGAAGCGGCCGATGAGCTGGCTGGTCATGTCCTTCAACGCGGCGGCCGAGCGCATCGTCCCGGAGAACTCATCCATCCAGTACGGCTCGGCCTCCAGGCGCTGCAGGGCCTCGTTCAGCGTCTCGATCTCCTCATCGGGCACGTACCAGTCCTGGACCACGTACAGGGCGGCCGCGCGCTCCATCGGGTCCGCCAGGGCGGGCAGGTGGAGGGAGCCGCCGGTGATGGCGTCCTCGATGTCGTGCACGGAGTAGGCGATGTCGTCAGCCAGATCCATCACCTGCGCCTCGAAGCACTTCCGCCCCGGGATCGCGCCCTCGCGCGCCCAGGTGAACACGTCCATGTCGTCGGCGTAGGCCCCGAACTTCGGGGAGGCGGCACCGTCCGGTCCCTGGCCGCGCGTCCAGGGGTACTTGATGGCGGCGTCCACGCCGGCGCGGGTGAGGTTCAGCCCGTAGGGACGGTCCGCGCCGATCACCTTCGGCTCCAGGCGGGTGAGCAGCCGGAGGGTCTGGGCGTTGCCCTCGAAGCCGCCGAAATCCGCGGCGATGTCGTCGAGCACCTTCTCGCCGTTGTGCCCGAAGGGCGGATGGCCGAGGTCGTGGGAGAGGCAGGCGGCGTCGACCACGTCCGGGTCGCAGCCGAGCTCGGCGCCGATGTCGCGGCCCACCTGCGCGACCTCGAGGGAATGGGTGAGTCGGGTGCGCACGAAGTCGTTCGAGCCGGCGCCGAGCACCTGGGTCTTCGCACCCAGGCGGCGCAGCGCCGAGGAGTGCAGGACCCGGGCGCGGTCGCGCTGGAAGGGGGTGCGGGCCTGAGATTTCGGGGGCTCCGGTGCCCACCGGTCCTGATCCGCCTCGGTATATCCGGCGGGTGGGGAGGGGTGCACCGGTTCAGCCTCCTGAGGTGTCGAGCTCGGCCTCGTGGAGGCGCTGAGCATGGTCGGCGGAGAGCTCGCGGGAGTCCATCCAGCCCTCCGGCACATGGGCCTTCTTGGGAGTGCCGGCGCGGCCTCGGGGGCCCTCCACGGCCGCTCCCGGATAGGGCGCGCTGAGGTCCAGCTCGGAGATCTTCTGGTCCAGGTCCAGGAGGGATTCCATGGTGGCCAAGCGGTGACGCATCTCTCCGCCGACGGGGTAGCCCTTGAAGTACCAGGCCACGTGCTTGCGCAGGTCGCGCAGGGCGCGGCCCTCGTCCTCGTAGAACTCGATCAGCAGCTCGGCATGGCGACGCAGCACCCCGGTGACCTGGCGCATCCCTGGCCGGATGCGGTCGGGGCGACCCGCGAAGCCGGCGGCCAGATCGGCGAACAGCCAGGGCCGGCCCTGGCAGCCGCGACCGACGACCACGCCGTCCGCCCCGGTCTGCTCCATCATCGCCAGTGCATCCTCCGCGGACCAGATGTCTCCGTTGCCGAGCACGGGGATGTCGGTGACCAGCTCCTTGAGATCCGCGATCGCGTCCCAGCGGGCGGTGCCGGAGTAGTGCTGGACGACGGTGCGGCCGTGCAGCGCGATCGCGGCGGCGCCGACCTCCTGGGCGATCAGTCCGGCATCGCGATAGGTGACGTGGTCGTCGTCGATCCCGATGCGGGTCTTGACCGTGACCGGCACCTCGTCCCCGGCGGCCTCGACCGCGGCGCGCACGATCCGCGTGAACAGCTCCGACTTCCAGGGCAGCACGCCGCCGCCCCCGCGCCGGGTCACCTTGGGGACGGGGCACCCGAAGTTCAGGTCGATGTGGTCCACCAGGTCCCGTTCGCGCAGCATCTCCACCGCACGGCGCACCGTGGAGGGGTCCACGCCGTACAGCTGCACGGAGCGGGGCGTCTCCCGCTCTCCCATGGTCACCAGGCGCCAGGACTCGCGATGGTCCTCGACCAGGGCCCGGGTGGTGACCATCTCGGAGACGTACAGGCCGCCGTCATCCGCGCTGTGCAGGGCCCCGAACTCGCGGCACAGCAGGCGGAACGCCATATTGGTGATCCCGGCCATGGGCGCGAGCACGACCGGGGTGTCCACGGTGTGCGGGCCGATCGTGAGGGTGCGACGGGTCGCGCCGGCGGCCGGGGCGGGCGCGGCGGTGGGGGCGTCGAGGGTGGTCATTCCGTCGATTGTCCCACCTGGGTCCGGCTCCCGGGAGGGAAGCCGAGGGTGATGTGCATCGACGGGGTGGGGAGGGTCGGCGCGGCGGGGGCGGTTGGTCCCTCCCCACCGGCTCCTCGCCGCGGGACAATGGGACCAGCGGCGCTCCCTCTCCCCCGTTCCCGCGCCGCTCGTCGAGGAGGCGTGAGATGTCCGCACCGCGAACCGCACACAGCACCGCGGAGAGTGCCGCAGAGAGCACCGTGCAGAGCCCCGCCGGGCACCCGTCCGGCTCTCCGGCGGAGCACCCTGATCCCGCGTCGAGCTCCGCCCCCCGGAGGTCCCTGCGGATCGGCTTCGCCACCCAGGTCGAGCACACCGGGATCAGCGTCGACGGCGCCTGGGTGCGCAGTCGCGGTCTCGCCGACGGCATCGAGCTGTTCCAGGAGGCGGAGGATCTCGGCTTCGACGTCGGCTACCTGCGCAGCCGGCATCTGCAGGACACGGTCTCCTCCCCGCTGATCGTGCTGGCCGCCCTGGGGCAGCGAGTGCGACGCATGGAGCTGGGCACCGCGGTGATCCCATTGCGCTTCGAGAACGCGGGGCGCCTGGCCGAGGACCTCGCCACCGCTGACCTGCTGCTCGAGGGGCGCCTGCGTCCCGGGGTGAGCTCCGGCTACTCGGCCAAGGACGCCGTGAACGTGGAGGCCTTCGGGCATGTGCGCGGGGAGATCGGGGAGCACGTGGACCGTGTGCTGGCCCAGCTGCTGGCGCTGCTGGACGGAGACATCGTCGGCACGGCGGACGAGCACGTCGAGGGCGTCGACGCCGGCACCCCGCTGCGCATCCGACCGCAGGTGCCCGGGCTGCGCGGCCGTATCGCCTACGGGGCGGCGAGCCCCGACCGGGCCGCCCGCGCCGGTGCCGCCGGCATGCACCTGCAGCTGGCGACGATGGCGCCGGAGGACGGCTCCGGCCGCTCCTTCGAGCAGCTGCAGCTGGAGGCCCTGCGCGCCTACCGAGAGGCGAGCCGCACCGCCGGTCACGGGGACGGGCACGTCCTGGTGAGCCGCCAGATGATCCCGGTGGCCGACGAGCAGCAGCTCGAGCGCTTCATGACCCTGATCCCGCGGGAGCGGTCGAAGGTGGCGG
>DXDT01000277.1 GCA_019115335.1 Candidatus Brachybacterium merdigallinarum
TCGAGTTCGTTCGCGAGCTGCTGGTGGGGCGTTCGCTCCTCGACGACGATTCCCTGGTGGAGTCGATCACCGACAGGTACCACGGGTCCTCGCAGAGGGCGCTGGCCGCCGCCGTGCGCAGCGCCGCCGCGAAGTACCGCGACTTGTCGGCCGGCCCCTCCTCATAAGTCCATACCACGGCTCGCCGTCAGCCCGGAACCTCACCGAACCGGATCCCGTCGGAAGCACCCTGGTCGCGCCTCTCCCGAGGCGCCGGTCAGCGGTGCTTCCGATTTTTTCGTCCCGGCGACCACCTCATCCCTCTAGGAGTTCCCCGTGATCACCGACGGCCTGCTCATGCTCGGCGTCCTGCTGGCGCTGTCCTGTGTGCTGATCGTGCTCGAGCGCACGACCGGCTGGAAGGTCTTCAAGTACGTGCCCGGCATGGTCTTCATGTACCTGCTGTGCGCGACCCTCAACACCCTGGGCGTCTTCAGCCAGGACGAGGCCACCCGCGAGCCCATCGCACAGGTCAAGGACGTGCTCCTGCCGGCGATGATCCTCCTGTTCCTGTTCGGCTGCGACCTGCGCAAGATCATCAAGCTGGGACCGAAGCTGCTGCTGACCTTCTTCGTGGCGTCCCTGTCGCTGTCCGTGGGCATGGTCGGCGTGTACATGCTCTTCCAGGGCCTCGTGCACACCGAGGCGTGGAAGGTGTTCGGCGCCCTGCTGGCCTCCTGGACCGGCGGCAGCGCGAACATGGTCGCGGTCCAGGACATCCTGCAGGCCCCCGAGAACATCTTCGGCTACGCCCTGATCACCGACACCATCGGCTATTCGGTGTGGCTGATGCTGATGTTCGCCTCGGTCGCGATCTCCCCGAAGTTCAACAAGTGGACGAGGGCGAACACCACCTATCTCGAGGAGCGCGGCGCCGAGGATCTCGCCGAGGAGAAGCGTCCGGTCACCGTCGCTTCCCTGTCCATCGTCGTGTTCGGCTCGATCTTCGTCTCGACCGTCTCGATCTGGATCGGCGGCCTGCTGCCCGAGATCGGTGCCGTCGTCAACGCCACCACCTGGTCGATCCTCTTCGTGTCCCTGCTGGGCCTGGCCATCGCAGTGACACCGCTGGGGAAGACCGCGGGCTCGAGCGAGGTCGCGACGCTGATGCTGTTCGTGGTGATCGGGCAGATCGCCTCCGGCTCCGACTTCTCCGCGATCACCCAGGCGCCCCTGTACCTGCTGATGGGCGCGCTGGTGCTGATCTTCCACGCCCTGGTGATGGTGGTCTACGCGAAGCTGACGAAGACCGAGCTGTTCTCGCTCGCGGTCGCCTCGACCGCGAACGTGGGCGGCATCGCCTCCGCGCCGGTCGTCGCGGCGGCGTTCAACAAGCAGCTGGTGCCCGTCGGCGTGCTCTATGCGCTGATCGGCTCGTTCATGGGCACCTTCGTGGGGCTCGCCGCCGCCCAGATCATGTCTGCCCTGTGACGGGCACCGTGAACGACTCCCTGCTCCCCCACCCGGAGGAGGGTCTGCTGACGGTGGTGGCCGTGCGCCATCACCGTCACCGGGCGGCCCTGCTACGCCCCTTCGTCACCGCCGCCCGCCGCACCGAGGCCGTCGAGTACGTCGTCGCCGAGGTCGAGCTGGCCGGGGGGACGATCGGCCAGGGCTCCGCGGCGGAGACCGTGGCCGTCACCGGCGAGTCGGCGGCGAGCATCGCCGGTGCAATCGACGGCCCGCTGCGGCAGGCTCTCGAGGGGACGAGCGGGACCATCACCGAGCTCTCGGCCCGCATCGCCGGCGCCCTCGAGAGGGCGAGCAGTGCTAAGGCGGCGCTCGAGGTCGCCCTCCACGACGCCTGGGCACGGGTGTGCGACCAGCCGCTCGTGGAGCTGCTGGGAGGGAGGCTCGAGGACGGCCTGCTCAACGACATGACCATCTCCCTGGCCGATCCGCCGGTGATGGCCGCGCGGGCCCGGGAGGCCGCCGAGCGCGGCGAGCAGATCCTGAAGATCAAGCTCGGGCACGACATCGACGAGGACCGTCGGCGCCTGGCGGCCGTGGTCGAGGCGGCACCGAGCGTGCGGCTGCGCCTGGATGCGAACCAGGGCTGGACCGCCCGGCAGGCGATCGAGATCATCACCGGCTTCGAGGCCGAGGGACTGCCGGTCGAGCTGGTCGAGCAGCCCGTGCCCGCTGCGGATCTCGAGGGCATGCTCCAGGTGACCTCCGCCGTGGCGATGCCGATCATGGCCGACGAATCGGTGTGGACGGTCCAGGACGCACGCCGGCTGGTCGATGCCGGTGCGGCGGACCTGCTGAACATCAAGCTTGCCAAGACCGGCGGGATCCGCGGGGCCCTCGCCATCGCGGACGTCGCCCAGGAGGCCGGGATCGACTGCATGGTGGGCGCCATGATGGAGCCCCGCATCTCGATCACCGCCGCCGCACACCTGGCGATCGCGCATCCCGCGATCACCCTGATCGACCTGGACTCCCCCGCCTGGTTCGCCTCCGCGGTCCCCGCCGGCGGGTACGAGCAGGACGGCGCCTGGCTGCAGCTGACCGGCGGCCCGGGCCTCGGCCTCGAGCGCCTGCCGGCCACCACGGACGCCCTCCGCGCCGAGTCCTGAGACCCGGAGCCTGAGTCCGTCACATCCCCGAGAACTGACCTCTGTCCCCACCACGACTGCCCGCTGTCCGACCGAACCGCCCGTCCCGGGCTCGATGAAGGAGCACACGATGAGCAGCACCAGCCCCACC
>DXDT01000042.1 GCA_019115335.1 Candidatus Brachybacterium merdigallinarum
GCTGCTGTTCATCACACCGCTCGCACTGCTGATGGTGCAGCTGGCGAACCCCCAGCCCGTCGGCGCGATGCTCCAGGCGCGAGTGCTGGAGACCGCGATCGGTGTGGTCGTCGGCCTCGCGATCGTCATCGCGAGCGCGCTGTGGGACCGCCGCGTCCGACAACGGGCGGCGTCCGCTGCGTGACTCGCCCTGGCCGCCCGGCGCGGGCGGCCGTAGCCTCGGGCGATGAGCACAGAACCCGAGGAGACCCGACCCACCACCGGGGCAGCCGCGTACACCCACGGCTACAGCGCCCCGGTGCTCGACTCGCACCGGCATCGCACCGCCGCGAACTCGGCCTCCCATCTCGTGCCGCACCTGCGTGAGGGCCAGCGGCTGCTCGACATCGGCAGCGGGGCCGGCACCATCACCGCTGATCTCGCCCGCATCGTCGGCCCCGCGCACCTGGTGGCCCTGGAGATCTCCGAGCAGGCGGCCGCGATCACGCGTGCCGAGCTCGCACGGCAGGGGCTGGCCGAGGTCGAGGTGCGGGTCGGGGATGCGCACCGGCTGCCGCTCGCCGACGGCGAGTTCGATGTGGTCCACCTCCACCAGGTCCTCCAGCACGTCGCCGATCCCGTCACCGTGCTCGCCGAGGCCCGGCGGGTCACGCGGGCCGGCGGCCTGGTCTCCGCCCGCGACTCGGACTACGAGGGGTTCCGCTGGTATCCCGACAGTCCCGGGCTGGAGCGCTGGCACGAGCTGTACCTGCGGGCCGCGCGCGCCAACGGCGGGACGCCCGACGCGGGCCGCCACCTGCTCGCCTGGGCCCATGCCGCCGGCTTCGACGAGGTCACCCCCAGCACCTCGACCACGCTGCATGCCACCGCGCAGTCCCGCGCCCAGTGGGGCGGTGCCTGGTCGCAGCGCATCCTCACCCCGCCGCTCGCGGATCAGCTGCGGGAGGCGGGCTGGGTCGATGACCCCGAGCTCGAGCGCATCTCGACCGCCTGGCAGGACTGGGCCGCCCATCCCGACGGCTGGTTCGTGCTCCTGCACGCCGAGGTCCTGGCGCGGGCCTGAGCGCTCCTGCCGCGGATCCCGCTGCGCCTCTCAGGCGAAGCGGAGGCTGGCGAGCATCGCCTCGAGATCGGCGACCTGCTCCTCCATCCCGGTCGCCGCGCCGCCGAGGAAGCCGACCGGCCCCTCGGGCCCGTCGATCACGATCACCTCGAGGGTCCACGCGTCGGTGACCGTGAACTCGACGTTGTCGGCCAGCGCGACCGTGGCGGTGACCCGCCAGCCCTCGTGACCGTCGACGCTGAAGGACTCCTCGTTGTACTCCCGGATCTCCGGCTCGGGCCCGTAGAGCTCCTCCGGATCGGTGCCGGTCAGCGAGCACTGCATCATCGCCACCGCCGCCTCCTGCGCACCGGGATAGCCGCCCTCGTCCTCGGGGAACTCGACCGTGCCGACGCTGGACAGGGAGATCCACCCCGACTCCACGGGCTCATAGGACGTGGCGATGTCCGTGAGATAGGGCTCGTTCTTGCCCCAGCGGTTGTCCGCCTCCCAGCCGTCCTGCAGCTCGTACTGGAGTCCGCCGCCGGTGACCCAGCCGTCCTCCCCCTCGAGCGAGCTCGCCTCCGCCTCGAGGGTGCACAGCATGCTCGGATCCTCGGTGAAGGTGATCTGCTCCGGGTCGGGCGCCTGCGGCTCCTCGGACTCGGTGGGGATGTACTCGCCCTCGGGGCTGTCGGAGGGCTCCTCGACGCCCGGGCTGCCGCCGGCGGTCGGGTCCTCGCCCTCCGGGCTCGGGCGCAGCACGGTGAACCACAGCACCAGCGCGGCGATCACGATCAGGACCACGAGCGTGGCGGCGCCTCCCACCAGCAGTGCGATCAGGCCGCCCCGGCCCGGTCCACCACCGGTGCCGTCTGCCGAGCCGCGCCCGGGGTCGCCGTTCGAGCCGCCACCGGGGCCTCCGAGACCGCCGCCGAGGCCTCCGCCACCGGCTCCGGAGCCACCGGCCGTCGATCCTCCGGACGCGCCGAAATCAGGCAGTGATGGCGGTGTGGACCCCTGGTCGCCGAAGGGCTGCTGACCCATCCGCGTCTCCTTCTTCCCCTCACGGTGCCCCCACGGAGGCGCTGGCGGGGTCAGCCTAGCGCCCGCGCTGCGGCAGTCGCTGTCCCGGATCGCACCGGGGCACCGAGCACCGTCCCCCACGCCCACCCACAGAATGATTGAATGTGGGACGATGCCTGGGGTCCGTGCGGTGCGGCCCGACCCGGCCGCATCGCCCGCCGCTCGACCAGATCCCCCGCTCGACCAGACCAAGGAGCCCCCTCATGAGCCTGAGCACCGCGATCCTCCGCGCCGTTCCCGGCGCCTTCATCCTCAACTCCGGCATCGGCAAGCTCGGCATGGATGCCCAGACCGCCGAGGCGATGCGCGGCATGGCCGCCCAGGGCGTCCCGCCGCTGGGCAGGCTCAGCCCTGAGCAGTTCGCGAAGTTCCTCTCCTACGGCGAGATCGCCGTGGGAGCCGCGCTGCTGCTGCCCTTCGTCCCCTCGCGCGCGGCCGGTCTGGCGCTCGCCGGGTTCTCCGGCGCGATGGTCTCGATGTACCTGCGCACCCCCGGGATGACGGAGGCCGACGGCCTGCGCCCCACCGCCGAGGGGACCGCCGTGGCCAAGGACAGCTGGATGCTGGCCATCGCCGCCGCCCTCGTGCTCGACCAGGGCAAGAACCCCAAGGGCCAGTGACGTCGCGCCTCTGACGCGGCCCGGAGTTCCTCCGCACAGAGCCGTTCAGCCCCGGGTCGCTCGACCTCGGGCTCCTCAGCCGTGGCGCCGGCGGGCGATGAATCGGCGTTCGGCAGCGTTCCCGGCCAGTGCCAGCGCCTGCGCCCAGGCGGAGTCCGGATCGCGGCCCAGCTCCGTGCGGAACAGGGCCAGCGCCACGTGATAGGGGTGATGACCGGCCAGGCCGGGCTCGCCCTCCAGCTCCTCGAGCAGGGCGAGCCCGGCCTCCGGCCCATCGCGGCGGCCGATCGCGATGGCCCGGTTCATCCGCACCACCGGGTCCTCCCCCTGCATCAGCAGCAGCGAGTAGAGCGAGACGATCTGCGCCCAGTCGGTGCTCTCGAACGCCGGGGCCTCGGCGTGCACCGCGGCGATCGCCGCCTGGATCGTGAACCGGCCGGCATCCTCGCGGCCCGCCGCCTCCTCGACCAGCGCGAGGCCCTCCTCGATCTTCTCGGCGTCCCAGCAGGAGCGATCCTGGTCCTGCAGCGCGACGGGCGTCCCGTCGGCGTCCACCCGGGCCCGGGAGCGGGCGTCGTTCAGCAGCAGCAGGGCCAGCAGCCCCTGGGGCTCGGCCGCTCCCGGCAGCAGACGGTGGGTGATCCTGGCCAGCCGGATCGCCTCGCCGGTCAGCTCCTGCCGGATCGGGGCCTCGCCGCTGGTCGCCGCATAGCCCTCGGTGAAGACCAAGGAGATCGCGGTCAGCACCAGCGGCAGGCGGCGTGCGCGCTCCGCGGGATCCTCGGGCACGGTCAGGGGGATCCGGTTCGCGACGATGCGCTTCTTCGCGCGAGTGATCCGCGCGGCCAGGGTGGCGGTCGGGACCAGCAGCGCCGCCGCCGTCTCCGCGGTGCTCAGCAGGCCCACGAACCGCAGCATCAGCGCGATCCGGTCCGCCGGGGCGATCGCCGGGTGGCAGCAGCCCATCAGCATCGCCAGGCGGTCGTCGGGCAGGTCGCCGGAGGCCAGGGCCTGCTCGTCCGCCCCGGGCGCGGCACGGTCGCGCTCCTGCAGGTGCATCTCCGCCACGCGCCGCGCCAGGGTGGTGTCTCGCCGCACCCGGTCCAGCGCCACCCGGCGTGCCACGGTGATCAGCCAGGCCAGCGGCTTCTCGGGCACGCCCTGCTCGGGCCAGGTGGTCAGCGCCCTCTCCATCGCCTCCTGGGCGGCCTCCTCGGCGAGATCCAGGTCCCCGAAGCGGCGCACGAGCGTGGCCAGCAGTCGACTGTGCTCCTCCCGGTGCACCCGGGCCAGCACGTCATCCGCCGCGGGCCGCTCGGGCGCCGCCTCGGGACCCATGCCGCTCAGAGCTCGAGCATCGGCCGCACCTCGACGCGACCGCCGATCGCGCCGGGGCACTTCGCAGCCCAGGCGAGCGCCTCGTCGAGGCTGTCGACCTCCAGCACGATCGTGCCGCCCACGAACTCCCGGCTCTCCGCGTACGGGCCAGCGGTGATCACCGGCTCCGCCTCGCGGGAGGCCCTGGTGAGGCTGGTGCCCTCCTCGGGGTCGGTCAGGCCGAAACCGCCGGCCAGGACCCCGGCCTTCTCCAGCTCGGCGTCGAAGGCGATGAACTCCTCCACGCCGGGTGCCTCCTCGCTCTCTCCGCAGCGGTCATCGGCCAGGTTCCCCATCAACAGCAGGACGTACTTCATGACGTTGCTCCTCCACTCGGTGCGTGACCGAGCCGTGCGGCCCGGACACCATCATGACGAACGAGCCGAGCCGGAATCGACAGCTCTCCGCGCCCGTCGCCGCAGTGCGGCAGCGCCGACGCTCGCGACGATCAGGCTGACCAGCGCCGCGAGGCCGAAGGCTCCGGCCGGACCGATGCCCGCGGCCAGCGCTCCGCCGACGCTGGAGCCGGCGGCCTGACCCACCGTGACCGAGGACTGCATCGAGGTCATCGCGACCCCGGTGCCGCCCGG
>DXDT01000278.1 GCA_019115335.1 Candidatus Brachybacterium merdigallinarum
CCAGGTGGCCAGGGGGACGCCGGGACGGTCGGCCTCGTACCATGGCGGGGTATTGCGCGGCAGGATCCGCTGCGACCCCCGAGCGGCGCGGTGACGACGCCGTCGCCGCTGACCCCATCCAGGAGGCCCCCTTGCAACGTCGTCACTTCCTCGGCACCACCGCGGCCCTCGGCGGCCTCGGGCTCCTGGCGGCCTGCGCACCCGGTTCCGACGGCGGCGCCGGCGGCGAGGGCGGCGGGCCCGCGGCCGACGAGGTCACCACCGACATCGCCGGCCTCGGCGAGGTCACCCTGGTGGTCTGGGACCAGGAGGTCCGCGGCGCTCAGAACGACGCGATCGAAGCGCTGATCACCCGCTTCCAGGAGCAGTACCCCAACGTCACCGTGGACCGCCACGCGCAGTCCAACGACGACCTCCAGCAGCAGACCGGCCTGGCGCTGTCCGGCAACGACGTGCCCGACGTGCTGCAGGTCAACAACGCCCGCGGCGACATGGGCGCCTTCGTCGCCGACGGTCTGCTCACCGACCTCACCGGCTACGCCGAGACCTACGGCTGGGAGGACCGCTACACGCCCAGCGTGCTGTCCAAGACCCGCTACTCGGCCGATGGCGTCACCTTCGGCGAGGGCAGCCTGTACGGCCTGCCGCAGTCCGGCGAGGTGTGCGGCATCTTCTACAGCCAGGCCAAGCTCGACGCGATCGGCGCCGAGCCCCCCGCCACCTGGGAGGACCTGTTCGCCCTGGTGCAGACCGCGGCCGAGAACGGCGAGCAGCCGATCATGCTCGGCAACCTCGACCAGTGGCCCGGCTTCCACGTGTTCGGCCCCCTCCAGGCCCACTACGTCGACCCCGAGACGATCACCACCCTGGGCATGGGCAACGCCGGCGCGGACTGGACCAGCGCCGAGAACATCGCGGCGCTGGCCCAGCTGGCCGAATGGGGTGCCAGCGGTGCGCTCGGGGATTCCCCCAACGGACTTGCCTACGACGACGCCTGGCCCGCCTTCACCGAGGGCACCGGCGTGCTGCTGATCGGCGGCTCCTGGCTGGGCCCGGACATGGCGGCCGTGATGGGGGAGGACCTGCGGTTCATGGCCCCTCCGCCCGGGGTCGACGGCACCGTCGCCACCACCGGCGGCACCGGCATCCCCTTCTCGATCCCCGCCGCCGCCGCGAACCCGGACGTCGCCGCCGCATTCATCGACTACATCACCAGCGACGAGGCGATGGAGCTGATCGCCGAGGCCGGCGGCATGCCCGTCAACCGCGCCGCGGAGCTCGCCCCCGACTCCGGGGTGAACAAGGACATCTACGAGGCTTTCGACGCCGTCTCCACCGAGGGCACCCTGCTGCCCTAACTCGACTACGCCACCCCCTCCTTCGCGGACACCGGCGGCGCCACCCTGCAGGAGGTCATCGGCGGGCAGACCGACCCCCAGGCCGCGGCCGAGGCCCTGCAGGAGGACTACGGCGCGTTCACCGAGGAATCCTGAGGCCTGATGCCGTCCCGCCCCACCTCGACACCCGGCTCCCTCGCCTCCGCAGGCCACCCTGCCTCCGCTGATCACGCGGCCTCCGGCGCTCCTGCCGGGGGCCGGGGCGACGGGTCGGCCCGTCGTCGGGGGCGCTCGCGGCCCTCGGCCGTGGTGCGGTCCCGGGCCGTGCCCTATCTGTTCATCCTGCCGGCCTTCCTGGTCTACGGGGCGTTCGCCCTCTACCCCTTGGGCAGGGCGGCCCAGTTCTCGCTGTTCGAGTGGAGGGGCTTCGGCCCCTCCACCTTCGTGGGCCTGCAGAACTACGTGGACCTCGCCGGGGACGCCGACTTCCGGGCGGCGCTCGGCAACGCGCTGATCCTGATCGTGTTCTACGCCGTGATCCCGCTGGTGGTGGGCCTGGTGCTGGCAGCGATCCTGCGGCGCGGGCAGGTGCGGGGGATGGGGTTCTTCCGCACGGTGGTGTTCCTGCCGCAGGTGATCGCACTGGTGGTGGTCGCAGTGGCGTGGCGGCGGATCTACGCCCCGAACGGTCTGCTGAACGACCTGCTCAGCGCCGCGGGCCTGGACGGACTGACCCGAGGCTGGCTGGGTGATCCCGGCACCGCCCTGATCGCGGTCGGGTTCATCGGCACCTGGGTGCAGATGGGCCTGGTGATGCTCCTGATGCTCTCGGGGATGAGCCGCATCCCCGGGGAGCTGTTCGAAGCCGCCCGCCTCGACGGCGCCGGTCCCCTCCGGGAGTTCTTCGCGATCACCCTGCCGGCGGTGCGCGGGGAGATCACCGTGGCGCTGGTGCTGACGATCATCGCGGCGCTGAAGACCTTCGACCTGGTGTACATGACCACCTCGGGCGGGCCCGGCAACGCCACCACCGTGCCCAGCTACGAGGTGTACCTGCGAGCCTTCGACCTGCGCGAGGTGGGCTCCGCCTCCGCCGTCGCCATCGTGCTGACCCTGGTGATCTTCGCGATCAACCTGGGCGTCACCCGCATCGGGGAGCGGCAGTCATGAGAGTCTCCCGCGCCGAGACGACGCTGAACTACGTCATCCTCATCGCCTTCGCCGCCTTCGCCCTCACCCCGGTGCTGACGATCCTCGCCACCGCCGTCTCCGCCCCGCTCGGGGAGCCGGCCGGCCTCCACCTCTCCAACTTCGCCGAGGCCTGGACCGTCGGCGGCTTCGGGCAGTCCCTGGGCAGATCCGCGATCGTCGCCGTGATCGTGGTGTCGCTGGCGACCGTGCTGTCGGTCCTGGCCGGGTACGCCTTCGCCACCATGCGCTTCTCCGGCTCCACCCTGCTGTTCTCCCTGTTCCTGCTGGGAATGATGATCCCTGCCGAGGCGACGGTCATCCCCCTGTTCTTCGACCTGCGCACCCTGGGGCTCACCGACACCTACCTCGCGATCGCCATGCCGCAGGTCGCCCAGTCCATCGCCTTCGGCACCTTCTGGCTGCGCGCCCAGTTCCGCGCCATGCCGATCGAGCTGCTGGAGGCCGCCGCCCTCGACGGTGCCGGCCCTGTGCGCTCCCTGACCCGGATCCTGGTCCCCGCCAGCCGCCCCGCGATCGTGACTCTGCTGGTGCTGACCTTCATGTGGACGTGGAACGAGTTCCTCATCGCCCTGGTGATGACCCCCGGCGGCCGCCTGCGCACCGCCCCGCTGGGACTGTCCAACTTCCAGGGCCAGTACACCTCCGAGACCGCGCTGCTCTCCGCCGGCGCCGTGATCGTCGCCCTGCCCACCGTGATCCTGTTCCTGTTCCTCCAACGCCATTTCATCCGCGGAATGCTCGAAGGAGCCTCACGATGACACCCCTGCCCGATCCGCACGACGATCCCGCCGCCACGTCTCCAGCCACCGGCGCCGAGACCCCCGCCCCGCCCGCCGCGGCGGAATCCGCCGACTGGGACCCCCTGGCCGACCGTCGCGCCGCCGAGGACCCGCCGCTGGACGTGCTGCTGTCCGGCACCGTCTTCTTCGACATCGTCTTCACCGGCCTGGACCGCCTGCCCGCCCCGGGCGAGGAGCTGTGGGCCAAGGGCATGGGCTCCAGCCCCGGCGGCATCGCGAACCTCGCCGTCGCCGCCGCCCGCCTGGGCCTGCGCACCGGGCTGGTCGCCGGATTCGGCGACGACGCCTACGCCGACTGGATGTGGCACACCATGGCGCACGAGGAGGGCATCGACCTCAGCGCCTCCCGCCGTTTCCCCGACTTCCACTCCGCCCTGACCACCTCCATCGCAGCCCATGGCGACCGCGCCATGGTCACCCACGGCCACGACCTGCCCGAACCGCTCTCCCACATGATCATGCGCGCCCCCGCCGCCCGCGCCGCCGTGGTGGACCTCGCCGGCGAGACCGCCTGGTGGGCCGAGCTGGCGCGCCGCGGCTCCCTGATCTTCGCTGACATCGGTTTCGATGCCACCGAGAAGTGGGACCCCGCGGATCTCGCGCCGCTCCAGCACTGCCACGCCTTCACCCCCAATGCGGTGGAGGCCATGGGCTACACCCGTACCGAGAGCCCCGACCGGGCCGTGCGCGCCCTCGCCGAGCTGGTCCCCCTCGCCGTGGTCACCGACGGCGCGAACGGCTCCTACGCCGTCGACTCCGCCACCGGCGAGGAGGCGTACTGCCCGGCCGTCCCGGTCACCGCGATCGACACCACCGGCGCCGGGGACGTGTTCGCCGCCGCCCTGGTGCTCGGCACCCTCGCCGGCTGGCCCCTCGAGCAGCGCCTGAAGTTCGGCTCCCTGTGCTCCGCGCTCGCCGTCCAGCAGTTCGGCGGCTCCCTCGCCGCGCCCGGCTGGGGCGACATCACCGACTGGTGGCGCTCTCTCTCCTCCGCCGCGGAGGACGGCGACCTGCGCGCCGCCTACACCCGCGGCCCCTACCGCTTCCTCGACGACATCGTCCCCGACCACCGCGTCCAGGGCCGCCGCCGCGCTCAGGGCACCTTCGCCCTCCGCTCCGACGCCGGCCAGCACTGACCCGCGCTACGGGCTGACTTCGGGTTTGCTGCGCTGGGGACCGATGAGGTCGGCGGCATAGGTCCTCAGCGCGTCAGAGCTGCTGCCCCGCTGGACGAGAGCCGCTGCCCGCCGCCGCGCAGATGAGTCCTCATCCGCGGGGGAACAACGGATCCTTGCCGATGAACCACGGGCTCCCGTCTTCCGGGTCCCTCTGCGCTGCGCCGCCACCTCCGGCGATCCCACCAAAGGTCTTGAACGTGTTGCGGACGTGCTCGTTCTCGATGCCGAGCCGGTCAGAGATGTCCATCCCGAGTTGCTCCCCCTCACGGATCGACTTGTTCATCTCCGAGTCCGGCTGGGGGTTCTCGAGGGCGCCCCTCTCCATGCCGTCGGTGATCGACCCCTCGTTGAGGGGCACGTCCGTGCCGGGGTACTTCCAGTCATCGGGCATGTACGGGAACACGTAACCGGAGAGGTCGTCGACCGTCCCGAAGGGGGTGAGACCGATCCCGGCGCGACCGTAGGCGTGAATCGCCTCCTGCGTCTCGCCGTTGACCGCATGGTTGGCGAAGTCGATCGCGTCCGGGATGATAGGGATGAACCTCTTCGCGCGGCGGATCCAGCGCGGGCCGCCATTCAACCATTCGAGCTTTTCCACCATGTCGTCGATCTTCTTGTCGACGATCCTCCGGACGGCGTCGTCCGTGGCCTCCAGTAAGTCCTTCTTCTTGCTCCCGTCGGAGAACCACTTGCCGAAGTCCGGGAGGACGCCGCCCCCGGGCTGCCACGCCCCGGCCCCGGCACCCACGCTCGCCCCCAGGTCGGCGCCCACGCCCGGGGTGGAGCCCCCGGGCGACGAAGCGCTGTCCTGCTCCTCCGCCTCGGTATCCAGGGCTCGCCCTCTGTCCGCGACATCGGAAGCGCGAGCGGACAGGTCGGCCAGGACCGATACGGCACGAACCCGGAACTCGTCGGCGTCCGGACCGGTCCAGGTGACGGCACGTACGAAGGCTTCTGCTGTCTCACGGAGGGCCTGGAGGCGCTCGCTGCCCTCGGCGAACCCGGAGGCAAGGCTCCGCAGCTCGTCGGTGTCTGCTCCCATGAAGGCGTTCATGGGCTGGACACTATGGTCCCGAGGGCATGATCGGCCATGGGGAGATGTCCCCGTCGGCTCCGTCAGGATCAGCGAGCTCCCCGCGCCGGGGGAGGGACCTCAGGCGTGGGGCCGGCTCTGCTCGCCCGGGTCGTCGACCACGGCCTTCTCCAGCGCCGCCAGCGGGGCGGGATCGGGGTCCAGCGGGCCGCGCACCCAGTCCGTCGGCTCCGTCTCGTGGTGGCGGGCGGGGTCGGTGAGCAGGGCGAACACCGCCGACGGCGCAGCGGGGACGGTGCGGGTGACGACGTAGCGGGTCGGGGCGTCGTGATCCGG
>DXDT01000279.1 GCA_019115335.1 Candidatus Brachybacterium merdigallinarum
CTTCGCCAGCGGCTGGGGCACATTCGCCCAGGTGGACTCGCAGATGATCGCCGCGAACCCGCACGGCGGCTTCAACTCCTACTGGCCGATGCCGTTCCGCGAGGGCGCCCGGCTGACCCTCGAGAACACCTCCGACCAGGATGCCCGGGTCTACTACCAGGTCACCTACGAGCTGGGCGGGGACCACAGCGAGGACGCCTACTTCCACGCCCAGTGGCGGCGCTCGAACCCGCTGCCGGAGGCCACCGAGCACGTGCTGCTCGAGGGTGTCGAGGGGCAGGGCCAGTACGTGGGCACCTACATCGCCTGGGGCGTGAACTCCAACGGCTGGTGGGGCGAGGGCGAGATCAAGTTCTACCTCGACGACGACGCTGAATTCCCTACCATCGCCGGCACCGGCACCGAGGACTACTTCGGGGGCGCCTGGAACTTCGACGTCCCCGGCGAGGGCTATACCGCCTTCACCACTCCCTACCTGGGAATGCCGCAGGTGATCCGGCCCGACGGGCTGTACGTCTCCCAGCAGCGGTTCGGGATGTACCGCTGGCACGTGGCCGATCCGATCCACTTCACCACCGGCCTGCCCCGAGTGGACATCCAGGCGCTGGGCTGGAAGAGCGGCTGGCGCTACCTGCCGCTGCGCGACGACATCGCCTCGACCGCGATCTTCTACCTGGACCGCCCGGTGACCAACCGCCCGCCGGCCCCCAGCTATGACGCGATGGAGATCCACCTCGGCGCCGGCGCCGGCCCCCACAGCTCCGTGGGACCGTACCGCGGCCAGGAGTGACCTCGATGCCTCCTGCCACCGCAGCACCCGTCTCCACCGCGCCCGTTCCCGCCGTGCTGGGGATCGACGTGGGCACCTCCAGCACCAAGGCCGTGCTGGTGGACGCCCACGGCACGATCCTGCGCACCGCGGTGCGGGAGCACGAGGTGGACCGCCCCGCCCCGGGGCACGTGGAGATGGATGCCGAGGTGTGGTGGCAGGAGGCGGTCTCCCTGATCACCGAGCTGACCGCCCCGGGCGATGCCCGAGTCTCTGCGATCGGGGTCTCCGGGATGGGGCCCTGCGTGCTGCTGACCGAGGCGGACGGCACCCCGGTGCGGCCCGCGATCCTCTACGGCGTGGACACCCGGGCCGGGGAGCAGATCGAGTCCCTCACCGCGCAGCTGGGCGAGGAGGAGATCCTCACCCGCGGCGGCTCGGTGCTGACCACCCAGGCGGCCGGCCCCAAGATCGCCTGGATCCGCGCGCACGAGCCGGAGGCGTACGGGCGGGCCCGGCGATTCCTGATGCCGGCCTCGTTCCTCGCGCTGCGCCTGACCGACCAGTACGTGCTGGATCATCACAGCGCCAGCCAGTCCAGCCCGCTGTACGACAGTGAGGCCCTGGCCTGGCACGAGCCCTGGGTGGAGCAGATCGCTCCGGGCCTGGAGATGCCGCGCCTGCAGTGGCCCGCGGACCAGGCGGGGGAGGTCACCGCCCGCGCCGCCGCGCAGCTGCCCGGGATCGTCCCCGGCACCCCGGTGGTCACCGGTTCGATCGATGCCTGGACCGAGGCGATCAGCGCTGACGCCCAGAACCCGGGTGACCTGATGCTCATGTACGGCACCACCATGTTCCTGGTCGCCACCACCGAGCAGCGCACCACCAGCCGCACCCTGTGGGGGACCGTCGGGGCGTTCCCCGGCACCTACTGCCTGGCCGGCGGGATGGCGACCTCCGGGGCGATCACGAGCTGGCTGCGCCGACTGACCGGCTCCGCGCCGTATCCCGAGCTGCTCGCCGAGGCGGAGGCCGCCGGGCCGGGTGCGGGCGGGCTGCTGATGCTGCCCTACTTCGCGGGGGAGCGGACCCCGATCCAGGATCCCGAGGCCCGCGGCGTCATCGCCGGGCTCACCCTGGATCACGGCCGCGGCCACCTCTACCGTGCCGCCCTCGAGGCCACCGCGCTGGGGGTCCGGCACAACGTCGAGGAGCTGCGCACCGGCGGCGCCCCGATCCGGCGCGTGGTCGCCGTCGGCGGCGGCACCCAGGGCGGGCTGTGGACCCGGATCGTCTCGGACATCACCGGCATCGAGCAGGTGGTGCCCACCAGCACCGTCGGCGCCTCGCTGGGAGCGGCGATCCTCGCCGCCGACCACCTCCCGGACACCGCGCACGACCTGCGCTCCCGGGCCGCCGCCTGGAACCCACCCGCCACCACCCTGCACCCCGACCCGTCCCAGCGCCCGTTCTACGACGACCTCTACCAGCACTACCGCCGGCTGTACGACTCGACCGTCCAGACCGTGCACCACCTCGCTGCGCAGCAGCGGAACCGATGACGCCGCACCGCCGCGGAACCGATGAAGGAGCTCCCATGACCAGCACCACCAGCTACACCCTGCCCGCCCAGCGCGAGGCCCTCACGGCCCCCGAGAAGACCGTCTACCTCATCCCCTCCGGGGACTCCCGGGAGAGCGCGAACGTGCCCGCCTGGCCCTACCAGCAGGAGCTCGAACGGATCGTCACCGAGGCCGTCGAAGCGGCCGGATGGAGCGTGCAGCGGGCCTTCGAGCCCGACCCGGAGTTCGGGCACGGCTTCATCCGCTCCCAGCGGATGGGCATCGAGGTGTTCCGCGACATCCCCGCTGACGCCCCCCTGATCGTCGCGACCGCGAACTGGCAGTACAGCCACCACGTGCTGCCGGGGCTGCGCACCCACGGCGGGCCGATCCTGACCATCTCGAACTTCGAGCCCCAGTGGCCCGGCCTGGTGGGGCTGCTGAACCTCAACGGCGGCCTGACCAAGATGAAGCGCGACTACTCGACGCTGTGGACCGTCGACGGCAGCGACGACTACTTCCGAGACGGCATCGCCACCTGGATCGAGACCGGCACCCTCACCCACGATGACTCCCACGTGCGGCCGCTGCCGCACCTGCCCGGCACCCCCGAGGTCGAGCTGGGCCGCGCCCTGGCCGCGCAGCTCCAGGCGGACAAGGCCATCATCGGCATCTTCGACGAGGGCTGCATGGGCATGTACAACGCGATCATCGACGACGAGATGCTCAACCCCCTGGGGATCTTCAAGGAGCGCCTCTCGCAGTCCGCGCTGTGGGCGGAGATGCAGACCGTCACCGACCAGGAGGCCGAGGCGATCGGCCGGTGGCTGCGCGAGGCCGGGATGACCTTCAGGCTCGGCACCGACGAGGCCACCGAGCTGACCGAGACCCAGCTGCGCGGGCAGTACAAGATGTACATCGCCGCGCTGCGCCTCAGCGACGACTTCGGCCTGGACGCCGTGGGTATCCAGTACCAGCAGGGCATGAAGGACGTCGCCCCCGCCTCCGACCTCGTCGAGGGCCTGCTCAACAACGTCCAGCGCCCCCCGGTGACCAGCCGTGACGGCTCCCGGGTGCTGTGGGAGGGGCAGTCGCTGCCGAACTTCAACGAGGTCGACGAGGGCGTCGCGGTCGACGCCCTGATCACCACCCGGATCTGGAACGCGATGGGCATGGACCCCGCCAACACCCTGCACGATGTGCGCTGGGGTGAGGAGTTCGACGGCCAGTTCGTGTGGGTCTACGAGATCTCCGGCTCGGTCCCCCCGAGCCACTTCCCGCGCGGCTACGAGGACGCCGAGGGCTGGCGACAGGGCCCGGAGTTCTTCCCCGCCGGCGGCTCCACCATCAACGGCGTCTCCAAGCCCGGTGAGATCGTCTGGTCCCGCATCTACGTGCAGGACGACGCGCTGCATGCGGACATCGGCCGCGGCAGCGTGGTCGAGCTGCCCGCCGAGGAGGTGGCCCGCCGCAAGGAGAGCACCAACCCCGAGTGGCCGATCGCCTCGGTGGTGCTGCACGGCGTGAGCCGCGACCAGTTCATGGGCCGCCACAAGGCCAACCACGCCCAGCTGGTCTACGCTGATGACGAGCAGTCTGCGGATCGTGCCCTGACCGCGAAGGCAGCGTTCCTGGACGCGCTGGGGATCACCGTGCACCTGTGCGGCGACGCGACGATCGCCGAGTGATGACCACGGAGGGCCCCCAGGGCGGCACAGAGGCGGCATGAGATGACCACGACCCGGTCCACGAGACCCACCATCACCGATGTCGCGCGCACGGCGGGGGTCTCCACCGCGACCGTCTCCCGCGTCATCAACGGCGCGCCGACGGTGGACAAGGAGCTCAGCCGTCGGGTGCAGGCCGCGGTGCGCTCGACCGGGTACGTGCCCAGCGCGCTGGGCCGCTCCCTGCGCCGCGGGGGGACCTCCCAGATCGCGGTGGTCGCCCCGGATGCGGAGAACCCGTACTTCGTCCAGATCATCAGCGAGGTGGAGCGCATCGCCCGCGGCCAGAACCATTCGGTGAGCGTCTCGCACACCGAGGACGATCTGGAGGTCGAGCGCAGGAGCATCGAGCAGCTGGTCAGCCGGCAGGTCTCCGGGGTGGTGGTGGTGCCCGTCTCCAGCACCGAGACCGACCTCTCCCCGCTGATCTCCGCCGGGATCCCGGTGGTGCTCGTGGACCGTCACCTCGAGGGGGCGGAGATGGACCTGGTCGCCACCGACAACCGCGACGCCGGCCGCCAGGCCGCTCAGCACCTGTTCGACCAGGGCTTCCGGCGGCCGGCGGTGATCACCGGCCCCGCGACAATGCGCACCACCGAGGATCGCGCCGAGGGGTTCATCGGGCAGTGGCTGTCCCTCGGGGTCGCGGCCGACGACATCCTGCAGGTCCGTGGCGACCTGCACCTGGACTCCGCCCGCACCGCGATGCAGGGGCTGCTGGAGGACGGCGCGATCGACTGCGTGTACGTCACCAACAACCGGATGTCCGCTGGGGCGTTCGAGGCGCTGCGCGGCGTGCTCGATGCCCCGGCGCTGCTGGCCACGGACGACGACGTGTGGACCCGCCTGGTCACTCCGTCGATCTCGGTGGTTGTCCAGCCCGTCAAGGCCACCAGCCGGGCGGCGGCCCGCCTGCTCGGTCAGCGCATGGAGAACCCTGACGAGGTGCCGGCCACCACCCTGCTGCGTTCGCGGATCATCGAACGGGAGTCCACCCGCCCGCGCCGCTGAGCATCGACCCCTCCGCCGCACCGCCGCGGCCCGGGCGGAGGCCGGTGCCACGGGCATAGGCTGGGGCCATGAGCGCACCCGCCCCCGCCACCCGCCGCATCGGTTCCCTCGACGTCTCCCCGCTCGGCTTCGGTGCGATGCCCCTCTCGCACGGGCGCACCCCTGAGGTCCCGCGCGAGCAGGGCATCGTCACTGTCCATGCCGCCCTGGACGCCGGCATCACCTTCCTGGACACCGCCGACATCTACGCCCCCACCTGGGACACCATGGGGCACAACGAGCAGCTGGTCGCCGAGGCGCTGCGCAGCTGGGGCGGGGACCGCTCCCGCCTCGTGGTCGCGACGAAGGGCGGGATCGTGCGCGGGGAGGGCGAGACCTGGTCCCGCGACGGCTCCGCCGCCTACCTGCGCTCCGCACTCGAGAAGTCGCTGACGAACCTCGAGGTCGACGCGGTGGACCTCTACTACTGGCACCGGCCCGACCGCACCCGCACCTACGCCGAGGGAGTCGAGGCGCTCGCCGCCCTGCAGCAGGAGGGGCTGATCCGCGAGATCGGGATCTCGAACGCGAACGTGGAGGAGATCGAGATCGCCCGCGAGGTGCTCGGCGACGGGGGACTGGCCGCCGTGCAGAACCAGTTCTCGCCCACCTACCATCACACCAGCCATGACGAGCTGCTGCACTGCGGCCGTCACGGCATCGCCTTCGTGCCCTGGTCCCCGCTGGGCGGCACAGGCGGCGGTGCCCGCGGACTCCGTGACCGCTTCCCGCTGCTGCGCGAGATCGCCGAGGCCCGGGGCGTGAGCCCTCAGCAGATCGTGCTCGCCTGGGAGCTGTCCCTCGACGAGCACGTCATTCCGATCCCCGGTGCCGGCCGACCCGAGACCATCACCGACTCCGCGGCCGCGATGACCCTCGAGCTCAGCGCCGACGAGCTCGCCGAACTCTCCGACGCGATCCTGCGGTGAACTGCTCGGGGAGAGCTGCTTCGGAGTGAGCTGAGCCGAATCCCGGTGGCGCCGCCGGGGTGCGGGGCGTACCGTGGCGGGGTCCGTCACAGTCAGGAGAGAGAAGCATGTCCACGATGCATGCGGGAAGCGGGGCGGCCCACGCGGCCTGCTCGGTGTGACCCTGGCGTGCCCGCACGCCGCTCCACCATCTCCTGAACTCTCCGCACGCGGGACCCCGGCCATGACCGGTCGCGTCCCCGTGCCTGTCGTGAGGACCCTCATGCGACCCCTGACCGAATCCGTCTTCCACCGCTCCTTCGTCAACGCCAGCAAGGGCGATGCCCAGCGCGCCCAGCTGCCCGATCTCTCCGGCATCGACTGGGACCAGCGGGACCTGATCGGCTGGCAGGACCCCAAGCGCCCCCAGCGCTACTACGTGAGCCTTGAGCTCGATGGGGAGATCGCCACCCTGCTGCTGCGCGGCGCCGAGAACCCGCCCAGCAAGAAGCTGCTGTGCGCCTGGTGCGAGGATCTCGCCGACGGCATCCGGGCGGCCAGCTTCGTGGCCCCGCTCGGGGGCGAGGCCGGACGTCGCGGCAACACCGTCGGCACCATGATCTGCGCCGACTTCCGCTGCTCGCGTAATGTGCGCCGTGAGCCCCCGCCCTACGAGCTGCGCACCCAGGACCCGGCCCTGATCGCCTACCACCGCGAGCAGAAGATCGCCGGGCTCCGCGAGCGCTCGACCCGCTTCGTGCGCGCCGTCAGCCAGGGCTGATCAGCGGGGCCTGATCAGTCGAGCGTGACCACCACGTCCGCCCGGTCGCGGGTCCCTGCGACCAGGCGGGCGTTGGTCTCGTCGGGGCCGAGCGCCCAGTCCCGCGCCTCCTGCGGGGACTTCCCGAACCGCTCGTGACGTTCGATGAGCCGCTGATGCCGCAGCTCCTCGGGCGTCTCGACGAACCAGCGCGCATCCAGCATCGCGCGGACCTGCGCGAACGGGCCGTCCTCGAGCAGCAGGTAGTTCCCCTCGGTGATCACCAGTGGCACCTCGGCGCGCACCTCGATCGCCCCGGCGAGGGGCTGTTCGAGGTCGCGCTCGAACATCGGTGCCCACACCGGATGATCGCCGTGCCGCTGGGTGCGCAGCCGCTGCAGCAGCGCCACGTATCCAGGGGCGTCGAAGGTGTCCGGCGCGCCCTTCCGTGAGAGCCGCCCCAGCCGTTCCAGGGCCGCATCGGCCAGATGGAAGCCGTCCATCGGCACCAGCACCGCCTGCTCACCGAGCTCGGCGACGAGCCGGGCGGCGAGGGTGGACTTCCCCGCCCCGGGCGCGCCCGCGATGCCGAGGATCCGCCGTGACCCGGCCCGCAGTGCCTCGTCGACCAGGGTCAGCGCGGCGTCGATCTCAGCGCTCACCGAGCTCCACCTCCACGATCTCGCCGCGCAGCGGCAGGTGGATCAGGATCCGCGAGGGTGCGAGCCCCGCCGCGGCGAGGGCCTGCGCATAGGTCGCCATCTGCCCGAGGTACCGCTCCCGCACATGCGTCACGGGGTCGTCCCCCGGGTAGCTCTTGTGGTCCACGAGCACCACCTGCCCGTCCGGCAGGCGCAGCAGCGTGTCGATCCAGCCCTCCATCACCTGGTCGTCCTCGTTCCACCAGGTGATCGGCTGCTCGGTGAGCTCCTCCGCGCCGGGCAGCTCCGCGGCGAGGAA
>DXDT01000280.1 GCA_019115335.1 Candidatus Brachybacterium merdigallinarum
CGTGCCCCTGGTGTACGAGGCGGTCGCCACCGCCGCCACCGGCCTCGCCGTGGACGAGATCGCCCTCCACGACGTGGACCCCGCCCGCCTGGCCACCATCACCGCGGTGATCGAGGAGCTCGGGGACCGGCTGGTCCACGAGGGTCGGGCGCGCCGGGAGGGTCACGAGGGGCGAAGCGGCCAGGGGAGCCGCGCCGCCACCCTCCCCCGCCTGCAGGCGACCACCGACCTCCGCGAGGCCGTGACCGGCGCGGACTTCGTGTTCAGCGCCGTGCGGGTGGGCGGGGCGGAGGCCCGCACCGTCGACGAGCGGGTCGCGCTCGGGCTCGGCCTGCTGGGCCAGGAGACGATCGGCCCCGGCGGGCTCGCCTACGCCCTGCGCACGATCCCCGTCGCCCTCGACATCGCCCGCACCATCGCCGAGGTCGCCCCGGACGCGTGGGTCATCAACTTCACCAACCCGGCCGGGATCGTCACCGAGGCGATGCGCACCGTGCTCGGGGATCGCGTGGTGGGCATCTGCGACACCCCCATCGGCCTGGTGCGGCGCGTGGGGCGGCTGCTGGATGTGGACCTGGTGGCCGGTGAGCCTGGCGCCGACGGGATCCCCGCCGCCTTCGACTACGTGGGCCTGAACCATCTGGGCTGGCTGCGCTCGGTGACGGTCGACGGTCGGGACCGCCTGCCGGAGCTGCTGGCCGACGATTCCGCCCTCGAGGAGATCGAGGAAGCGAGGCTGATCGGCACGGACTGGGTGCGGGCCGAGAGCGCCCTGCCCAACGAGTACCTGTACTACTACCTGCACACCTCTGCCGCGATCGAGCGGATCACCGGGGCCGCGACCACGCGCGGCGAGTTCCTCGCGAAGCAGCAGGGCGACTTCTACCTCGCCGCCGAGGACTCCTGCTGCTCCTCCCCGCTGGACCTGTGGCGCTCGACCCTGCACGAGCGCGAGGCGACGTACATGGCCGAGTCCCGCGACGAGGAGCGCCGGGAGGAGGACGTCGCCGGCGGCGGCTACCAGGAGGTCGCGCTGCGGCTGATGACCGCGATCGCCACCGGCACCCCGGAACGGATGATCCTCGACGTCGGCAACTCCCCCGCCACCGGCACCTCCGACGGGTCCGATGCCGCATCGGCTCAGCGGATCATCCCCGAGCTGCCGGCCGATGCCGTGATCGAGGTGCTGTGCCTGGTCGACGGCGAGGGCGTGCACCCCCAGCCCGTGGCCCCGGTGGAGCTGGGGCGGCTGGGCATGATGGCCACCCTGCGCGCCGCCGAGCGGAAGATCCTCGAGGCCGCGATGACCGGCTCCCGCGACGCCGCCTGGCAGGGCTTCTCCCTCCACCCCCTGGTCAGCTCCCCTGTGCTGGGCCGGAAACTGCTCGAGGGATACGAGGCCGGTCACCCCCAGATCGCAGCCCTGCTGACACACCCCTGAACCGATGAGCATCCCCCTGGCGCTGTCCCTGCTCGCCCTGGTGCTCATCGCCGCGGTGATCCAACGTGTCGCCGGGCTGGGCCTGGGGATGCTGTTCGCGCCCTACGCCACGGTGCTGATCGGCGCGCACGAGGGGATCATGCTCGCGAACTTCCTGGGTGCTCTGATGCCCGCCCTGGTGCTGCCGCGGATCTGGGCGGACATCGAATGGCGCACGCTGTGGTGGATCGCCCTGCCCGCGGTCGCCGTGATGCCGGGTGCGGCCTGGCTCTCCTCCGTCTCCCCGCCCGGTCCGCTGTACGTCGTGGTAGCGCTGCTGGTGCTGGCGAGTCTGCTGATCTCGGTGGCGCTGGTGCGGGTGGACACGACGGTCGACGGGCCCGCCGCCCAGGTCGTCACCGGCATCGGCTCCGGGCTCGGCACCGTGCTCGGCGGGGTGGGCGGCCCGGCGGTCACGGTCTACGCGGTGCTCTCCCGCTGGCGGGTGACGCCGATGGTCGCGACGCTGCAGCCGCTGTGGATCATCATCTCCTCGGTGTCGTTCACCGCGAAGCTGGCCTGGGACGACGGGCAGCTGCCCGCGATGCCCTGGTGGATATGGGCGGCGATGGTCGCGATCGTGATCGCCTCGATCTTCCTCGGGGAGGCCGTGCAGAAGCGGTTGCGCGAGATCACCGTGCAGCGCCTGGTGATGGTGCTCGGCTTCGTCGGCGCCCTGCTGGCCCTCGGCTCCGGGATCCGCCTGCTGGTGGGGTGAGCTCCGGGCCGGGGTCCGGATCACTCCGAGCGTGCGCCGCCCGCCGCATCGTCGGCCCGTGCTGCCGCATCCCCGCCCCCGTGCCGACGGTCGTCCGGCGCACTCCGCGCGAGCTGTCCTGCCGCTCCGCACGAGCCACTCCGCACGAGCTGTCCTGCCGCTCCGCACGAGCCACTCCGCAGGAGCGGCCCTGCCACGAGCGCACGGCGCCCTCAGCGGTTTCCACAGCTCTGTGCGCAGTGTCGATCCCCGCCCTGAGAAATGACAGCCGAGTCACTTTCTGGTGAGACGAGCTGGAGACTTCTGCGCTCGCGTCCTACGGTCGAATGCGGTCGTGTCGCGGGTCACCTCGTGATCGCGGCCCCTCGGGAGCTCGCCGCAGCGGTTCCCGAGCCCCTGTCGTCGACCGAGAGGACCCCATGGCCCAGGCCGCCCAGAGCCCCCCGCACGGCAACGCTCCCCCGTCCGGGAGCGACCCCGGAGGAACGGCTCCCGGTGCGGCGAAGGCCTCCCCCGCGAAGAACTCCCCCGTCAACTGGCCGGTGTTCCTGGGCACCGCGGTGATCATCTCGGCGTTCGTGCTGTTCGCCGCGATCTGGCCCGGGGCGGCGGAGACCGTCATCTTCGGCTCCATGGGCTGGGTGGCCGAGCACTTCGGCTGGTACTACGTGCTGACCGCCACCATCGTGGTGGTGTTCGTGCTGGTCGTGGCGTTCTCGAAGGTCGGCCAGGTCAAGCTCGGGCCTGACCATTCGGTGCCGAAGTACAACCCCTTCACCTGGGCGGCGATGCTGTTCGCCGCCGGCATCGGCGTGGATCTGATGTTCTTCGGGATCTCCGGGCCCGCCACGAACTTCCTCACCCCGCCGGAGGTGCCGCCCGAATCGGCCGAGGCCGCGCGGATGGCGCCGCTGTGGACGATCTTCCACTACGGCATCCCCGGCTGGGCGATGTATGCACTGATGGGCATGGCCTTCGGCCTGTTCGCGTATCGCTACCACCTGCCGCTGTCGATCCGCTCCGCCCTGGCACCGATCTTCGGCCGGCGGATCCACGGGGCGGTGGGCCATGCCGCGGAGATCGCGGCGACCATCGGCACCATCTTCGGCATCTCGGTCTCGCTGGGCATCGGCGTGGTGTTCCTCAACTTCGGGCTCTCCGCCCTGTTCGGCGTCCCCACCAGCCTCGCGGTGCAGATCGCGCTGATGGCGCTGGCCGTGTTCATCACCATCGCCTCGACCGTCTCCGGGGTGGACAAGGGCATCCGTCGGCTCTCGGAGCTGAACGTGCTCCTGGCGGTCGTGCTGATGCTGTGGGTGGTGGTCACCGGCAGCACCACCCAGCTGCTGAACGCCCTGGTCCAGAACGTCGGGGACTTCTTCTCCCGCTTCCCCTCGATGATGATGAACACCTTCGCCTACAGCGACGGCGCGGTGGAGGCCGGCTACCCCGCGGACCAGTGGATGGCCGATTGGACCCTGTTCTTCTGGGCCTGGTGGATCGCGTGGGCGCCCTTCGTGAGCCTGTTCCTGGCCCGCATCTCGCGTGGCCGCACGCTGCGCCAGTTCGTGATCGGCGTGCTGCTGATCCCCTTCACCTTCATCCTGCTGTGGGTCTCGATCTTCGGCAACGCCGCGCTCAGCCACAGCGGGGACAGCGAGTTCCTGAACCTGGCGGTGAACCTGCCCGAATCCGGGTTCTTCAACCTCCTTGAGCAGTACCCCGGCTCGACCTTCACCATCGGGCTGGCGGTGCTGACCGGGCTGTTCTTCTACGTCACCTCCGCGGACTCCGGCTCGCTGGTGATGGCGAACATGACCTCGAAGCCCTCCACCGCGGATTCCGACGGCGCCCCCTGGCTGCGCATCGTGTGGGCCGTGATCACCGGCGCCCTGACTCTGGCGATGCTGTTCATCGACGGCGTCTACACCCTCCAGGCCGCGACCGTGATGGTGGGGCTGCCGCTGTCGATCCTGGTGTATCTGGTGATGTTCAGCCTGTGGAAGGTGCTGCGCACCGAGCGGATGAACCTCGATGCCCGCACCGCGGCGCTGCCGGGCATGCTGACCTCCCGCGTGCGCGGCGGCAGCGCCCAGGACCGCCTCACGTGGCAGCAGCGCCTGCGCAGCCGCATGTCCTACGCCGACGAGGCCAGGGCCCGCACCTTCGTGGAGGAGGTCGCGACCCCGGCGGTCGAGGAGGTCGCCGCCGAGCTGCGCGACCTCGGGGCCGATGTCTCCTGCCGGCGCGGCACCCATGCCGACCACGGTGTGCCGTACATCGACCTGGTCGTCTCCTTCCCGGACGCCGAGGACTTCAAGTACCAGGCCTACCCGGTCGCGTACTCGATGCCGAGCTTCGCCGTGAACCTCTCCACGGTGCGCGACGTGTACTACCGGATCGAGATCTTCTCCCTGACCGGCTCCCGCGGACGCGACATCATGGGGTACACGAGGGAGCAGGTCATCAGCGATGTCCTGGACGCCTACGACGCCCACATCATGTACTTGACGATGAGCGACGAGATCGGCACCGCGACCGGCACGATCCCGGTCACCGCCCCGGACACCTGGGACGACGCGGATCAGGTCGAGCTCGAGACCGTCGACCCCGCCCCCTCCGCCGCCACCTCTGCCACCACCACCGACCGCTCCCCGACCACCGATCCCGCCGACGGCGGGCGCGAGACGAAGGAGAACCATGACTGAGAACCCTGCGACCACGGCCACCACGGCCGAGAGCCCCGCGACCCTGTTCATCGACGGTGCCTGGGTGGCGTCGTCGACCGGGCAGACCCGCACGATCCACTGCCCGGCCGACGGCTCCGAGGTCGGCGTCGTCTCCGAGGCGAGCGCGGAGGACGTCGAGCGCGCGATCCTCGCCGCCCGTGCCGCCTTCGAGCGCGGCGAATGGTCCGGCACCCCGGCCGCCCAGCGCGGCGACTTCCTGCTGCGCGTCGCGGACCGGCTCGTCGAGCGCAAGGCCGAGTTCGCCCGTGCCGAGGCCCGGGACACCGGCAAGCGCCTGGTCGAGGCCGAGGGCGACATGGACGACATCGCCTCCTGCTTCCGCTACTTCGGCAAGATCGCCGACCAGGACCCGGGCCGGCTGGTCGACGCCGGGGATGCCTCGGTGATCTCCCGGGTGGTCCGCGAACCCGTGGGCGTGTGCGGCATGATCACGC
>DXDT01000281.1 GCA_019115335.1 Candidatus Brachybacterium merdigallinarum
CCACGCCGTCGCGAAGAACTACCCGATCAACGTCGCGCTGCACACCGACCACTGCGCCAAGGAGGTCCTCCCCACCTGGGTCGAGCCCCTCATCGAGTGGGACCTCGAGAACCGCGTGAGCAAGGGCCTGAACCCGCTGTTCCAGTCGCACATGTGGGACGGCTCCGCCGTGCCGGTCGACGAGAACCTCGAGATCGCCGAGAAGCTGCTGGAGAAGTCCGTCGCGGCGAAGAAGATCCTCGAGATCGAGGTCGGCGTCGTCGGCGGCGAGGAGGACGGCGTCGTCGCGGACGACTCCGACCGCACCAAGCTCTTCTCCACCGTCGAGGACGGCCTGAAGATCGTCGACTCGCTCGGCCTGGGCGAGAAGGGCCGCTACCTGACGGCCCTCACCTTCGGCAACGTGCACGGCGTGTACAAGCCCGGCAACGTGAAGCTCACCCCCTCGGTCCTGCTGGACATCCAGAAGGCCGTCGGCGAGAAGCACGGCAGGGACATGCCGTTCGATCTGGTGATGCACGGCGGCTCCGGCTCCTCCCTCGAGGAGATCCAGACCGCGGTCGACAACGGCGTCATCAAGATGAACATCGACACCGACACCCAGTACGCCTTCACCCGCCCCGTGGTCTCGCACATGTTCGAGAACTACGACGGCGTGCTGAAGATCGACGGCGAGGTCGGCAACAAGAAGGCCTACGACCCCCGCTCCTGGGGCAAGAAGGCCGAGGCCGGCATGGCCGCCCGCATCGTCGAGGCCTGCGAGAACCTCCGCTCGGCCGGGACTCACGCCTGAGCAGTCATGAGGTGAGCTGCTGCTGAGCAGCCCCAGCACGAGTCAGAGCCCCGGTCCGCTGCGTGCGGGCCGGGGCTCTGTGCCGCTCAGGGAGGGCCAGCTGGTCGAGCACTGGCGCTATGTCGGGTGCCGTGGCGATATAGGCATGGCACCCGGTGCAGCGCCAGTGCTCGACGAGGGGCCGGCTGGGTGCCCGTGCTCGACGGAGAGCGGGGCGTGACTGTGTGGCTGCGGCGGCGGGGCTGTGTGGCTGCGGCTGCGGCTGCGGGGCTCAGCTCACCAGCGGTTGCCCTGGGCGCGGCGCATGACCTGCTTGAGGGCGGGCAGCACATCGGCGAGGAACACCCCGGCGATCACGATCCCCGCCAGGGTCAGCAGCATCGATCCGCTGCCTCGGCCCACCGGGTAGGGGATCGAGAGGAAGCCCAGCAGCATCGCCACCCCGGTCAGCACCGCCCAGAAGGTCTTGCTGCGCTTCCCGGCGGCGGTGTACGCGTCGGGCCGGAAGCGCAGAGCGTTGACGAAGGCCCAGATCTCGACGGCGAGCAGGGCCAGGGCGAGCGCGAGGAAGATCCACGTCTGGATGAGGGCGATCATCCGTCCAGGGTAGTGGGTGAGGCTGGGGCCGCCGTGGGAGCCGGGCTCGGCCCCGGCGGTCGATGGTCAGCCACGGCGAGGCACTGCTCACCCCTGGGGGCCGCAGTGCTCAGCGGTGACGGTCGGGGTCGGAGCGGTCGGTGATCAGCAGCTCGAGCGCCTCGGTGGTGGCGGGCGGTTCGATGGCCTTCATCTCCTGGGTGAGCGGTCGCGGGCCGATCGCATCGCCGTCGGCCGCGATCACCAGGCTGGGCAGGAATCGCTTGGCGTCCTGCGGGGTCAGCCCGGTGGCCTGCAGCAGGTCGATCGCGAGGGAGCGCAGCTGGATCACCAGGGTCACGCCCTCGAAATGCCCGGCACGGCCGGGGCGGGTGCCCTCGTCGTTGCGCAGCAGGGTCTCGGGGGTGAGATAGGAGCTGAACAGGCGCAGGCGGCGGCGGGCCTCGGTGAAGTCGACGTCGGGGGAGGCGACGGCGGCCTTCAGCTCGGACACGGAGTCGTGGGCGCACAGCAGGGCGTCGGCGAGGGTGGAGTGGGCGTCCCCACCCACGGCGTCGAGGAACTCGACCTCGCGGCGGGCGATCACGCGCATGTTCCGCATCGCCCGGTCCGAGCCGACCAGCAGATGCTGCAGGCGGCCTGCCTCGTCGGCGCGCCAGAGCCCGGTGGGGGAGTAGGCGGCCATCTCGTTGGCGGCGTCATTGGCGACCCGCCACGCATCGGTGAGCCGCTGGGAGGTGTCCCGGAGGGTGACCAGTGCGGCAGAGGCGACTTTGCGGTCACCGCTGCGGGCGGCGAGGGCGAGGGAGGCCAGGGTGTCCTCGAGCTCCTGGAAGAACCGGGTGGCGGATCGGCGCTGGATCCGCTGGGGGTCGCCGGAGAGCAGCAGGTGGACGATCAGGGCGACGGCCACCCCGACCAGCGCGTCCAGGACCCGGCCGCCCGGGGTCATGCCCGGGGTGGCGGGCATGATCATCACCAGCAGCCCCTGGATCGAGGCCTGGAAGCCGAGCAGGACCGAGGAGTCGATCAGGCGCGCCAGGGTGCCGGCGACGATGATCACCACCGGGATCTGCCACACGCCCGAGCCGATGGTGAGGCGGGCCAGCTCGCCCAGGAGCACCCCGATCATCACCCCGGCGGACATCTCCATCATCTTGCGGAGCTTCTTGTCCACGCTGAAGCCGATCAGCACGAACGCGACGATGGAGGCGAAGAACGGGTGCTCGTGGCCCCAGACCAAACCGGCCAGCAGGTACGCGAGCCCGGCGGCGAGCGCGGCGCGCATGATCGAGCCGAAGTCCTCCCGGCCCCGGGAGAAGCCGGCGTTGAACCAGCTGCCGACGGCAAGGCGGATCCGCTCGCCCAGCGGTGCCTTCTGGGCGGGGATGGGGCCCGTGTGCGGGGCGGTGCGGGTGCTCTCGCTCATGACCCCACCGGATCCTGCAGGCGCTTCTCCAGCAGCTCGTCGAGGTCGAAGGTCTCGCCGTCGCGGGCACCGCGGCCCACGACCAGCGGTGCGAGGGCCGGCTCGGGATCGGCGCCGCGCAGACGTGCGGCGAGTCCGCCGTCCACCCGCATCACCAGGTAGCGGGCGTCGGTGTCGATCGCGATGGATCGGTCCTGCTTCAGATACCAGCCGTGCAGGGAGGTGCGGATCGTGCCGCGGCCGCTGAAGGGGCGCGCACGCAGGGGGACCGGGGCGATCCCGGCGGCGCGGAAGCGCTCCACGGCCCGGCGGATCTTCGCCGTCGCCCGCTCGTGCTCGTCCTGGCGGGACTGCCGCAGGGCCGCCTCCTTCGCCGCGATCACCTCCCGGCGCTGCGACTCCCATCGACGCTGCTGGTCCGCGGTGTCCACGTCGCCCGCGCCGCTGTGACCGTTCTCGCCGCTGTGGCCGTCCATGGGGTCAGAGCTTCGCGGTCTTGGGGCGCTCACCGTGATCGCGCGGGAGCACGATCGGCTCCTGCGTGGCGTCCACCCACAGCTCGGCGGCCCCGTCCCCGTTCGCCGCCCCGGTCATCGCCGCGGCGTCCGCGCCCGTGCCGTCCGGATCGGGGGCCTGGACCGGGGGGCCGCTCACGCTCAGCGCGGCGTCGAGGGGCACGTTCCGGCGCACGACGGCCAGGGCGATCGGGCCGAGGTCAGCGTGCAGACCGGTGGAGGTGACGGTGCCGACGACCTTGCCGTCGGGACCGCCCAGTCGCACCTCGCCACCGCGGTCCAGGGGGATGTCCTGGGAGCCGTCCAGGTGCAGCATCACCAGGCGCCGCGGGGGCTGACCGAGGTTGAGGACCTTGGCGACCGTCTCCTGGCCCCGGTAGCAGCCCTTGGTGGTGTGGACGGTGGTGCGCAGCAGGTCCAGCTCGTGGGGGATCGAGCGGTCGTCGACCTCATGGGTGGCGCGGGCGCGATGATCGGCGATCCGCAGCGCCTCGAAGGAGGACATCCCGGCCAGCTGTCCGCTCTGCCACGGCAGCGCCTCCAGCGCGGCCCGGTCCAGCACGGTCAGCACCGTTCCGGCCGGGTCCTCCGGCGGGGGACCGTAGGCGACGCCGCCGGGGGCGACCTCCGGCCAGTCGTCGGACCAGACCGCCACCGGCTCGGGCAGTCCGATCCCGTCGAGGACCTCCCCGGCGGGGGCGAGCCCGCCCAGGACCCGCAGGTCATCGCGGTCGGTGAGCTCGACCCGGGCGGCGAACCGCATCATCTCGAGGTAGCGGCGCAGCCCGGCCCGGCAGCCGGCGTCGAGGATCAGCAGCACGGCGTCCTCGTCGATCACCACGGCGGCGGCCAGGTGCTCGACCCGCCCCTGCGGGGAAAGCACGCCGACGCTGGACGCAGATCCCACCGGGGTGCCCTCGAGGATCTGCGTGGTGGTGGTGGTCAGCCAGGAGCGGGCATCGGCGCCGCGCACCTCGAGCAGCTCGAGCTGGCCGAGGTCCACCAGGGCCCGTCGGTCCAGCAGGCGGCGCTGCTCGCGCAGCGGGGAGCCGTAGTGGGCTGGGACCGCGGCGTCGGGTCCCCGCCCGAGCACGGCGTCGGTGCTCAGCAGGGGGCTGATCGATGCGGCGGTCGCGGGGGCGCTCTCCGGGGAGTGCAGGTCAGACACGGTTCAGCTCCAACGAGAGGTAGGGGATCAGGCCCTGCTCGGCATCGTCGCTGCGGCGCTCCCACAGCCACATCAGGCGTCCGGAGACGTAGCCGAACATGCGGGTCTCCTCGATGGCCGGGCGGGCCGACAGGGCCGAGGGTTCACGGGTGGGATCGGTGCTGCGCCGGGCCAGCTGGATCCTCGGGCCGCGCACCTCCCCGGCCCAGTCGTGCTCGACGCCGTCCCGGGTGAAGCGGGCCTGCAGACGGTAGGAGAGGACGGCGGCGGGGTCGCCGGGACGGGCTCGCTCGGCGGCGGCCAGGTCCTGCCCCGGCAGCAGCTCGCCGACGCTCCAGATCCCCTGCTCCTTCATCAGCAGCCTGCGCTCGCCGCTGCCCGCGGCGGGGGAGGGAGCGTCCTGACGAGCGAACGCGCTGGTGGGAGGCAGTGGGGCGGGATCGTCGAGCTCGTGGATGAGAGAGGTCCAGGCCAGGGTGCCGTCCGCCTGGGGGACGCAGTCCAGGCGCTGCTCGATGCGCCGGTCCCGCCCGGGGCCATCCGCCGCGGCGTCAGCGGGGGGAGCGCCCTCGGCGGGCGCGTCGGGGCGGTGATGCACGGCCCCGCTGCCCTCCCAGGAGCCCACCAGCCAGGCCAGCGGATACAGCGCAGGAGGGAGCGAGGGATCCAGGGCGAAGGTCATCGCAGGCCTCGACGCCGACGGTCAGTGGGTGAACAGACGGGCGATGACCAGGATCGCGAAGGCGAGGGTCCCGACACCGACCAGGACCACCAGGGCGAGGAAGAACAGAGAGAGCGCAGACATGCCCGCAATCCTATCCCTCCGTCCGCCCCGGGGGAGGGCTCCGCTGCGAGCAGACCGACTCGATCCCCGCGCATCATCGGCGACGTCGACGGCTGCGGCGGCGTGGGTGGCTGCGGCGGCGTCGGCTCAGATCGGCAGGATCGCGGCGAGGAAGGCGACCACTCCGGCCGTCGCGCACGGCCCCGCCCCCACGGCGAGGGAGGCGGCGGGGTCCTTGGACACCAGGGCGGAGCCCAGCAGCAGATGGGTGCACACCGAGGCGATCATGGTGATCGCCCCGACCGCGGCGAGGGCCAGCAGGTCCACCCCGGTCAGGACCGTGCCGAGCGCGATCGTGACCCCGGTCCCGCCCACCGCCGCCAGCGGGAAGCCCACCGCGGTGGGCACGGGCAGGGTGTTCAGCAGCAGCGCGGTCGCGAGGCCGCCGGCGATCGCGGTGACCAGGCCCGCCTGCCCGCTCTCGAGCGCCGCCTGCTGGGCGAGGACCCAGGTCGAGGAGAGACCGGTGATGACCACCCCGGCGACGGTGCCGGTGAGGGAGGCCGTCAGCTCGTGCCGCTCCCGACGCAGCATCTGCTGGAAGAACGCGGCGATCACCCCGACCGCGCACACCATCACGATGCCGGTGGTGGGGGACCAGCGCTCTGCCACCACCACCGCGGAGACCGCCCCCAGCAGGCCGGTGCCGGCGATCACGATCCGGCTGCCCACGGGGGAGGCCAGCTCCAGCAGATCTGGCCAGGCGACCGCGATCATCAGGCTCATCATCCCGACCAGGCCCGCCATCAGCCACGGCGAGAGGCCCGTGGTGAGCGAGACCACGGCGATCAGCAGGGCCAGGGCAGCGCCCAGCGGCGCACGCTCCGGTGCACCCATGCGGCCTCCTGTGTACGTGGTCGGTCTCGGTTCGTCGGCAGCGGTCGACGGCAGCTCCGCGTGCCGAGTTCGGGAACCGGATCGGAGGTTACAGTAGGCAGTCTACGAGCGCCGACGGGCGCCGCTGTTCCATGCCTCCCAGGATCTCCAGAAGGACCTCATGCTCTCCGCGGATGTTCTGACCGCTCCGCAGCGCGGCGCCGTGCTCTCCCTGCTCGAGACGGTCACCCGCCACGACGGGGTCTCCCCGCTCGACGAGGCAGGCCGCTTCGCGCTCACCCGGGAGGATGCCCGCCACCTGCTGCTCCTCGCCGACGACGCCGAGGCCGCCGAGGATTCCCCGTCGGCCGTCGGCTACGCCGGGATCCTCGCCGACGGCACCATCCAGGGCATGGTCGACCCCGCTCACCGTCGCCGCGGGCACGGCACCGCGCTGCTGGAGGCCGCGCTCGCCGCGCGGCCGGACGGCGGGGTCTGGGCGCACGGCGCGCTCGAGCCCGCCCTCGGCTTCCTGACTGCGCGAGGCCTGCGCGAGGTGCGCCGCCTGCTGACCCTGCACCGGGAGCTGGGCGGGGACCGGCCGCTGGCCGCCGTCCCGCACTTCCGGGGGGAGGGCATCGACCTGGTCACCTTCGAGGCCGAGCGCGATGCCGAGGACTGGGTGGCCGTCAACGCCGCCGCCTTCGCCGACCATCCCGAGCAGGGCGCCCTGCGCCGTGAGGATCTCGACGCGCGGATCGCCGAGCCGTGGTTCTCGGCCGAGGATCTGCTCCTGGCCCGCGCCGACGACGAGCTGCTGGGCTTCGTGTGGATCAAGCGCGAGCCCGCCCCGGAGGACGCCGCGCCGGAGCGTCCGCTGCCGGAGATCTACGCCGTCGGCACTGCCCCCGCGGCCCAGGGCCGGGGCATCGCTGCGACCCTCCTGGCCACTGCACTGCATCGCCTGCAGGAGGACGGCGAGCGGGGCGTCGAGCTCTACGTCGAGGCGGACAACACCGCAGCGCTCGCCCTGTACGAGCGATGGGGCTTCGTGATCTCCGGGCAGGACGTGCAGCTGCGTGCGCACGCCGCGGAGTCCGAGGGCTGAGCGTGCGCGTCGCCCCCGGAACCCCGCCTCCGGTCCTCGCCGCCGGAGCACTGACCTGGCGTGAGGGCCATGACGGCATCGAGGTCCTGCTGATCCATCGCCCCCGCTACCAGGACTGGTCGATCCCCAAGGGCAAGCTCGACAAGGGGGAGACCTTCCCCGCCGCGGCGGTGCGGGAGGTCGCCGAGGAGACCGGATGCCGGGTGCGACTGCACCGACCGCTGCCGGCCGCCGTGTACCTGCTGCCCGATGGCCGTACGAAGATCGTGCAGTACTGGGTGGGGACGGTGCGCGCCCAGATCGCCAAGGGCCCGCAGGACCGCGGGGAGGTCGACGAGCTGCGATGGGTGAGCCTCGAGGAGGCCGAGACCCTGCTCAGCCGCCCCAGCGACCTGGTGTGCCTCTCCGCCATGCAGCGCTGTCTCCAGGCCGAGCAGCTGCAGACGGTCCCGATCATCGTGCAGCGGCACGGCGCGGCGGTCTCCCGGGCGAAGTGGCGTCAGGGGGAGAAGTCCCGCCCTCTGAACTCCAAGGGGAAGAAGCAGGCCGCGGCCTTGCCCGAGCTGCTGGACGCCTTCGATCCCGCCCGGGTGCTCACCAGCCCCTGGAAGCGCTGCCGGGCGACGGTGGAGCCCCTGGCCAAGCTCGGGGGCCTGGACGTGGTGACCAAGGAATCCCTCACGGAGGCGGGGCACGCCGAACGGCCCTCCCGCACCGCGGCGATCATCGACCGGGTGCTGGGCGAGGCACGGCCGACGGTCGTGTGCACCCATCGACCGGTGCTCCCCGCCGTGATCGCCGCAGTGCGCGAGGCCGCGGACCGCTCCGTCGCCCTCGAGCTGCCGCGCCAGGATCCGTACCTGGCCGCCGGGGAGGCGCTGGTGCTGCATGCCACGCGGCAGGGGAGGGTGGTCGCGGTCGAGCGCCATCTGCCCAACATCGGATGAGACCCTGCGGGAGGACAGCGGCGGTGAGCACCGCTGCCGGGCAGAGGGGGAGTGGACAGGGATGAGCGCATCGGGTCAGCACGATCCGTACGGATATCAGGGCGAGCCGGCGGGCGGCTATGCCGCACAGCCGGCGGAGCGAGAGGGGTCGTACGGCTCCTCGGCGAGTGACCCCTATGCCGTCTCCGGCCCGTACTCCGCCTCCGATCCGTACGCTGTCCAAGACTCCTTCTCGTCCCCGGATCCCTACAGCCCGCACAGCTCCTCCGCCGCTCAGAACCCCTATGCCGCGCCGTACGCAGGACCGGGGCATCCGCCGGGAGGGCCCTCCCCCTGGATGCAGCCTCCTCGGCAGACCTCGGGCATGGCCCTGGCGGGTTTCGTGGTCAGCCTCGTCTCCCTGGTGATGTGCTCCCTCGCGGCTCCGGTCGGCCTGGTCCTGTGCCTGATCGGGATGCGCGACACCGGCGCGTCGGCATCGACGCCCCAGGAGGGCCGTGGCTTCGCGATCGCCGGGCTGGTGCTGTCCATCCTGGGATGCCTCGCTCTGCTGGCTGTGATCGCCTACTTCGTGCTGGTGATCGTGGGCGCGGTGCTGGCTGCCTGAGCCCGTCGCGGTGTCGGCCGTGACACGTCCGTTACAGAAATTGTGACACGTTCGTTTTGCCGGTCTGACCTGCAAGGATGACGGTTCTGCGGGTGTGTTCACCTGGTGTTCATACGAGTGGGGATCGTCGGTCACCTGTGCTCCCTAGCGTCACCTCCGACAGACGTCCCAGAAGCAACAGTGTCCGGGCTCCGGCCCCGAAAGGACTCGAAGTGAACGTTCGTAAGAACAAGCTCGTCTCGCTCGCCGCGCTCGGCCTGGTCGGCGGTCTCGCCCTCACTGCCTGCGGTGGCGGCGACGACGCCACGGGTGGCGACAACGGCGGCGACAGCAACGCCTCGGACAACGGCGGTTCGGAGGAGGGTGGCGCGGGCGCTGACCTCTCCGCCATCACCGGCAACATCGCGGGCGCCGGCGCCTCCTCCATGGAGACCGCTCAGACCGCCTGGACCGAGTCCTTCATGGGTCTCGTCGGCGCCGAGGGCGGCGACCTGTCCATGTCCTACGAGAGCACCGGCTCCGGCACCGGCCGTGAGCAGTTCCTGGCCGGCCAGGTCCAGTACGCCGGCTCCGACGCCGCGCTCGACGAGGAGGAGCTCGCCGCCTCCGCCGAGACCTGCAACGGTGAGCAGGCCATCAACCTGCCCGTCTACATCTCCCCGATCGCCGTCATCTTCAACCTCGAGGGCGTCGAGTCGCTGAACCTGAGCGCCGAGGTCCTGGGCGGCATCTTCAATGAGACCATCACCAGCTGGGACGACCCGGCCATCGTCGAGCTCAACCCCGATGCCGAGCTCCCCGCCGAGCCGATCGTGCCCGTGCACCGCTCGGACGACTCCGGCACCACCGAGAACTTCACCGACTACCTGTCGCAGAACGCCCCCGACGCATGGCCGCACGGCCCCATCGAGACCTGGCCGATCGAGGGTGGCCAGTCCGGTGACGGCACCTCCGGCATGGTCTCCACCGTGGAGTCCGGCAGCGGCACCATCGGCTACGCCGACGCCTCCCAGGCCGGCAACCTCGGTGTCGCCAGCATCCAGGTCGGCGAGGAGTTCGTGGACTACTCGCCCGAGGCCGCTGCCTCCGCCGTCGAGGTCTCCCCCCGCGCCGAGGGACGCGAGGAGAACGACATCGTCGTGGAGCTGGACCGCACCACCACCGAGGCCGGTGTCTACCCGATCGTCCTGATCTCCTACCTGGTGCTCTGCGGCTCCTACGCCGATCAGGCCCAGGGCGAGGCCGTGAAGGCGTACGCTTCCTACGTCGTCTCCGAGGACGGCCAGCAGGTCGGTCTCGACAACGCGGGCTCCGCCCCGCTGACCGAGGGCCTGGCTGCTGACGCCCAGGCGGCGATCGACAGCATCGCCGTCGGCTGAACTCTCGGCTGATCACAACGCACTGCGGCGTGCCGCCGGGTCGGGATTTCCGACCCGGCGGCACCTGCGCTCCACCACCTTCATCCCCCGTCAGCTCTGAGGAAGGCCACCCGTGAGCACGACAGATGTCTCGAAAGATTCCGTGGAGGTCTCCCCACCCTCCGACCTCTCCGGTGGACGACGCCCCGGTGACTCCGTCTTCTCGGTCCTGAGCATCGGCTCGGGCCTGCTCATCTTCGTCACCCTGGCCGCCGTCGCGATCTTCCTCACCAGCGAGTCGCTGCCCGCCATCCGCGCCAGCCACGAGGTGCAGGGCGCGGGCAACGGTGAGTTCGGACTGATCTCCTATGTCGCGCCCTACGTGTACGGCACGGTGCTGGCCGCCGCGATCGCCCTGGTGATCGCGATCCCGATCTCCGTCGGCATCGCGCTGTTCATCTCGCACTACGCTCCGCGGCGGCTGTCCTCGGTGCTGGGCTACATGATCGACCTGCTGGCCGCGGTGCCCTCGGTGGTCTACGGCCTGTGGGGCGGGGTCTGGCTGGTCCCGCGCCTGGAGCCGCTCTACGTCTTCCTCAACGAGTACTTCGGCTGGATCCCGCTGTTCGCCGGCGATCCCACCGCCCCGATGCGCAACCTCGCCTCGGCCTCCGTGGTGCTCGCCGTGATGGTGCTGCCGATCATCACCTCGGTCTCCCGTGAGGTCTTCCTGCAGGTGCCGCGCCTCCAGGAGGAGGCGGCGCTCGCTCTCGGCGCCACCCGCTGGGAGGTCATCCGGACCGTCGTGCTGCCCTTCGGCCGCAGCGGTGTGGTCGCCGCCTCGATGCTGGGCTTGGGCCGAGCGCTCGGCGAGACCATGGCCATCCTGATGATCCTGGCTCCGGGCGCGACCTTCTCGCTGCACATCCTCGAGGTCGGCCGGCACCAGTCGATCGCGGCCAATATCGCCGCCCGGCAGGCCGAGGCCTCCGGCATCGACATGTCCCTGCTGATCTTCACCGGGTTGGTGCTGTTCGTGCTGACGTTCATCATCAACGCCATCGCCCGCTGGATCGTCGCGCGCAGCGCAGTCAAGAGCTGAGGTCATCATGATGAGCATCTCGACGGAAACCGTCGCTCCCGCCTCGATGCACGGCACCGACGAGCGGAAGCTGCCCTGGTGGCACCTGCTGATCACCGCCGCCGCCGCGGTCGTGGTCGCCCTGATCGTGCTGGCGATCTTCGGTGCGGCGAGCATCCCCAGCGTCATCCTGCTGGGCTTCATCCTGCACCTGGTCTTCGGCTACACCTACTCCCGCATCCGCGAGGGTCGACGCTGGGCGATGGACCGGATGACCACCCTGGTCGTCATCGGCGCCTTCGCCCTGGCGATGTTCCCGCTGCTGTCCCTGCTGTGGGAGGTGGTCAGCCGCGGCGGTGCCCGCGTGATCAAGGCGGCGCCGACCCCGTTCTCGTTCTGGACCACCGACATGTCCGGCGTCATCGGCGGCGCCGACGCGGGCGGCATCGTCCACGCCGCGGCCGGCACCCTGCTGATCACCCTGTGGGCCTCGATCATCTCCATCCCGGTGGGCCTGTTCACCGCGATCTTCCTGGTCGAGTACGCCGACACCGGCTGGAAGGCGTGGCTCGGAAAGGGTGTCACCTTCCTGGTCGACGTCATGACCGGCATCCCCTCGATCGTCGCGGGCCTGTTCGGCCTGGCGCTGTTCATCGCGTTCATGCCGGACGAGTCGGTGCGCATGGGCATCATGGGCTCGGTCGCCCTGTCCCTGCTGATGATCCCCACCGTGGTCCGCAACAGCGAGGAGATGCTGCGCCTGGTCCCGATGGATCTGCGCGAGGCCTCGTACGCGCTGGGCGTCCCGAAGTGGCTGACCATCGTCCGCGTGGTGCTGCGCACTGCGATCAGCGGCCTGACCTCCGGCATCACCCTGGCGATCGCCCGCGTGATCGGTGAGACGGCCCCGCTGCTGCTCACGGTCGGCATGGTGACCTCGCTGAACCTGAACATGTTCGACGGCCGCATGTCGACGCTGCCCACGTTCATCAACCAGCAGTACCGGGCCGGAAGCGCCACCTGCCGCAACGAGACGGTCACGAACCCGATCAACCAGGAGGTCTACGCCTGCTCGATCGAGACCAACATCGATCGCGCCTGGGCTGCCGCGCTCACCCTGATCATCATCGTGATGGTCCTGAACGTCATCGCCCGCCTGATCTCCTACTACTTCTCCCCGAAGCTCAGCCGCTGAGCTGACGCCCGCACCAGCGAAAGGATCCACGATGGCAGCTCCGCAGCCCATCAACGTCGAAGACCTGGATATCTTCTACGGCAGCTTCAAGGCTGTCGAGGGCGTCTCCGTCCAGATCCAGCCCCGTTCCGTGACCGCGCTGATCGGCCCCTCGGGCTGCGGCAAGTCCACCTTCCTGCGGACCCTGAACCGCATGCACGAGGTGATCCCGGGCGCCTACGCGCAGGGGACGGTGGAGATCGGCGGGGAGAACATCTACGGCGCGAACGTCGACCCCGTCAACGTGCGGCGCCGGGTCGGCATGGTGTTCCAGAAGGCGAACCCCTTCCCGACCATGTCGATCCGGGACAACGTGCTGGCCGGTGTGAAGCTCAACAACCGCCGCATCTCCAAGGGCGCGGCCGATGAGCTGGTGGAGACCTCCCTGCGCTCCGCGAACCTCTGGGAGGAGGTCAAGGACCGCCTGGAGCGCCCCGGCATGGGCCTCTCCGGTGGTCAGCAGCAGCGCCTGTGCATCGCCCGCACCATCGCGGTGCGCCCTGAAGTGGTGCTGATGGACGAGCCCTGCTCCGCGCTGGACCCGATCTCGACCCTCGCGATCGAGGACCTGATCCACGAGCTCAAGGAGCAGTACACGATCGTCATCGTGACGCACAACATGCAGCAGGCCTCGCGCGTCTCGGACCGCACCGGCTTCTTCAACATCGCCGGCACCGGCAAGCCCGGCCACCTCATCGAGTTCGACGACACCGAGAAGATGTTCACGAACCCGGAGAACAAGCAGACCGAGGACTACATCTCCGGCCGCTTCGG
>DXDT01000282.1 GCA_019115335.1 Candidatus Brachybacterium merdigallinarum
AGGCCGTGGTCCATCAGCTCGACGAAGTAGTGCTCCTTGCCGAACATGTCCTGGAACTCGCCGGCGGCCTTGACGGCCTCGTCGAACTGGCCCAGTCGCAGCCGGGTCTGCACCTCGCCGGAGGGGCAGCCGGTGGTGGCGATCAGCCCGTCGGCGTACTGCGAGAGGATCTCGCGGTCCATGCGGGGCCACTTGCCCATCTGCCCCTCGAGGGAGGCGGCGGAGCCGAGGCGGAAGAGGTTGTGCATCCCGGCGGTGGTGCGGGAGAGCAGAGTCATGTGCGTGTAGGCGCCGCGGGCGGAGACGTCGTCCCCGGCGATCTGCTGCTCGCGGGTCCCCCACTGCACGCGGCTGCGGTCGTGCCGGCTGGTGCCCGGCGTCACGTACGCCTCGATGCCGATGATGGGCTTGACCCCGGCATCGGTGGCCGCCTTGTAGAACTCGTAGGCGCCGAACAGGTAGCCGTGGTCGGTGATGGCCACGGCGCTCTGACCCTGATTCACCGTCTCGGCGACGAGTTTGTCGATCTTCGCGGCCCCGTCCAGCAGGGAGTAGTCGGTGTGGACGTGGAGGTGGACGAAATCATCGGAACCCGCAGAAGCCATGCTCACCAGACTAGCCGCGCAGGCCTGCGCGTGAGCGGTCCGGCGAGGGTCGGAGAGGTCACCCCGGCGCGCCCGGCGTGTCGGGAATGCGGTGGTGCTGCGAGGTGTCAGTCGCTAGCGGTGCCGTCCTCCCCGTCCACCTCGGCCTCGCGCTCGCGACGCACGTCCTCGAGCAGGCGATCGAGGTAGTCGTGGACGTCCTCGAAGCTGAGGCTGCGCTCATCCCGCCGCGGCGGGATCCCGCCCACGAAGGCGCCGCCGTGCCAGGACATCGAGTCGTCCGGCAGGGTGGGGTCGTCCTGCTTCCACAGGTCCTGGGGCACGCCGTGACGGGCGAGGTCCTGGGCGATCTCCGCGGCCTGGCCCGGGGCGCCGGATCGCTGCAGCACCTGGACCAGCAGCGACTGCGCGGCCCAGGCGGAGGCGTCGTCCTCCCCCGGGTCCACCGATTCCTGCGCGAGGGCGATGTAGCTGGCGGCCAGGGCGTCCTCGCCGTCCTCGTAGTGATCGGTCGCGACCCGCAGGGCGAGGCGCGGAATCACCTCCCGCACCTCCCAGAGCACCGCGGCGCCGACCAGGGACATCCCCACCCCGGTGGGGAAATCGGGGTCCAGGGCCATCGGGGAGGTCGACGCGAGGCCGGAGCGACGGGCATCATCGGCCTCGTAGAAGGCGGCGGCCGCGTCCCGAACCGCTGCCCGGGCCTGCTCGTCGTCCCGCAGGGCCACCTGCGCGTTCTCGGGGTCCAGGCCGAGGCGCTTCGCCACGCGGGCGAAGGGGAAGTCCGCTCGTCGCAGGGCGATATCGCGAGCAGGCGGGCGCGGTGCGGGCAGGTCGCTGGCAGGATCGTCGCTCATGCGCCCGACGCTACCGCCCGCAGGCGGTCCAGGGCCTGCTGCAGATCCGCCGGGTACTGCGAGGTGAAGGTGACCTCGCGCCCGGTGGCGGGGTGGATGAAGGTCAGCTCCATCGCGTGCAGCCACTGCCGGACCAGGCCCAGGCGCTCGGCGAGGGTGGGGTCCGCCCCGTAGAAGGGATCCCCCACCAGCGGGTGGTGCAGGGCGGAGAAGTGCACGCGGATCTGGTGGGTGCGGCCGGTCTCCAGCTGCACGCGCAGCAGGGTCGCGACCGAGAGTTCCTCGAGCGTGCGGTAGTGGGTGATCGAGGGCTTGCCATCCTGTCGCACCGCGAACTTGAAGTCATGCTGCGGATTGCGCCCGATCGCGGCGTCGATCGTGCCGGCGGCCTGCGCCGGGGTGCCCTGGCACAGGGCGTGGTACACCTTCCCCACTTCGCGGGCGCGGAAGGCGTCCTTCAACGTGGTGTACGCCTGCTCGGTGCGGGCCACCACCATCAGCCCACTGGTGCCGACGTCCAGGCGGGAGACGATGCCCTGCCGCTCCGGGTCGCCGCTGGTGCGGATGGAGACACCGGCGGCCGCGAGGTGCCCGAGCACGGTGGGACCGGACCAGCCGGGGCTGGGGTGCGCAGCGACGCCGACGGGCTTGTCGACCACCACGATGTCGTCGTCCTGATGGACCAGGCTCATGCCCTCGGCGATCTGGGGCCGCACCTCGGCGGCGGGCTTCTCGGCGGGTAGCTCGACGTGGATCATCGCCCCGGGCTCGAGGCGGGTGGAGCGGGCGGGCACGGCGCCGTCGACCTCGACCAGGCCCGCATCGATCAGCTCGGCGACCTTGGTGCGGGACAGGCCCAGCAGGCGCGACAGTCCGGCGTCCACGCGCTCCCCGGCCAGCCCGTCTGGGACCATCAGGGTGCGCGAGGTGCTCACGACTGCGCCTCCTCGGCCTCCGGATCGGCCGGCTCCTCGCCATTCTCCGGCGTCTGCGCCGCCTCGGGCCTCTCCGCGTCCTCGGACTTCTCGGCCTCGACCTGCGCGGGATCCGAGGGGAGCCCGATCACGCTGAGCAGCACCACCAGGATCGCCCCGCCCACCACGGCCATGTCGGCGATGTTGAACACCGGCCAGTTCGGCAGCTCGAGGAAGTCGACGACCTCGCCCCGGAACGGTCCGGGCTCCCGCAGCAGGCGGTCATGGACGTTGCCGAGGGCACCGCCCAGGATCAGCCCCAGGGCAGCGGCGTACCAGGGCGAGCGCACCGCCGCGACGGCGAACACGATCACCCCGATCGAGATCAGGATCTGCAGCACCGTGACCACCGGGGTGATCCCCGAGCCGAGGCCCCACGCGGCTCCGCTGTTGTACAGCAGGGTGAGCTGGAGGAACTCGCCGAGGAAGGGCTGGGGCTCGAGCTCGGGCAGGTTCGCCACCGCCCAGTTCTTGGTGGCCTGGTCGGCGACCAGCAGGAGCACGGCGATCACCGCGATGGTGACCAGGACCGCGGGGAGGGGCAGACGGCGACGAGCGCCGGACCCGCTCGCGGGCCCGGCGCTCGCCGGCGTGGTGGGAGCGGGACTCACAGACCGAAGTTCGCCTGCTTGTCCTGCGTCTCACTGGTGTCGAGATCGCGCAGCTGGTTCTCGAGGTAGTTGCGCAGGCGGTTGCGGTAGTCACGCTCGAAGGTGCGCAGCCCCTCGATCGACTTCTCGAGCTCCGCCTTCTTCTCCTCGAGAGCGTTCAGAGTGGTGCGGGACTTCTCCTCGGCCTCGCCGACGATCCGCTTGTGCTCTTCATTGGCCTCGCTGATGAGGCGGTCGCGCTCGTCCTCACCGTTCTTGACGTACTCGTCGTGCAGACGGTTCGCCAGGGCGATGATGCCGGTGGCGGACTGGTCGACGCTCCCTGCGGCAGGCACTGCGGGCTCCTCGGCCACGACCTGGTGCTGGGCGGTCGCCTCGACGTCGGCCGGCTCCTCGACGGGCTCCACGGCAGCGGGCTCCTCGGCGGAGGAAGCCGAGGCGGTGCCGGGGGCGGCGGAGATGAAGTCGGAGTCGTCCTCGACGGCGCCGCCGGAGGTCTGCGCAGCCGTCTCGAGCTCGGCGATGCGGTTGTGCGCCGTCTCCAGCTCCGTGGTGAGCCGCGAGTTCTCGGCGATGAGGTCTCGCAGGCGGGGGATGATGTCGTTGTCGAGGTAGTTGTCGACCTCGTCCATGTCATATCCCTCGGAGAAGCGGACAGGAGTGAACCGCTTGTTCTCCAGGTCTTCGGGCGTCAGAGGCTTGGCAGACATGGTCACCTTCTCGTCAATCTCGGGTCGAACTGCGCATCGGGCGCACTGTCGGACAGCGTAGCGGATTCCGCTCGGAACACCGTCTTCCTCGCACGGAGCCTCGTGCGAGGTCTCACGCGAGAGCTCCCAGCACCGCCAGCAAGATCCATCCCGCCAGGAGCAGGATCATCAGGCTGAGATCGAGCGAGATCTGGCCCAGCCGGATGGGCGGGATCAGGCGCCGCAGGCCGTTCACCGGAGGATCGGTCAGCGTGAACACGACCTCGAACAGCACCAGCACCAGCCCCTGGGGGCGGAAGTCGCGGGCGTAGGCACGGATCCAGTCCAGCACCAGCCGCGCCACGAGCAGGATCATGTACAGCAGAACTGCGAGGTACAGCACTCCCGCGATGAGGGTGATCACGGGCCTCAGCTCTGGTTGTAGAAGCTGCCCTCGTCCGCGGAGCTGTCGCCGTCCACCTGGACGAACTCCGGGGACAGCAGGAACACCTTGGAGGTGACGCGCTCGATCGTGCCGTGCAGGCCGAAGACCAGCCCGGCGCAGAAGTCGACCATGCGCTTGGCGTCGCCGTCCTGCATGTCGGAGAGGTTCACGATGACGGGGATGCCGTCCCGGAAGGACTCGCCGATGGCCTTCGCGTCGTTGTACGAGCGCGGGTGGATCGTGGTGATGCGGTGCATCGACTCCTCCACAGCCGGGGCCATGGTGACGACGTCCTGGGCACGACGACGGATCGGGGTCACCTGGGCCTCCCGTTCGGGAGCGGGCTCGGGGCCGCGCTCGGTACGACGAGGCGCCGCCGCCTCGTCCTGACGAATGGACTCGTCCTCGTAGTATTCGTCGTCGACCTCATTGGCGAGGCCGAGGGCGACCATGGCGTTGCGCCAAGTTCCCATCGCAGTTCTCCCACTCTGTCGCTGCTGTTCACGCTGGTCCTGGGCTTCGGGGAAGCACGGGGAGTGCGTGGAAGCCCTGCCAAGAAAAGTACCGCAGGGCCTCCGGACGATCAGGGACGCCATCGGCGTGTCGCGCAGCGTGTCGCTGCCGGCGTCGTCCGATGCCTCGGCAGGGCCTCGCGCTGCGCCGTCCTCAGTCGCGGCGGATGAGCCCGGCGAAACGACCGGTGACACTCTGGCGACGGTAGGAGAACAGTCCCTCGTCCTCCCGGGTGCAGGAGTCCTCGTCATGGATCGACCCCGGTGCCGCGCCGGCGCGCTCGAGGGCCTGCCGCGCCCCGGCCCGCAGGTCCAGCGCCGGGGTGCCCCACCTGGTCTCGGTGGCCGTGGCGGGCAGCAGGCGTGCGGCCTCCTCCTGCATCGCCGCGGGCACCTCGTAGCAGCGACCGCAGATCCCCGGGCCGATCACGATCTCGAGATCGTCGGGTCGGGCGCCGAGCCCGACCATGGCGGTGATGGTCGCTTCCAGCACCCCGTCCAGCAGGCCGCGGCGGCCGGCATGGGCGGCGCCGATCACCCCGGCGCGGTCATCACTGAAGAGCACGGGCAGGCAGTCCGCGACCATGATGGCGAGTGCTCGATCGGTGCGGGTGGTGACCGCGGCATCGGCGGTGACCACGGGCACCTCCCCCGTCGCCGGGAGCACGTGGACCGTCGTCCCGTGCACCTGGTCCACGTAGACGGCAGGCGCTCCCATCGCCTGATCGACGAGGGCGCGGTTCTGGGCGACCGCCCCGGGATCGTCCCCGACGTGGTGGGCGAGGTTCAGGGAGGAGAAGTGTCCTGCGCTGACCCCGCCGAGGCGGCCGGTGAAGACAGCCCGGGCACCGCGCAGTCGCGGTGCCCGGGCCGGCGGGGCTTCGGTCACTTCAGGAAGGAGGGGAGGTCCAGGTCATCGTCGTCCGCGGGCTGCTCCTCGATGTGGGGCGGGCGGGCGGGCCGACGCTCCTGCTGCGGGGCCTCCTCGTAGTCCGCCGGGTCCAGCCGCTCGGTGTCGGGCTCATGGACCGGCGGCTGCGCCTGCTGCGGCGGAGCCAGCGGGGACGGGGCCTGCTGCGGCGAGCCCTGGTCGGAGGATCCATGGGAGGGTGCGAAGGTCTGCTGCGGCGCGCCCCAGGCCCCTGCGATCGGCGCCTGTCGGGCCTCGCCGTGCGAGCGGGGCTCCGTGCTCTGGCGCGGCTCGGCGGCCGGGCGCGCAGCGGGCTGCTCGGCGCGCGGTGCGGGGCGAGGGGTGACCTGCTCGGCCGGGCGCGGGGTGGGTCCGCCGGCCTCGAAGCCCGCGGCGATCACCGTCACGCGCACCTCGTCGCCGAGGGCGTCGTCGATCACCGAGCCGAAGATGATGTTCGCATCGGGGTGCGCGGCCTCCTGGACCAGGCGAGCGGCCTCGGAGACCTCGTAGAGCCCGAGGTCGCTGCCGCCCTGGATGGACAGCAGCACGCCGTAGGCGCCGTCAATCGAGGCCTCCAGCAACGGGCTGGAGACCGCGAGCTCGGCGGCCTGCAGGGCGCGGTCCTCGCCCCGGGCGGAGCCGATGCCCATCAGCGCGCTGCCGGCATCCTGCATCACCGACTTCACGTCCGCGAAGTCGAGGTTGATCAGGCCCGGGGTGGTGATCAGGTCCGTGATGCCGGAGACGCCGGAGAGCAGGACCTGGTCAGCGCTCTTGAAGGCGTCGAGCATCGAGACCTGCTTGTCCGCGATCGAGAGCAGGCGGTCGTTGGGGATGACGATCAGCGTGTCGACCTCGGCCTGCAGGGCGTCGATCCCCGAATCCGCCTGCATGGAGCGGCGGCGCCCCTCGAAGGTGAAGGGGCGGGTCACCACACCGATGGTCAGGGCACCGAGGCTGCGAGCGATCTTGGCGACCACGGGAGCCCCGCCGGTGCCGGTGCCGCCGCCCTCGCCGGCGGTGACGAAGACCATGTCGGCCCCGCGCAGGACCTCCTCGATCTCCTCTTCGTGGTCCTCGGCGGCGCGCTTGCCGACCTCGGGATCGGCGCCGGCGCCGAGACCACGGGTGATCTCCTTGCCGACGTCGAGCTTCACATCTGCATCGGACATCAGCAGCGCCTGGGCAT
>DXDT01000283.1 GCA_019115335.1 Candidatus Brachybacterium merdigallinarum
GGAGTCCACCTCCGGCCAGATCAAGCACATGGGCATCAACGAGATCTCCTCGACCGCGGCGTTCACCGCGGCGGGCACCTCATACGCCACCCATGACTTCCCGATGATCCCGTTCTACATCTTCTACTCGATGTTCGGGTTCCAGCGCACCGGCGACTTCTTCTGGGCCGCCGGTGACCAGATGGCCAAGGGCTTCGTGATCGGTGCGACCGCCGGTAAGACGACCCTCGCCGGCGAGGGCCTCCAGCACATGGACGGCCACTCCCCTCTGCTCGCGTACACCAACCCGGGCGCGGTCATCTACGACCCGGCCTACGGGTACGAGCTGGGACACATCATCCGTGACGGGCTGCAGCGCATGTACGGCGAGGACGACCGCCTGCAGGAGGTCTTCTACTACATCACGGTGTACAACGAGCCGATCGTGCAGCCGGCCGAGCCGGAGGGCCTGGACGTCGAGGGCCTGCTCAAGGGCATGTACGTCGTCGAGTCCATGCCCGAGGGTGACGGTCCCGAGGCGCAGCTGCTGGCCTCCGGCGTCGGCGTCCCCTGGGCGAAGCACGCTCGCCAGCTGCTGGCCGAGGACTGGGGCGTGCGCGCCAACGTCTGGTCGGTGACCTCCTGGACGGAGCTGCGCAAGGATGCCCTCGAGGCGGAGAAGCACAACCTGCTCCACCCCGAGGACCAGCGCACCCCGTGGATCAGCCAGCGCCTGGAGGGCGTGTCCGGTCCGTTCGTGGCCAGCTCCGACTACGACTTCCTGGTCCCGGATCTGATCCGCGAGTGGATCCCCGGCCGCTACGGCGTGCTCGGGGCCGACGGCTGGGGCTTCTCCGACACCCGCCCGGCCGCCCGCCGCTACCTGAAGATCGACGCGCACTCCATGGTCGTCAAGACCCTGCAGATGCTTGCCAAGGACGGGAAGGTCGACCCGTCGGTGGTCCGCCAGGCCATCGACAAGTACGACCTCACCAACGTCAACGCCGGTGAGTCCGGCTCCTTCGGCGGCGAGTCCTGATCACCCGCTGGGCCGCCCGCTGCTTGCAGCGGGCGGCCCAGCTCTTTCCCCCTCCGCCACCGAGGCAGATTCCTCACGGAGCCCTGAGCACCTGCATCCCGCTGCCTCGTCGCGGCTTACCCTGAGTCGAGTCCCCGCACTCGGACTCGACCCTCACCACCCTGTCATCACCCTCGGCTCGCGACTGCTCCGGTCGCGGGCCTCGTCTCCCCCTGGAGGTCCCCCGTGCTCGCGATCGTCTGCCCCGGACAAGGGGCGCAGAAGCCCGGCTTCCTCAGCCCCTGGCTCGAACTGCCCGGTACCCGGGAGCAGCTCGCCCAGCTCTCCGACCCCGCGGGCGTGGACCTGCTGCGACACGGCACCGAGTCCGATGCCGACACCATCCGTGACACCGCCGTCGCCCAGCCGCTGCTGGTCGCCGCCGGCATCATCGCCGCCGACGCCCTGCGCAGCGAAGGGGACGACGGCAGCGAGGGGGATCACGGTGCCGACGGGAACGGAGGCTCCGGAGCGGCACTGCCGGGCGCGGACCTCCTGGCCGGGCACAGCGTCGGCGAGCTGACCGCAGCGGCGCTGGCCGGGGTGCTCAGCCCCACCGCGGCGATGCGCCTGGTCGGTGCCCGCTCCCGCGCGATGGCCGAGGCCGCCGCCGCCGAGGAGACCGGGATGGCCGCGGTCGTCGGTGGAGTGCGCGAGGAGGTGCTCGCCGCGATCGAGCGCCACGGCCTGCACCCGGCGAACATCAACTCCGCCGCCCAGGTCGTCGCCGCCGGCTCCGCGGCCGGCATCGCCGCCCTCGGCGAGGACGCCCCGGCCAAGGCGCGCGTGATCCCCCTGCAGGTCGCCGGCGCTTTCCACACCCCGTACATGGCTTCCGCCCGCGAAACGCTCGCAGCCTTCACCCCCGAGCTCACCCCGGCCGATCCCACCGTGCCGCTGATCTCCAACGCCGGAGGTGAAGCGGTCACGAGCGGGCAGCGGTACCTCGATCTGATCGTCGCCCAGGTCGCCTCCCCCGTGGACTGGGAGGCATGCATGGCCACGCTGAAGCGGCGCGGGGTCACCGCCCTGATCGAGATCGCACCCGCGGGCACCCTCACCGGTCTCGCCAAGCGCGAGCTGAAGGGAGTGGCGACCCAGAACCTCAACACCCCGGACGACCTCGCGGCCGCCCAAGCCCTGATCAGCGAGCATGCCGGGAAGCCGGCGGCCGGCCCGGAGGAGAACTGACATGGCGATCTCCCTGCAGACCCAGCCCACCGTCCCCGGCTCCCGGGTGCTCGCCTACGGTGCCGCCCGCGGTGACCTCGTGGTCCCCAACGATGATCTGGTCGGGCCGATCGACTCCTCCGACGAGTGGATCCGTCAGCGCACCGGCATCGTCACCCGCACCCGGGCGAGCCAGGACGTCGGCGTCGCAGACCTGGCACTGACCGCGGGTCGTGAGGCGATCGACAGCTCCGGCATCGACCTCGAGCAGCTCGACGCGATCATCGTCTCCACGATCTCCTTCCCCTACCCCACGCCGTCCCTCGCGACGCTGCTGGCCGGGAAGCTGGGCCGGCCGGACGTCATCGCCTACGACATCTCCGCCGCCTGCGCGGGCTTCGCCTACGGCATCGGGCAGGCGGATTCCCTGATCCGCTCCGGCGCCGCCCGGAACGTGCTGGTGATCGGGGCGGAGAAGCTCTCCGACTTCGTCTCCCCCACCGACCGGTCGATCTCCTTCCTGCTCGGGGACGGCGCGGGAGCGGCGGTCGTCGGCGCGAGCGACACGCCGAAGATCGGCCCCACCGTCTGGGGCAGCGACGGCGAGAACTGGGAGACCATCCGGATGACCGGATCCTCGCTGGACTTCCGGGACGGCAAGGTCGAGTGGCCCACCCTCGAGCAGGACGGCCGCACCGTGTTCCGCTGGGCGGTGTGGCACACCGCGGAGAAGATCCGCGAGATGCTCGCCGCCTCGGGCCTGACCGTCCAGGACATCGACGTGTTCGTGCCGCACCAGGCGAACATGCGCATCGTCGACGAGCTCGCCAAGCAGCTGAAACTGCCCGAGAACGTGGTGATCGGCCGCGACATCGCCGAGACGGGCAACACCTCGGCCGCCTCGATCCCGCTGGCCACCCACCGACTCCTGCAAGAGGGCGCCGCCACCAGCGGTGACGTGCTGGTGCAGTTCGGCTTCGGAGCCGGCCTGGCGTACGCCGGCCAGGTGCTGGTGCTGCCCTGATCATCGCGCCGCACCGACCCGTGCTGCCGTGATGTCAGGGCGGCAGCGGCCCCGCGCCGCCCCGCCCGGGATGTCGAGCAGATCACGCTCCGGTCTGCTGCGCGGCCAAGTACCCGGATCTGCCCCCTCTCCGGGGTAGCCTGTCCCCGCTACTTCCTATCCCCCGACCTAGGAGAACCCCATGGCACAGACCGAGAACGAGATCCTCGAAGGCCTCGCCGAGATCGTCAACGAGGAGACCGGTGTCGCCACCGAGGACGTCAAGCTCGACAAGTCCTTCACCGACGACCTCGACATCGACTCCATCTCCATGATGACCATCGTCGTCAACGCGGAGGAGAAGTTCGAGGTGCGCATCCCCGACGAAGAGGTCAAGAACCTCGTCACCGTCGGCGACGCCGTCAAGTACATCGCGGGCGCCCAGAACTGAGTCCCGCCGGGCGCCCGGGACGCATCTGACCGTCCCGGGCGTCGCATCCCCCCATCCGTCGCGGCCCGCCCGGTCGCGCGGCCCCTCGACCCGGAGGTCCGCATGTCTGCTTCCCGCTCCCGTGTCGCCGTGACCGGCCTGGGCACTGTCAACCCCCTCGGCGGCGACGTCTCCACGACGTGGACGGCAGCGCTGTCCGGAACCTCTGCGGCCCGCACGCTCGACAACGACTGGAAGGACACCTACGGCCTGTCCGTGGACTTCGCCTGCCAGATCGTGCCCGGCGCGGTCGACTCCCTGAGCCGTCCCGAGTCGAAGAAGCTCGACCCCTCCGGCCAGTACGCGATGGTCGCTGCCCGGGAGGCATGGGCCGACGCCGGCGCTCCGGAGGTCGACCCGACCCGCCTCGGCGTGGTCGTCGGCACGGGTATCGGCGGGATCTGGACGACACTGGACCAGTGGGACGTCGTGCGCGAGCGCGGTGCCCGCCGCGTGAACCCCTTCACCGTGCCGATGCTCATGGCGAACTCCTCTGCCGCGAACATCTCCATGGAGCTCGGCGCCCGCGCCGGGGCCCACACTCCCGTCTCCGCCTGCGCCTCCGGCTCGGAGGCGGTGGCGCTGGGCATGGGCATGATCCGGGACGGACGCGCGGACGTGGTCGTCGTCGGCGGCACCGAGGCGTCGATCCATCCGATGACCATCGCGGCCTTCGCGAACATCCGGGCCCTGTCCACGCGGATCGACGATCCCGAGCACGCCTCACGTCCCTACGACGTGGACCGAGACGGGTTCGTGCTCGGCGAGGGCGCGGCCATCCTGGTGCTGGAGAGCGAGGAGCACGCCGCTGCGCGCGGTGCGAAGGTCTACGCCTACGCCGCCGGGCGCGGCATGGCCTCCGACGCGCACCACATCTCGGCCCCGAACCCCGAGGGTCAGGCCGCTGCCGTGCGCGAGGCGGTCGCGGACGCCGGCATCTCAGCGCACGACGTCAGGCACCTCAACGCCCATGGCACCTCCACCCCGCTGGGCGACATCGGCGAATTGGAGGCCGTGTCCACCGCCCTCGACGGCGTGACCGATCAGATCGTCGTCACCTCGACGAAGTCGATGACCGGCCACCTGCTGGGCGGTGCCGGCGCGCTCGAGACCGTGTTCTCGGTCCTCTCGGCGCACCACCGCACCGTTCCGCCGACGATCAACATCGAGAACCTCGACCCCGAGGCCCCGATGCAGATCGCGAACGGCACTCCGGCCGAGCTGCCGGGCGGTGACATCGCCGTGCTCAACAACGCCTTCGGCTTCGGCGGTCACGACATCGCCCTGGTCGTCACCAACGCCTGAGCCCTCGGCGGTCCCCTCACCCTGGGCCCCGCCTGCCCACCTCCCCCTGGGCCTCGCCCACCTCACCCTGGCCCCGCCAGCCCCTCACCGAGGTATGCATTTGAGCCGCTAAGGAGAAGTCTTAGCGGCTCATATGCCTACCTCGTCGCTCGTATAGCCGGTGGCTCGGCCGGTAGGCGGCCGGTGGCCGGTGGCCGGTGGGTGGCCGGTGGGTCGGGTGGGGTGGGCCGGTAGGCGGCGGTGTGTGGTCGGGCGTCGGGCCTGCGGCTGCTCAGCTCACCCGGTGCAGCCAGCGCATCGGGGTGCCCTCCGCACCGTAGCGGTAGGTCTCCAGCTCCTCGTCCCACGGCGTGCCGAGGGCGACGTCGAGCTCGCGACGCATCGCGACCGGATCGGTGCCGGCGCGCTCCAGGCAGCCGCGCACATGGTCCTCGCTGAGCATGGTGTTGCCCGCCCTGTCCGTGGCGGCGTAATGGATGCCGAGCTCGGGGGTGTAGGACCAGCGGCCGCCGTCGATGCTCGGCGTGGGCTCCTGGGTGATCTCGAAGCGGATCTCCCCCATGCCGCGCAGAGCGGACGCGAGCCGTGCACCGGTGTCATCGGGGCCGCGCCAGCCCATCTCCGCGCGCAGGGTGCCGCGATGCGCCGGCTGATCCTCCCAGCGGATCGGGCAGGGCACGCCGAGAACTCCGCCGGCGGCCCATTCGATGTGCGGGGTGAGGGCGCGCGGGGCGGAGTGGATCAACAGAACGCCGTGGGTCATCTCGTCCCTTTCGGTCTCCGATGCGTCTTCCCCAACGAATCGATGACCTGCACGGTGCGGGATGGAACACGGGTTCCGGGCTCAGCCTAGAACGTCTCCCTGATCTGGCGCAACGCCCGCTTCTTGACGGAGCGCTCGAGACCGTCGATGTAGAGGGCGCCGTCGAGGTGCCCCACCTCGTGCTGGATCAGTCGAGCGGTGACCTCCTCACCGGCCAGCTCCACCTCGTTCCCGTCCAGGTCGTGGCCTACGGCCTTCGCGTACGCGGAGCGGGTGCGGGGATACCAGAGGTTCGGGATCGACAGGCAGCCTTCGTCGCCCTCCTGCAGCTCTTCGGAGAGCTCGACGATGACCGGATTGAGCAGGTAGCCGAGCTCACCCTCAGGGGTCCGCCAGGCGAACGCGCGCTGGGCGATCCCGATCTGGTTCGCCGCCAGGCCCGCCCGTCGTTCGTCGTCCACGGTGTCCAGCAGGTCCCGGACCAGGCGCCGGGTGGCGTCGGTGATCCTCGTGATCGGGTCGCACGGTGTGCGCAGGACAGGATCCCCGATGAGGCGGATCTCGCGGATCGTCATGCCTGCGTCCCCTCGCCCTGCTCGGAGACGGCGCTGCTCGGGGTGCCAATCGTGGCACCGAGGATCTCGTGGGTGACCTCGACGCCGTTGGTGACACTGCGCTCGACGGTGCACCCGGCCGCGACCGCACGCTCGAAGACCTTGGCGATGGTGCGGATCTGCTCCGGCTCGAGCCCGTCGAGGTCCAGCTGCACCTGCTCGGGGATCGAGTGGTAACGATTGGTGGCCTCGTCGGACTCGCCGTGGGCCCAGAGCCGCATCTCGAAGTCGTCGCCCAGGCGGCGGGAGAGGTTGATGTCACCACTCATGCCGGCGCAGGCGATCACGGCGAGCTTCAGCAGCTCACCGGGATTGATCTCCCCCTCCCCCTGACCGATGGGGATCTCGACGCCGCGCTGGTTGCGGCCGATCAGGGTGCGGTGGCCGGAGCGATCGGCCCAGACACTGCCGGGGCCGAAATCCTCAGGGAGCGGGAACGTCTCATCGGGCAGGGTGGCCATCAGCTGCTCCTGTGCGCGGGCGGGCGGGGCCGGGGCTCAGCACGACCGCCCCGGAAATGACGCAGCCCCGGAGTTCTCCGGGGCTGCTGTGGTGCTGCATGGGCTCCCGCAGTTGGATTCGAACCAACAACCCTTCGATTAACAGTCGAATGCTCTGCCGTTGAGCTATGCGGGATCGACCTGGACGACTCTAGCAGGATCGCGACCGCCCATGCACCTTCGAATGACCGTCCCACCGGGGTCTATGACGCATCTAACGGTGCAGCGATCAGATCGGCGGCACGAGGCGCTCGGTGTGCCGTGCAGGTCAGCGAGGATGCCGAGCGCCGGACCGTCGCCCGCACAGCATCCCGCCAGTGCCCGTGGCACGCCGCGGCGCACGGCGGCGCACCATCGTGTGCTCGATCGTCGCGCCAGGTCACAAGGGTTCGCGTGGTAGATTCGGGCGGTTCCTCGAACAGAGGCACGGGCCAGTAGCTCAGCCGGTCAGAGCAGCGGACTCATAATCCGTCGGTCGCGGGTTCAAGCCCCGCCTGGCCTACTCGCACCCCGCGGGCTGCTCCGCGGCCGCGACATGCCTCATCCCCAGCGGCAGCTTCCTCCCCACCGGCAGCCTTCTCCCCAGCGGCAGCCTCCTCCCCACGGGAAGCACCCTCTCCCGGCCACCAGGCATACTGGCAGGCACTGGCGCGCAGGTGAAGGGAGTTCCGGTGGCAGCGAAGGATGCAGATGCCGTGGCGAGGTACGTCCGTCACCACGCGGAGCAGGC
>DXDT01000043.1 GCA_019115335.1 Candidatus Brachybacterium merdigallinarum
GCACCATCTCGCCCTCGGTGGGCAGATGCTGGATGTACCGCTGGAAGTACCACTGGCCGCGCTCGCGGTCGCTGGGCTTGTTCAGTGCCACCACCCGGGCGGTGCGGGGGTTCAGGTGCTCGGTGAAGCGCTTGATGGTGCCGCCCTTGCCGGCCGCGTCGCGCCCCTCGAAGATGATGATCGACTTCTGGTCGTTGTCCTCGAGCCAGTACTGGAACTTCAGCAGCTCCACCTGCAGGCGGTACTTCTCCAGCTCGTACTCGTCCCGGTCCATGCGGGTGTCGTACGGATAGCCCTGCTGCCAGGTGTAGACCGGGTTGCCCTGCGGGTCGATCAGATCCGGATCCGGGGTGTGGCCGTCGGCGACGGTGTAGCCCTCTTCACGCAGATGCTCGATGTACTCGCGCAGACTCTGGTTGTCGGGGATCCTCACACTCACTCCTTCGGCTCGCACTGGTGGTGGGGTTCACTCTAAGCGCCCTGCATGTCGGGCCGGTGAACAAAGGTCCGTGCTCAGTGGGCGAAGTGGCGGGTGCCGGTGAGGTACATGGTCACGCCGGCGGCGCGGCACGCCTCGATGACCTCCTCGTCGCGGATCGACCCGCCGGGCTGCACGATGGCGCGCACCCCGGCGTCGATCAGGATCTGGGCGCCGTCGGCGAAGGGGAAGAACGCATCGGAGGCGGCGACCGCACCGCGGGACCGCTCGGGTGCCGCCTCGCCCTCGGCGTGCTCGCCCAGGGTGTTGGCGCGGGTGACGGCCAGGCGGCAGGAGTCCAGGCGGTTGACCTGCCCCATCCCGATCCCCACGGCAGCGGAGTCCCTGGCCAGCAGGATCGCGTTGGACTTCGCCGAGCGCACGGCGCGCCAGGCGAAGGCGAGGTCGGCGAGGGTGGCGGGGTCGGCGGCGTCCCCGGCGGCGAGGGTCCACTGGGCGGGGTCGTCTCCGGCGGCGTCGATCGCGTCGACGTCCTGGACCAGGCTGCCGCCCCAGATGTGGCGGATCTCCATGCCGGTGCGGGGCCGCTCGGGGACCTGCAGGATGCGCAGGTTCTTCTTGCGGCGCAGCAGCTCGAGGGCGGCGTCCTCATAGCCGGGGGCGAGGATCACCTCGGTGAACACGGGCCCCACCTGCTCGGCCATGGCGAGGGTGACCGGCCGGTTGGCGGCGATCACACCTCCGTAGGCGGAGACCGGGTCGGTGCCGTGGGCGCGGGCGTGGGCGCGCGCGATGTCCTCCCCCTCCGCGGCGACGGCGACGCCGCAGGGGTTGTTGTGCTTCATGACCACCACGCAGGGCTGGTCGTGGTCGAAGGCGGCGCGGGCGGCAGCATCGGCGTCGACGTAGTTGTTGAAGCTCATGGGCTTGCCGCCCAGCAGCTCGGCACCGGCCAGGCCCGGGTCGTCCTCGTCGGGGACGGCCAGGCGGGCCCGCTGATGGGGGTTCTCGCCGTAGCGCAGGGTGGTGGTGAAGCCGAGCTCGGCGGCCTCCTGGTCGGAGATGTCCAGCAGGTGCGTCGGCGAGAGGGGGGAATCCGCGCCCTCGTCGGTGCTCTCCTGTTCGGCGCCCTCGACCTGGCCCAGCATCCAGTCGGCGATGGCGGTGTCGTAGTCGGCGGTGACCTGGAAGGCGATCGCGGCGAGCTCACGCCGCTCGGCCAGGGTGAAGCCTCCCGCGGCTGCGGCGCGGGCGGCCTGCGCATAGCCCTCCGGCTCGACCACCACGGCGAGGGAGGCGAAGTTCTTGGCGGCTCCGCGCACCATGCTGGGCCCGCCCACGTCGATCTTCTCGATGATCTCGGCGGGGCTGCCGCCGGCGGCGACGGTGTCGGCGAAGGGGTAGAGGTTCACGACCACCAGATCGAAGGGTGCGATGTCGTGGGCGGCGAGCTGCTCTCGGTGGGAATCGAGGCGCTGGTCGGCGAGGATGCCGCCGTGGATGCGGGGGTGCAGGGTCTTCACGCGGCCGTCGAGCATCTCGGGGAAGCCGGTGACGGCCTCGACCTCGGTGACCTCGACACCGGCATCACGGATGGTGGCGGCGGTGGAGCCGGTGGAGACGATCTCCGCGCCGGCGCCGGCGAGGGCTCGGGCGAGGTCGGCGATGCCGGTCTTGTCGAAGACGGAGATCAGGGCTCGGCGGATGGGGCGGCGGTCTGCAGTGCTCACGAGGGTGCTCCTGGGTCGGTGCGGTCAGCGGTCCTGTGGTGGGCACCCAGGCGGTCGATGCCCACGAACTCTCACTCCCCGGTGGTCGCCCACCTGCGCCAGTCGTGTGCGCCCAGCTTAGTCGGCCGCGGTCAGCCGCTGCACGACCTCGACCAGCATCGGCTGCTCGACGGCCTTGATGCGCTCGTGCAGGCTCGCCTCCGTGTCCTCCGGCAGCACTTCGACGGCGCGCTGGGCGAGGATGCGGCCGGTGTCGATGCCGGGGTCGACCTCGATCACGCTGGCGCCGGTGACCTTGACGCCGTGGGCGAGGGCGTCGCGGACCCCGTGCGCGCCCGGGAAGGAGGGCAGCAGCGCCGGATGGCTGTTGATGATCCGGCCGCCATGGGAGTCCAGCAGGGGCGCCCCGAGCAGCCGCATGAACCCGGCCAGCACCACCAGCTGCGGAGAATGCGCGGCGACCGCGGCGGCCAGCGCCCGATCCCATGCCGCCCGGTCCGGGTGGTCGGCGGGGGCGATGACCTGGGCGGGGACCTCGGCGGCGCGGGCGTGCTCGAGCCCGGGCGCGTCCCGGTCCGCGATCACCCCCACGACGGTGAACGAGGAGTCCCGGCGGCGCGAGGCCTCCAGGAGTGCCGCCAGCAGGGAGCCGGTGCCGGAGATGAGGACGACGATCGGGGTGGGAGCCACCCGGTCAGGGTAATCCAGGCGCAGCGCGATCCGGCACACCGGAGCAGGCACAATGGTGGGGATGAACAGCGACCAGTCCTCCCCGCGCCAGACCGGCTCCTCCCCGGACTCCTCCGACGAGACCGCTCGGCGTCGGCGCCGGGGCATGCTCGGGATCCTGACGCTGGCGCTGCTGGTGGCCTGGCTGCTGATGGCCGCGCCGCTGCCGTACTCGCTGGGCTCGGGCCTGGCCGGGCTGGTGGCGCTGGTGGTGCTGATCCCGCTGATCGTGCAGACCTTCCGGATGGGCCGGCACGGGATGGCGGTCTTCACCGCCGTGATCGGGATTCCCGCCACTCTGCTGATCATGATGAGCTCAGCGCTGACGCTGCTGTTCTACGGGCCGATGTCCGATCTGGAGGACTGCCGGCGCACCGCGATCACGGAGCGGGCGCAGGCCCAGTGCGCCCAGGAGATGCAGGAGGCCGGCGTGGAGTGGATCAGCGATCTGCTCGGGGGCTGACCTCAGCCTCCGCGGAACTCTCATCCGCAGCGTCTCCCCCGTCGACGTCGTCGTCGGCCCCCCGGGCCCACAGGTCGATCTCGTCGGCGGCGTCCGCGTCGTCCGTTCCATCCTTTCCGTCCGGTCCGTCGACAGCATCGGCGTCGTCGGTCGTGTCGGCCGCGTCGGCGGGGCCGGCGCCCCGGGCGCGCTCCTCCTGCTCGGCGCGCTCGGCGTTCTCGACCCGGCTGCGCAGTGCGGCGATGGCACGGCCCGCCCAGGGGATCAGACCGCTCGCGAAGATCCCGACGATCAGCCCGGTGCCGCCGAGGACGAGGATCGCCGAGGGCAGGAGCACGGTGGGCATCGTCGGGCCGAGATGCGCCAACCGCGAGTCCCCAATCCCGCCCGTGGACAGCCCGGCGATCAGCAGCAGTGCCACGAGCACCACGAGCGGGTAGGTGATCCAGGCGGTGATGCGGTCCCGCAGCGGCAGCTCCTGGACATCGCGCACCAGGCGATGGGCGCCGAGCATCACCACCCCCAGGGGCAGCACGAGCAGCAGCACCGTCCACGCGGGGGCGGTGCCGGGCTGCGGGAGTGCGCCGAGCACGGGCAGAGCGGGCAGCACTCCGGTCTCGGCGCCAGCCAGGGACACCGACGTGCCGGTGCCGAGGGTGACGGTGCCGCCCAGCAGCACGGTGCTCGCCCAGACCGCCAGCAGGGGCAGCAGCGCGAGCTGCAGGAGGGTCAGCACCAGTCCGCCCACCGGTCCGGGATCGAGCTGGGCGAACAGTCCCGCCTGCTCCGGCAGGGACAGCAGCAGCATCACGATCAGCAGCAGCATCCCGGTGCCCAGCACGCCCACCACCGCGATGCCGACCGCGCGCGCCACCGCGTCGAAGGGGGAGGGCAGCAGGGACAGCACCCGCACCCCGGGGACCTCGTCGGTCGCCTCGCGGCGCAGTGACCACAGCAGGCCGCACAGCCCGCCGAGCAGGGAGATCAATGCCGCCGAGAACACGGCGGAGGGGATCACGGGGCTGACGTCGGCGCTTCGGGCGATCGCGGCCAGCACCGCCATGCCCAGGGCGTACAGCACGGTGTGGGCGGCGAGCGCGCTGCCGGCGTCGCGCAGGGCGGAGCTGCGCAGCAGCCCGTCGGGACGCACCAGCTCCAGCAGACGGCCGACCCGGCGCATCCCCAGGGCGGAGACGAGGATCAGCAGCCCGGTGAGGCCGAAGGGGGCCAGGGTGACGGTGCCCTCGATCGCGCCGGTGCTCAGCGTGATGCCGCCGCCGTGGCCCAGCACGAGGATGTTCAGGCCGATCAGGATCGCGTCCAGGGCCGTGGCGGTGGAACGTGTCCCGGCCACCTGGGCGGCCAGGGCAGGGATCACGGCCAGGGCGAGGCCCGTGGCGAGGGAGACGCCCGCCGCGAGGATCCCCCGCGCCACCGGTGTCGTGACGCTCTGCTCTGACGTGCTCACGCTCAGCTCCCTCCGCCCGCTCGGCTCCAGCGGCCCGGCCGGACCGTCGTCCTATGGTCGCACCCGCGGTGCCGCTTCCCGCGCAGCCGCCGCGCGCGGAGCGTCACGTCCCCCGGGGCCTCCCGTCCCTTGGGGAGGTGACGCATAATGAGCCCGATGTCCACCCCGCCCCTCTCCCCCGCTCCCGCCGCCGCCCCCGATGCGCCACCGCGCCTGTGGGTGCGCACCGTGCGCATCGACGAGCCGGTGGACCTGCTCGGGCACATCCCGGAATCGGTCACCGCGGCCTGGCTGCGGCACGGGCAGGGACTGGTCGCGATCGGCACCGCCTGGTCCGTGCAGACGGCCGGCCCGCACCGTTTCACCGCCGCCGCTGCCGCCTTCCAGTCGCTCGCGGGCGCCGCCCGGGTGGACGACGAGGTGCGCTCCGCGGTCAGCGGGCTGCTGGCGCTGGGGTCCTTCTCCTACGCCGCCGCCTCGCAGCGACCCTCCACGCTGACGGTGCCGCGCGCAGTGCTCGGGGTGCAGGAGGGCGAGGCGTTCCTGACCCTCGCCGATGCCGAGGGCGAGCCCGCGCCGCCGCCCTCCTGGCGGGACCTGTTCCCCTCCACGCCGCGCCCCACGGGGCACGCCTCGGATCCGACCGGGCCGGACATCGAGCCCGATCACACGCCCCAGGAGTATCAGCGGCTGGTCCGTCAGGCGGTCGCGCAGATCCGGGAGGGCGTGGCGGAGAAGGTGGTGCTGTCCGAGACCACCACCGTGCGCACCGAGGCCCCGATCCTCCCGGCCGTGCTGCTGGCCCGCCTCGCCCACGCCTATCCGAGCACCTGGACCTATCTGGTCGACGACGTGATCGGGGCCAGCCCCGAGATGCTGGCGCAGACCTCCGAGGGGCGGCTCTTCTCCCGCGTGCTGGCCGGCACCCGCTCGGTCAGCGACGACGGCGAGCTGACCGTCGAGGACCGCCGCGCCTTCCAGCACGACGCCAAGGAGCGCCTCGAGCACGCGTACGCGGTCGATTCGGTCACCTCCCGGCTCGAGGACCTCACCACCGATCTGACCAGCTCCCCCGAGCCGTTCGTGCTGCGCCTGCCGGGGCTGGAGCATCTGGCCTCCGACGTCTCCGCACAGCTGCGCCCGGGGGTGACCAGCGTGGAGGTCGCCGAGCGGCTGCATCCCTCCGCCGCGGTGTCCGGCACGCCGCGGGAGGATGCCGACGCGGTCATCGAGAACCTCGAGCCGCACGACCGGGCGGGCTACGCCTCCCCGGTGGGGTGGGTGAACGCCCGCGGGGACGGACAGTGGGCGATCGCGCTGCGGATGGCGCACCTGCTGGACGAGCACACCGTGCGCCTGCAGGCCGGGGGTGGCCTGGTGGCCGCCTCCGACCCGGTCAGCGAGCACGCCGAGGTGCTCGCCAAGAACCGTCCCATGCTGCGCGCGCTGCGGGGTCGCGGCGATGAGGCGAGCACCCGCTGAGACTCGGCCCGGCCCTCACTGCTCCTGGGCGGTGAGCGTCACCTCGGCCTGCTGCACGGCGCCTGCGCGGAGGAACGTCAGGGTGTGGCTCGAGCCGATGGGCAGGCCCCGGATCACGCCGGTCAGCGCGGCGGCGTCCCGCACGGGGACCTCCCCGACCCGTGTGATCAGATCCCCCTCGCGCAGTCCGGACTCCTCCGCGGGGCTGCCGGCCACGACCTCGATGACGTCGGCGCCACGGTGGGTGACCTCGTCGATGCGGGTGGTGCCGCCGGAGGTGGTGACTCCGAGATAGGCGTGCTGGGCGGTGCCGGTCTCGGCCAGCTGCGGCGCGATCAGCTGGGCGGTGGAGGAGGGGATCGCGAAGCCCAGGCCGATGCTGCCGGCGGTCCCCTCGGACTCGGCGAGGCCCGCGATCGCGGTGTTGATCCCGATCACCCGCCCGGCGGCGTCCACGAGCGGTCCCCCGGAGTTGCCGGGGTTGATCGCGGCGTCGGTCTGCAGGGCCGAGGTGAAGGTGGAGTCGGAGCCGTCCTCGGCGTCGCCCTCGGTGGTCACGGGCCGGTCCCGGGCGGAGACGATGCCGGTGGTCACGGTGTTCTCGAGCCCCAGCGGGGTGCCCACGGCCATCACCGGTTGGCCCACCTGGACCTGGTCGGAGTCCCCGAAGGTCGCCGGCACCAGCCCCTCGGGGGGCGAGTCCAGGCGCACCACCGCGAGGTCGGTGGTGGGGTCGGAGCCGATCACGGTCGCCTCGTAGGACAGGCCGTCGTGCAGGGTGACCAGGGCGGTCTCCTGGCTGGAGAGGACATGGTCGTTGGTCAGGATGGTCCCGGCGGAGTCGAGGATCACGCCGGTGCCCTGCCCGGTCCCGGTGCCGGTGCTGACCTGGAGGGCGACCGCACTGGGCGCGACCAGCTCAGCGACACCCGCCCAGTCCGGCTCCTGCGCCGGATCCACCGGGGTCGAGGCGGGAGAGACGAGCGAGCCCTCGCCCTCGCCGGTCACCGGCGCGGTGGGGGTCGACGCCTGGTCCGTCGGCGCCGGCTCGCTGCTCGCGATGGGGCCGCTCCCGGGCTCGACGAAGAACCGGTCGTAGACGGTGATGCCTCCCACCGAGAGCGCGCATGCGGCCAGCATCCCGGCCACCACCAGCGCGGTCACCCCGCTCCAGGTGGGGCCGCGACGGCGCGCCGCAGCGGACGGCGCGGAGTCCGCCTGGGCGGAGCCCGATGGCGCAGCATCCGCCTGGGCAGTGCCTGTCTGCGCAGTGCCCGGCGGCACGGTGCCAGGTCGTACGCCGTCGGGCTGCGCCATGGCGGCGGCCGCAGCAGGTACCCCCGACGGCAGGGCGGACGTCGCCCCCGCATCCGGTGCCGGCTGTGCTCCCGGAGCACCCTCCTGCACGACGAGCACGCGCAGTCCTCCGGCGGGGGCGGCGAGCAGGGTCGGCAGGGTCTCCGGATCGGTGCGATGCGCAGAGGCGCCGAGGGCTTCCGCGGTCCCCGCGAGGTCAGTGCCGTGCGGGGTGGTGAAGAAGCGTCGCAGCACCTCCGCGGGAGCGGCGGCATGCTCGAGACCGCCGAAGATCCTGCCGCCCTGGTCATCGACGATGATCACGTCGAGGTCCGGACGCGCCTCGTCGGGCCCGATCACCAGACCGGTGAGGTCGTGCACGGCGGTGAGATCGCCGAGCAGCAGGCGCACCCGTCCGGGAGCGGGACCATCCGGACGCTCGCGGGCGAGATCGTGGCCGCGGGCGAGGGCGATGCCCCCGGCCAGGGAGATGGTGCCGTCGATCCCGGCCAGGCCCCGATTGGCGATGACCCGGCCGGCGGTGGGGCCGGCCTGCGCCTCGAGGTCGCGCACCAGGCTGGAGGAGCCCAGCACCAGGGTGTCCGCTGCGGTGGTCGCCTCCCAGACGGCGAGCGCGGCCCGGGTCTGCCAGGGCAGGGCGGTGATCTCGTCGCGCAGGCCGGCGGCCTCGTCCTGCCACCATCGGGTCCGATCCCGGCGCGCCTCGAGGGTCTCCGCAGCGACGGGCGCCGCAGTCGCGGCGGGGACCACGAGCTGGGCGCGGCGGGCGGCGTCGGCGAAATCGGGGTGGGGGTCGACCACGACGACCTCGACGTCGTCGGCCCCCAGCAGGGCGCCGAGCACGGGGCGGGAGAGGGTCGGGTGGCCGAGCACGATCGCGCGATCGGGGCGCAGGGGGTGATCGGGGCGCGCCATGATGCGCCCCAGCAGCGCGGGGTAGCCGGTGACCAGCTGCGGGCTGTCGCGGGCGCCGGAGCTGGGCTCGGCCAGCAGGGGCAGTCCCTGCTCGCGGGCGAGATCCGCGGCGGCGGCGCCGGCCCCGTCCCCGGCGACCACCACGGTGCGGTCGCTGATCGGCACCTCGTGCGGCGTGGGCGAGGGTGAGGGGGCGCGGCGGGTGAGCACGATCGGGCCCTGCACCGGGACGGTGTCGCGGGGAGTCTCGGCGGCGGCGGGATCCGAGCGCGGGACCAGGGGGTCGCGGAAGCCGAGATTGACGTGGACCGGTCCGGGATGCTCGCCCTGGGCGGCGGCGACAGCGCGGGCGAGGGTGGAGACGGCGGTTCGCAGCTCGACCGAGGTCGCCGCGTCGGCCGTGGGGGCCGGCAGATCGGCGGCCAGGCGCACGAAGTCGTCGAACAGTCCGGGCTGGAGGGTGGTCTGGTTGGCGCCGGTGCCGCGCAGCTCGGCCGGTCGGTCCGCGGTCAGCACCAGCAGCGGGATCCGGGAGTGGTGGGCCTCCATCACCGCGGCCAGCAGGTGTGCGGTGGCGGTGCCGGAGGTGGTGAAGACCGCGCCCGGATGCGCGGGATCCTGCCGCGAGATGCCCAGCGCCGTGAACGCGGCGGCGCGCTCGTCGATCCGCGCATGGGCGCGGAGCCGGCCGGCGACCTGCGGGTCCGTGAGGCCGTAGACCAGGGGCGCGGAGCGGGAGCCGGGGGCGGCCACCACGTCCCGCACCCCGAGAGCGGCCAGGGCCCGCCAGATCACGATCGCCGTGTCCACTGCCCCGGAGCCCGTGGGGGCGGCGGGCATGATGCGGTCCGGGATCTGCGCGGTCATGACGGGAAGTCTGCCACCTCGGTGCTGGATGGCTCGTGGGTGCCGGTCAGGATCGCGGTGCAGGCCGCGAGGCGATCCTGCCAGGCTCGGGTCAGCTCCGCGCTCGCGGCGTGACGGGTCAGCAGGTCCGAGTCCGGCGCAGGGCGCCGCACCGGGAGCGCTCCGTCCACGGCGTGCAGCGGATCGGCGACCAGATCGTCGGTCAGCAGGGTCGCGGTGGCGAGCCCGCAGGCGTAGGGCAGCTGAGGCAGGGCGGCGGCGGCCGCGATCCCGGCACTCAGGCCGATGCTGGTCTCGACCGCGGAGGAGATCACCACCGGCAGTCCGGCCTCGGCGGCGAGGTCGAGGCAGCGCTGCACCCCGCCGAGCGGCTGCACCTTCATCACCAGCACGTCCGCGGCCTCGGCGCGGGCCACGCGCAACGGGTCCTCGGCGCGGCGCACGGACTCGTCGGCGGCGATCGGGATGTCCAGGGCGCGGCGCAGCGCCGCCAGGTCCTCGATAGCGGCGCAGGGCTGCTCGGCGTACTCGAGCCCGTCCGCGGCGGCGTCCAGCTGCGGCAGGGCGTGCAGCGCCTGCTCGAGGTCCCAGGCGGCGTTGGCGTCGATGCGGATCCTGCCGCCGGGGCCCAGCGCGTCCCGCACCCCCTCGATGCGCGCGACGTCCTCGGCCAGGGTGGAGGTGGGATCGGCGACCTTGACCTTCGCGGTGCGCGCACCGCCCACGCGGGCGATCCGATGGGCCAGGGCCGGGGCGAGCACCGGGATGGTGGCGTTGACCTCGACCTGCTCACGCAGTGGGGCGGGACGCGGGGTGGTGGCATCGGCGACGGCGGCGCGCAGCCAGGCCGCGGACTCCGGGGCGTCGTAGTCCCAGAACGGCGAGAACTCCGCCCAGCCCTGCGGGCCGCGCAGCAGCACCCCGTCGCGCCGGGTGATGCGGCGGAAACGCGTGGTCAGGGGGATCGACCAGGCCACGGCGGCGTCGATCCCGAGCTCGCGGAGCGGGTCGGGGATGCGCATCCCCTGAGCGTAGCCGGGCCGGCCCCGGACTACCCTGAGATCCATGACCTCCTCCCCCTCCCCGCTGCCCCGCCAGGTCTCCGACACCTTCGACCCCACCCGCTGGCGCGAGATCCCCGCCGGTGAGCACGGTGGGCCCGCGCTGAGCGACATCACCTATCACCGGGCGGTCCAGCGGATCGAGTCCCCCGACGGCGAGATGACCGCCCGGGATCTCCCGACCGTGCGCATCGCCTTCGACCGCCCCGAGGTGCGCAACGCCTTCCGCCCCCGCACCGTCGACGAGCTGTACCGGGCGCTGGACCACGCCCGCCTGGATCCCGGGGTGGGCGTGATCCTGCTGACCGGCAACGGCCCCTCCCCCAAGGACGGCGGCCACTCCTTCTGCTCCGGCGGCGACCAGCGGATCCGCGGCCGCGCCGGCTACGAGTACGACGACGCCGAGGAGCTCGGCGAGACCGCCGCGGTGCGCACCCGCTCCGCGGGTCGCCTGCACATCCTGGAGGTGCAGCGCCTGATCCGCACCATGGGCAAGGTGGTCATCTCGGTCGTGGGCGGCTGGGCGGCCGGTGGTGGCCACTCCCTGCACGTGGTCTCCGACCTGTCCATCGCCTCCCGGCAGCACGCCCGCTTCAAGCAGACCGATGCGGACGTCGGCTCCTTCGACGGCGGTTACGGCTCGGCATATCTGGCCAAGCAGGTGGGCCAGAAGCGGGCGCGGGAGATCTTCTTCCTCGCCGAGGAGTACTCCGCGCAGCAGGCGTACGACTGGGGCGCCGTGAACCGCGTCGTGGACCACGAGCGGATCGAGGCGGAAGCCCTGGCCATGGCCGCGACCATCGCCACCAAGTCCCCGCAGGCGATCCGCATGCTGAAGTTCGCCTTCAACCTCGCCGACGACGGGCTGATGGGCCAGCAGGTCTTCGCCGGGGAAGCCACCCGCCTGGCGTACATGACCGAGGAGGCCGCCGAGGGCCGGGACGCCTTCCTCGAGAAGCGCGACCCGGACTGGTCCGCCTTCCCCCATCCGCAGGGCTGAGACCCTGATGCCCGCCGCCGCCTGGCTCACTCCCCCGACCTATGACGCCTCCGCCACCTCTCTGACCGCCCATGCCGAGGCGATCGGCGCGATGATGGCGGGCCGGGCCCGGCTGTGGCTGGGGCCCTTCGCCCCGCCGTCCGCTCTGCCCACCGGTTTCGAGGACACCGCCCTGGTGGTGCCGACCTCCGGATCCACCGGCGGCGCCAAGGCCGTGGCGCTGACCCGGGAGGCGCTGCTGGCCTCACAGCATGCAACGGCAGCGCTGTTCGCGGGCGACGGCACCGCCCCCGACACCGCCGGGCAGGGCTTCTGGCTGCCGCTGCTGCCGCCGACGCACATCGCCGGGGTGCAGGTCATCGCCCGCGCCCACGGCACCGCGCAGCAGCTGGGCCTCGCCGCACCCGCCCTGCCCGATCCGCTGCCGGATCTGCGCGGCCACTTCGACTCCGCCGCCTTCGTGGCCCTGGCCCAGCCCGCGCTCGAGCAGGCCGCGGCGGCCGGGCTGCCCGCCTTCACCTCGCTCGTGCCGACCCAGCTGACCCGCATCGTCACCGGTGCGACCGGGGACGATGTGCGCGCCCGCGCTCTGCTGCAGCGCTTCGCGGCGGTGCTGGTGGGAGGTGCGGCCATCACGCCGGACGTCCTGGCCCGGGCTCGCAACCAGCGCATCGCGGTGCGCACCACCTACGGCTCCTCCGAGACCGCCGGCGGCTGCGTGTACGACCGACGACCGCTGACCGGTGTGCACCTGGAGATCGACGAACCGGTCGACGGGGAGGGGCGCCTGCAGATCGCCTCCCCCACCCTCGCCACCGGCTACCTGGGCCCGGACGGCACGGCGATCGAGGACGGCTTCGTCGAGCGAGACAACACCCGGCTGCTGGTCACCAGCGATCTCGCGCGACTGGACGAGGGCCTCCTGACCGTGATCGGGCGCGCGGACGACGTGATCGTCACCGGCGGCCGCAAAGTCCTCCCCCAGGATGTCGAGCGGGCGATCGACCGCTCTCTGATGCTGCGCGGCCTGGTGCTCGGCAGCATCGTGGTGGGCGTCGAGGACCCCGAATGGGGCCAGCGCCTCGAGGCGGTCGTGACGATCAGCGAGGGAGTGGACCCCGCTGAGGCCTCGGCCCTGGTCCGCTCCGCGCTGCGCACCTCCGAGGTGCCCGCCCATCAGATCCCGCGGCGCGTGTACGTGGTCGAGGAGCTGCCGCTGCTCGGCATCGGCAAGCCGGACCGCGCCGCCGCCGCCCGCCTCGCCGCCGCCCGGATCTCCAACGCCTGAGGTCTCCCCGCGGGGCCGGAGGGCTCCGCCGTCGTCACCCGCTCACGACCCGCCCGGATCCGGCCGGGCCCCGGGCCGTCGTATCCTCGATGAGGCCGTGCACTCGGCGGCCGCACGGACACGAAGGAGCACGATGGCCACCCTCTCGCAATGGATCGAGGGCGCCCGCCCCCGCACCTGGCCGGCAGCGTTCGCCCCGGTCCTCGCGGGCACCGGGGTGGCGATCTGGCAGCTCGGCGAGCAGGGCGCACTCGACTGGTCCGTGGTGGTGCCGCGGGCGCTGCTCGCCCTGGGAGTGGCCCTCAGCCTGCAGATCGGTGTGAACTACGCCAATGACTACTCCGACGGCATCCGCGGCACCGACGACGACCGTGTGGGTCCCTTCCGCCTGACCGGCTCCGGCTCCGCTCCCCCAGCCGACGTCAAGCGCGCCGCCTTCGCCGCCTTCGCGGCCGGAGCGATCTTCGGGCTGGTGCTGATCGCCGTGGCCGGCATGTGGTGGGCGCTGGTGATCGGGGCGGCGGCGATCGCCGCGGCCTGGTTCTACACCGGGGGGAAGCGGCCCTACGGCTACCTGGGGCTCGGCGAGCTGTTCGTGTTCGTGTTCTTCGGACTGGTGGCCGTGGGCGGCACCGCCTACGCGATCACGCCGCACCCGAACTGGGTGGTGCTGCTGGTGTCGATCGCGATCGGGCTGTTGGCCTGCGCGATCATGCTCACCAACAATCTGCGGGACATCCCCACCGATCGCGTGGCCGGCAAGCGGACCCTGGCGGTGCGGCTCGGGGATCGCGGCACCCGCCGGCTGTTCACCGCCACGCTCCTGGTCCCGTTCGTGCTGATGATCCCGGTGATGCTGGTGCAGTGGCAGGTGGTGGCGGTGCTGGTGGCGCTGCCGCTGGCCGTGCCGCCGGTGCGGATCGTACTGGGCGGGGCCCAGGGGCGGGACCTGATCCCGGTGCTCGGGGTCGCGGGCCGGATCGAGCTGGTGTTCTCCCTGCTGCTGCTGATCGGCCTGGCGCTCTGAGGAATCGCCGAGGTGCGCCTCCGGGCGGAGTCGCCCCCTCGCGGTGACGGCGCCTCACGGACTCCCTCAGCGCGTGGTGACCTCCCCGTCGGCCCGCCCGTCGCGATCCGCCGTGCTGTCAGCGGTGTCAGTGCCGTCAGGGTTCTCGGTCTGCTCGGGGTTCTCGGGGAGCTCAGGGAGCTCCGGCACGTCCTCCGGGGCATCCTCCGTCGGGTCTGACGGGTCCGCGATCCCGCTGGTGCGGGGCAGCTCGGAGGCGGCTCCGGGGCTGCTGTCGTCGTCGGCGGCGTCCAGCAGCGCGTCCTCGGACTCGGCGTCCTCGTCGACCTCCGGGCCGCGGCGAGCACGACGCCGCTCATCGACCTCCTGCAGGCCCTCCGCGGCGCGTCGGCGGGTCCTCCCCAGGAGCAGGAACGAGAGCATCATCGCGATGAGGACCGCGAGGACCCCCGCGATGTACACGCCGAGGCCCGCCAGGACCAGCAGATACCACAGCACCAGCCACATGAGGATCCGCAGCACCGCATAGCCGAGAACTCTTCCCATGGCGCCCAGGGTATGCCGTGCCCCCGTCAGAGCCCTGACCCTCACTGCGCCGCGGGGCGAACATCACCCGGGTTCAGGTGCGCGGCCTAGACTCGGGGCATGCTCCGCGCTCTTCTCGCTGTCGTGTCCATCGGTCTGACGATCTTCGCCCTTGCGGACTGCATCCAGACCGAGGAGAAGTCGGTGCGCGGGATCCCGAAGTGGGGGTGGATCGTGCTGATCGTCCTGATCCCCTGGGCGGGCCCGCTGACCTGGCTGTTCGTCGGCAAGGAGCGCAATGGTGAGGCCGGGACCGGCCTCGGCCGCGCCACCGGTCCGCGGCGCCAGGGCCCCACCGCCCCGGACGAGGACCCGGAGTTCCTGCGGAAGCTCGACGAGGACATCCGCCGCGAGCGGCGCGAACGGGAGCGTCAGCAGCGCGAGCAGCAGAGCGGCTCCGCGGACACGGACGCTCCGACAGACGCCCCGGGAGACGACGACCCCGAGCAGTGACCCTCCCCGCACCGCAGCCGAGGCGCCGGATCACATCCCGGAGTAGGAGTGCAGGCCGTTGATCACCGTGTTGACGATGGTGTAGTTGAACACGACGGCGACGAAGCCCAGCAGTGCGATCCCCGCCGCGCGGGAGCCGCGGAAGCCGCCGGTCGCGCGCGCATGCAGGTACGCGGCATAGATCACCCAGATGATGAAGGTCCACACCTCCTTGGGGTCCCAGCCCCAGAACCGGCCCCAGGCCTCGCGCGCCCAGATCGCCCCGAAGATCAGGGTGAAGGTCCAGCACACGAACGCCACGGAGTGGATGCGGAAGCTCAGCCCCTCCAGCACCGAGGAGCTGGGCAGGCGATCCAGGACGTGGCCGAAGCGGCCCCAGTGCTCGGGATGCTCCGCCCCGGCCTTCGCCTGCGCGAGGGTGCCCTGCTCGTGACGGGCCTGCAGCAGCTGCAGGACCGCGACCATGGCACCGAGGCCGGACAGAGCGGTGGCCAGGATGGCCACACCGATATGGATCACGATCCAGTAGGAGTTCTGCAGGCTCGGGGTCAGCTGGGCGGCGGGCACGATCCAGAAGGTCTGGGCGATCAGCACCGTCAGCAGCACCAGCCCGACCACGAAGGTGCCCAGGACCCGCAGCTCCTTGCGCTTGAGGGAGAACAGCAGGAACCCGACGATCAGCACGGCGGTGCTGCTGAGCGCGAACTCGTACATGTTCGCCCAGGGCACGCGGGCGGTCGCGATGCCGCGGGTGACCATGCCGAGCACATGCAGCACGGCGGCGGCGGAGGTGAGCAGGAAGGCGAAGTTCTGGGCGGACATCGACCGGGGAGCCGTCGAGGTCTCCGAGCCGGGCAGCCCGGCGACGCTCCCGGAGCCGGCCGGCGAGCCGGCGGAACCTGTGGCGGACGTTCCCGTCGCCGATGTTCCCCCGGTGACGGCTCCCACCGTCGCCTTCGCCACCGCGCGCTCCTGCTGCGCGAGCCGCTCGTCGGCGCGTCGCTGGGAGGTGGAGGCCAGATCTGCGCCGAAGCCGATCAGCGCCAGCACGTACAGCACGACCGAGATCACGATCGCGAAGTTCGAGATCTCCGCCAACTGCTGGTCAATCACGTCGTCCTCTTTCCGGTTCGTCCTGCGGGCCCGCGTCCCCGGCCCCGTTCCGCTGCTCGGTGTCGTCCTGCTGCTCGGCATCCGGATCGGGATCGACCTCGGTGAAGTCGACCTTACCGTGGCTCTCCCGCAGACGGTCCGCCAGCGCATGCACATCACGCTCGAGATCGGGATCGTCGCTGCGGGCGAGCCCGGCGACCTCGAGGACCGGGCCGTCCGCCCCGTCGCTGACCCGGGCCCACACGCGGCGGCGCGGCACGAACAGCGACAGGATCAGCCCGGCCACGGCGACCAGGGCGCTGATCAGGGTCCAGCGCTCGAAGGGGTTGTGGGCGATGTCGAAGGCCGCGTAGCGCTTGACGTCACCGACGCTGAGGGTGGAGCCATCGGGCAGGTCGACGGACTCCCCCGGCCGCAGCTGGATCAGCACCGGGGTGTCCTCGCCCTCCTCGGTCAGCGGCTCCAGCTGGGAGACGTCGACCTCGTAGGCGTTGCGCGGGATGCCGTCGTCCAACCCCAGGTCGCCCTGGTAGACGGTGACGACCACCTGCGGGTCCAGCAGATCCGGGTACAGGGAACGGGGCCCCTGCTCGTCGATGGTGCCGGTGGGCAGGAAGAAGCCCACCACAGCTGTCTGCTCCGGCTCGGCGTCCGGGGCCTTCAGCACCAGCTGGGAGGTGTAGCCGGTGTCCCCCAGCGGCACCGTGATCAGGGGGCCGTCGGCCACCACCGTCCCCTCGGGGTCGGTCAGGGTGATCTCGGGGGCATAGCCGTTGCCCAGCAGGAACATCGAGGCGCCGTCGACGTTCAGGGGTCGGTTGACCTGGATGGTCTGGGCGCGGGGCTCCTGCCCGGGGGTGGTCACCTGCACATCGGCCTCGAAGGAGGTGGGCTGGCCGAAGGTGGTCTCGTTCTCCTCGAGGCTGTACTCGGCGCGGAAGTCCTCGAGGGTGAACTGGAAGGGCGGCATCTGCTCGGCGTCGAACCAGGCCCCCGGCTCGAAGGAGTCGTAACCGGTCAGGGAGTTCGAGAAGCCGGCGCCCTCGACCACCGTGATCTGCCCGCGGTAGCTGGTCAGGCTGCCGCCGGCGATGCAGACCAGCACCGCCACCAGCGAGATGTGGAACAGCAGGTTCCCGCTCTCCCGCAGCAGTCCGCGCTCGGCGCTGACTGAGCGGGAGCGCTTCTCCTCCCGCAGCTCGGTGCGATAGCGGGAGCGCTTCAGGGCGCGCTGGGCTGAGTCCAGAACGGCATCGGCTGAGGCTCCGGGCAGCTCGATCCGGGTGTGTCCGGTGAAGCGGGTCAGCCGGGAGGGGGTGCGCGGAGGCTTGGCGCGCAGCTGCTTCAGGTGCACGCCGACGCGCGGGATGATGCAGCCGATCAGCGAGATGAACAGCAGCAGGTAGATCGCGGAGAACCAGGGCGAGGAGAACACCTCGAAGAAGCCCAGGGTGTCCAGGATCTCTCCCCAGCGGCCGTTCTCGTCGAGGAACTGCTGGGTGAGGGTGGGGTTCACCGAGCGCTGGGGGTACAGCGAGCCGGGCACCGCGGCGATCGCGAGCAGCATCAGCAGGATCAGCGCGGTCTGCATGCTGGTCAGCTGACGCCACAGGAACAGCCAGGTGCCGCGCAGCCCGAGCGCCGGGGCGCGGGCCGAGCTCTTCTTGCTGGACCAGGAGCGGACGGGGTCCGTGCCGTCGGGATCGGGGCCGTCGGCGTCGGGGCGGGGGGCCTCGGGGCGCTGGGTGCGGTCGCGGGCCATCACACCACCGGCTCGAAGGTCGCGATGACGCCCTGCAGCTGGGACATCCAGGTGGACCACACGCCGGTCACCAGCAGCACCCCGATCACGATCAGCAGGGCGCCGGAGAGCAGGCCGATGGTGCGGCGGTGCCGGGACAGGGCCTTCGAGAAGCCGAGGGCACGGTCGAACAGCAGCGCGAACACGACGAAGGGCAGGCCGAGCCCGAGCGAGTAGGCCAGCGCCAGGATCCCGCCGCGCAGTGCGGAGCCGTCGCCGCCGCCGTCGAGGGAGAGGGCGAGGATCGCCGCATAGGTGGGACCGATGCACGGGGTCCAGCTGAGCCCGAAGACGATGCCCATCACCGGGGCGCCGAGCATCCCGGCGTCGGGCCGGCGCGAGCTGATCGGCCGGTTGCCGCTCAGCGCCGGGAACACGCCCATGAACAGCAGCCCCATCAGGATCACGACCACGCCGGCGATGCGGCTGATCCACACGCTGTGGGCCTGCAGCAGGTATCCCAGGGTGCCGGCGAATCCGCCCAGCACCATGAACACCACGGCGAAGCCGGCGACGAACAGGACGCTGCCCAGCACCATCCGTCCCTGGGCCGCCCGGGTGGCGGAGCCGGAGCGGCGGGATCCCTTCCGTCGGCTCTTCGTCCCGGATCGACCGGATCCGGCGGCGGCCGGGCCGGCGCCCTGCCCGGCCAGGCCGGAGACGTAGCCGAGATAGCCGGGCACGACCGGCAGCACGCACGGCGAGAGGAAGGCGACCAGTCCGGCGGCGGCGGCCACGGCGATCGCGAGCAGCAGGGAGCCGGACAGAGCGGTGGCCTGGAAGGCCTCGGCGAGGGAGCTCATTCGGCGAGCACCCGGTCGATCATGGAGCGCAGGGTCGAGGGGTCGATCGCCCCGGAGATGCGGGCGGCGACCCGGCCCTCCGCATCGAGCACGAGGGTGGAGGGGACGGCGTTGGGCGCCACCTGGCCGCTCAGCGCGTACATGACCTGCGCGTCCCGATCGGGGATCGAGGGGTAGGTGATGCCGTAGGACTCCTCGAAGGCCTGAGCGGGCCCGGCCTCGTCGCGCACGTTGACGCCGATGAACGCCACGCCCTGCTCGGCGTACTCCTCGTGGATGGCCTGCAGATCGGGGGCCTCGATCCGGCAGGGCGGGCAGGAGGCGTACCAGACGTTCAGCACCAGCACGCCGCCGCGCTGCTCGGCGGCGACGAACTCCTCGCCGTCGTAGGTGGTGCCGGCGAACTCGATCGGCTCGCCGCGGTCCTCCGGTGCGGTCTCGATGCTCACGCCGTCCCCGGAGATGTAGCCCGCGTCGGAGTCGTAGCGGTCGCTGGTGTCCGTGCCGGAGCACGCGGACAGCAGGGCGCCGACCGCCCCGGCCGACGCCAGGGTCAGCACGCTGCGGCGGCGGGGCACCGGACGGCCGGGCACCACGCCGCGGCCGGTCGTGGGGCGGCGGGCGGTCATGTGAGCTTCCCTCCGGTGGCGTCGATCGCCCCGGCGTACAGGGATGCCGCGGGCTCGACGTAGTCCACGCCCGCCAGGTGGGGCCCCTCGAAGCGGAAGCTGGTGACCGAGCACAGTCCGCACTCGCGGCGGCGCGGGTCATGGGGCAGGGGGCGCCCCTCGGCGCTGCGACGGGTCAGCCAGATCGGCAGCTGGTGCAGCACGAGCACGGCCTCCCGTCCCTCGGCCTCGGCGCGGGCCTCGTGCATCGCGGCGATCACCCGGGTGATCTGCTCGCGGTAGGGCTCGCCCCAGGACGGGCGCAGGGGGTTGCGGAACCACTTCCAGTTGCGGGGGTCGGTGAGCTTCGCCTCGCCGTGGCCCATGCGATGGCCCTCGAAGTGATTGCCGGATTCGATCAGGCGCTGGTCCGTGCCCACCTCGAGCCCGTGCGGGGCGGCGATCGGGGCGGCGGTCTGCTGGGCGCGCAGCAGCGGGGAGGCGCGCACGAGGGCGATGTCCGCCCCGGCCAGATGCTCTCCCGCCAGCTGCGCCATCTGCTGACCGCGCTCGCTGAGCCGGTATCCGGGCAGGCGACCGTAGAGGATGCGCTCCGGATTGTGCACCTCGCCGTGGCGGACGAGGTGAACCGTGGTGGTGGTCATCAGGGGAGGGATCTTCCTTCGACGAGGCGGGAGCTCCGGCGGCGTCCGGATCTCAGCCGCCCCACGGTACCAATCGAATCTTCGGGTCGGCTGACCCCGGATCAGGGGTCAGCCGGGGCGGCCGATCGTGATGGGAGCGTCTTCGGGCAGCACCTTCGCCAGGATCCTCCCCAGCTCGATGAAGTCCTCGTGCCCGACCACGTCCAGCAGCTGCTCGCGGACGGAGCGGACATGAATCGGGGCGGCGGCCTCGAGCAGCCGGAGTCCCGTCGCCGTCAGCTGGGCCTGGCGCCCGCGGCCGTCGCTCTCACAGCGCACGCGCTCCACCAGCCCGCGCTTCTCCATCCGGGAGACGGTGTGGGTGAGCCGCGAGCGGGAGTGGACGACCTGGTCAGCGAGGTCGGACATACGGATCCAGCCCTGCTCCGCCTCGGAGAGGCGCACCAGGATCTCGTACTCCCCCAGGGTCAGGTCGATCTCCGGGTCCGCCTCGAGGGCCTCGGAGAGGCGGGCGTTGAGCAGAGTGGTCGAGTAGAGGAAGCTGCGCCAGGCCAGCTGCTCCTTGGCGGTGAGCCAGAGGTCCTCCGGCCGGGACGGCCTGTCCTCGGGGGCTGTTGCATTCATCACGTTCTCCTGTTCAATGGATGGGGGTCGCTTGCCACGCCCTCCAGTATAGTTTACTTTTCAAACAGAGGCGAGCGGACGACCCCGCAATTCTCGCCTTCCCGACGACGAAGGAGATCTCCCATGACTGAGCTCACCCCCGGTACCTGGCCCCTGGACCCCACCCACACCTCCGCGAGCTTCACCGTGCGCCACGCCGGCATCTCCAAGGTGCGCGGCAGCTTCGGCGAGGTCGAGGGCGCGCTGACCGTCGCCGAGGGCGGCCAGGACCTCGCGTTCACCGCCACCCTGCAGACCGCCTCCGTGGACACCGGCAACGCCGACCGCGACGGCCACCTGCGCTCGGGCGACTTCTTCGACGCGGAGAAGAACCCCACCATCACCTTCACCTCCACCGAGCACTCCGGTGACGAGCTCACCGGCGACCTCACCATCGCGGGCGTCACCAAGCCGGTCACCCTCGACCTCTCCTACGAGGGCGCGGCCACCGACCCCTTCGGCACCTACCGCTGCGGCTTCACCGCCGAGACCAAGATCAGCCGCAAGGAGTTCGGGCTGACCTGGAACGCCGCCCTCGAGGCCGGCGGCGTGCTGGTCTCCGACGAGGTCAAGATCGCGATCGAGGCGGAGTTCGTCGCACCGACCGCTGCCTGATCTCTCCACCCCCTCCTGCGGCGTCTTCCCTGTCAGCCGCAGGATGACCCGGGCCGTCCACCTCCGTGGTGGGCGGCCCGTGGTCGTTCCGCGTGGTGCCGCGTGCTCGTGCCGGTCGAGCGCCGCGCGCCATTGCCCGTCACACATCGCACGCCCCGCCCGGTCACGGATCGCGCCCCCGCCCAGTCTCGCATCACGCCCCCGCCCGTCGAGAACTGGACCATAGCCGGGTGCTGTGCCATATATGGCACAGCACCCGGCTATGCGCCCGTGCCCGACCGTGCCCACCCGGTCACCAACCCGCAGCACAGCCACCCAACCGGTCACCAGCCCAGCAGTACAGCCGCCCAACCGGTCACCAGCCCAGCCGCCCCAGCCC
>DXDT01000284.1 GCA_019115335.1 Candidatus Brachybacterium merdigallinarum
CTCGATCCCGTGCCCCGGGCCACAGCACCGTCGGTCCCTGCTCCCCTGGCGGTCCACCCGGTGGGGCGGGACGCGATCCTGGCGGACTATCCCGATACCGCGACCGCGCTCGCGGCCGCCGCCGCGGTGCGCGCCCTGGAGCCGGTGGAGCTGATCGAGCTGGTCCCGGCCGAGCGCACCCTATTGCTGCTCGGCGCCACAGCGCAGGACGCCGCCGCCCTGGAGACGCTGCTGGGACAGCTTCCCGCCGCCCCGGAGGACCGGGCCGACACCGCGGTGCACACGGTGGGGGTGGTCTACGACGGCGAGGACCTCCACGAGGTCGCCACGCTCCTCGGCATGAGCGCGCAGGCCCTGGTCACGGCACACACCTCCACGCGGTGGACAGCGGCATTCGGCGGCTTCGCCCCCGGGTTCGCGTACCTGCTGCCGGCGACCGACGACGACCGGCCGCCGACGAAGATGCCCGACTCCCCCGCAGCGGCACCCCTCGCCGGGCCGCCCTGGGACGTGCCACGGCGGGCCGAGCCGCGCACGCGGGTGCCGTCCGGGGCGGTGGCGCTGGCCTCGCGGTACAGCGCGATCTACCCGCGCCCCTCCCCTGGCGGCTGGCAACTGATCGGCCGCACCGATGCCGTCCTGTTCGACCCCGAGCGCTCCCGGCCCGCCCTGCTGATGCCGGGGGACGAGGTGCGGTTCGAGGCGCGCCGCGCTGCCGTGCGGGTCGATGCCGCGGCCTCGCCCCTGTCGCGGTTCGGGCGGCAGATGAGCTCCATACCGGCATCGCTGGCCGGTGCGGTCCCGCAGTCCCTGGGCCGCCGGGGGACGACCGGCTCGACCGAGGACGCCGCCGCCCCTGCGCTGGAGGTGCTCTCCCCCGGCCCGCTGACCCTGATCCAGGACGCCGGCCGGCCCGGCCATGCCCATATCGGAGTGCCGGCCTCCGGGGCGTTCGACCGTGGAGCCCTGGCCCGCGCGAACCTGGCCGTCGGCAATCCCGTGCATGCCGCGGCGCTCGAGGTGCTGATCGGGTCGGTGCGGCTGCGAGCACTGACCTCCACCGTGGTGGCCCTCGACGGTGCTCCCGCCCCGCTCTCGGTGCGGCGGCACGATGCGGACAGCGCCGGGGTGACCCTGGACGCGGGGTACTCAGCACGGGTGGCGATCGCCCTGGATCCCGGGGATCTGCTCGAGCTCGGGCCCGTCAGCGCCGGGCTGCGCCTGGTCCTCGCGGTGCGCGGGGGCATCTGCTCGGTGCAGTCACCAGGGGCGACGTCGGACGCCACGACCTCAGCGGGAGCGTCGGCGGCCTCCGGCGGCTCGTCGACCGCAGCAGTGCTGGGCTCGCTCTCCCTGGACACCCTCTCGGCGCTGGGCCCCGCGCCGCTGGCGGCCGGGGACGTGCTCGGAACCGGGCCCCCGCGAGGACTCGACGCAGTGCCGGCGCCGCCCCTGCCGGCATCGGAGTCCGCGCCGGGCACGACCGTCGGCACCTCCGGCGCGCCGGAGGCCGGTGCCGCCGAGATCGGCCCGCCCCTCACCGGCGAGTCCGGCATCGCCACCGAGGCGCATGGTTCCCCTCTCGAGATCCCCGCGTCGCTCGGGCCGCGCGAGGGCCTGCTCGGGGCCGACGCGGTCGCGGCGCTCCTGGCCACGACCTGGACGGTGCGCGCGGATTCCGACCGGGTGGGGCTGCGGTTGGACGGCGATCCGCTGCCGGTGCCGGAGGGCAGCGCGGACCTGCCCAGCGAGGCGATGGTCCGCGGCGCGATCCAGGTCCCGCCCTCCGGGCTGCCGGTGGTCTTCGGCCCGGACCACCCCACCACCGGCGGCTACCCGGTGGTCGGGGTGGTGCATCCCGCCGGGATGGACCTGCTCGCGCAGGCCCCGCCCGGCACACCCCTGCGGTTCCACCTCCCGGGGTGATTCAGGCCGGGCCGCCGCGCTGGGCGAGCTTCTCGCGGATCCCGCTGATCGCCTTCCCGAGGCCGGAGGTGCTCTCCTCCTCGGCGGGGATCTCCACGTAGTCCACGATCGAGCGCATGGTCGCCACGTCGATGCTGGGCATCCCGCCCTCGAGCAGCGAGCCGATCCGTGTCCCGATGAGGTGCTCCAGGTTCTCGGCGGCATCAGCGCCGCGGCTCCGGCGCACGGACTCCAGGCGCTCGCGCAGCAGGCGGGCGGCGACCTCGGAGGCGGGGATCGGCTCGGGGTGGCCGGCGACGGTGATCTGTTCCACGGTGACGTCCCAATGTGTCGATGATCAGCGCGCATCGACCGTGAGCGCGCTGCGGGCGACTGCGCCCGTCTCCCCCGCAGACTACTGGCACCCGCCATCCCGGCGGGCCGGTGCCCGGCTCTACACTGAGCCCCGTGAACGACACCACCCCAGCGAGCTCTCCCTCACCCCAGACGTCCAGCCCGCAGATCGACACCTGGGCGGCCGCACTCGCCCGCGGTGAGGTGGTCGAGCTCCGCCGCTCACGGCTGAAGAGCTTCCTGCTGGTGCCGGTGATGCTGGTGATCGGCCTGATCGGGCTGGCCATGGTCCTGACCGCGGACCTCACGGGAATCCTCATCGGAGGACTGCTGGTCCTGATCGGCGCGGCGTCCGCGATCGTGCTCCTGCGTCGCGGCTTCGCCCGGAAGCCCGCCGCCGTCATCTCCCCCGACGGCATCACGGTGAGGACGGGCGCCGGCGGCCCCGTCCCCTGGTCGCAAATCACCGGGATCGATGCGATGCGCTCGGCCGCGAGCACCTTCGTCGTGCTCGCCGTCACCGAGGAGGCGCGCCGCAGTCAGGCCGGGGGCGAGTTCTTCGGCGTCGAGCTCGACGCGACCGAACCGGGGGACGACTCGACCGACCCCGGGGACGTTCCGACGGAGCCCGGGGACGATTCGTCGGAGCCCGAAGAGGACTCCCAGCCCCTGCTGTGGCTGCCCAACGGCCTCGCCGTCGACGAGGGCGAGCTGGTCACATGGCTGGAGCGGGAGCGCATCGCGCGCTCAGCCGCAGCATCGCCCAGCTGACCGGCGGCAGCGTCGAGATCAGCTCGCCGTTCTCGATGCGCGCTCCCTCCAGCGGGCGAGGCACGACGGCATCCGGGACATCCGCCGTGTTGTGCGCATAGCGGTCCTCCTCATGCACCCGCACCGCCTCCTCGAGCTGCGGCTCCTCGAAGGCATCGAGCGGGACACGGAGGTCCAGCGCCTGATCGAGGGAGCGGTTGACGGCGAAGACGGTCAGCTCGCCGCAGTCCCCGTCCCAGGTGGCGACCGCGTCCAGCACCGGGCTGCTGCCGAAGCGGGAGTTGTCGTAGCGGGGCGAGTCGATCTCCACCCGCAGCACCTGGCCCTTCGCGTGACGCGAGGTCAGCGCGAAGGGGTGGAAGATCGTCTGCCGCCAGGCCCGGCCACCGGGTTCGGTGCGGATCGGGGCGAGCACGTTGACCAGCTGGGCCAGGGAGGCGGAGGCCACCCGATCGCTGTGCCGCAGCAGCGAGATCAGCAGGTTCCCCACCACCACGGCGTCCTGCGCCGAGTAGGTCGACTCGGCGAAGCGGGGAGCGACCGGCCAGTCCGCACCGGAGGGCTCCGTGCCGGGATCCTCGTGGGTGGAGGTCACGTTCCATTCGTCGAAACTGATCATGATCTGCTTGTCGCGCCGCAGCGAGCCGCGCACGTGGTCACAGGTGGCGACGACCGCGTCGATGTAGCCGTCCATGTCCTGGGCGACCGCGAGGTAGGAGGCGGCATCGCCGTTCTCCTCGCGGTAGTAGACATGGGCGGAGATCATGTCGATCTCGTCGTATCCCGCTTCCAGGACCGCCTGCTCCCAGGCTCCGAAGGTCTTCATCGCCCAGTGCGAGGAGCCGCAGGCGATCAGCTCGAGGTCGTCGTCGGCGCGACGCATCGCCCGGGCCGTCGCCGCGGCGGTGAGCGCATAGTCCTCGGCGCTGGTGTGGCCGATCTGCCAGGGGCCGTCCATCTCGTTGCCCAGGCACCACATGCGGACCCCGTAAGGATCCGGGTGGCCGTTGTCTGCGCGCTGCTGGGCGAGAGTGCTGCCCGACCCCGCCTCACTGTGCTCAGCATTGCAGTATTCGAGCAGGTCCACCGCCTCCTGCACCCCGCGGGTCCCCAGGTTCACCGCCATCATCGGTTCGACCCCGGCCGCCTCGACCCAGGCCATGAACTCGTCGGTGCCGAAGGTGTTGGGCTCGGTGGAGTGCCAGGCCAGATCACGGCGCGCGGGCCGCTGCTCGAGCGGGCCCACACCGTCCTCCCAGCGGTACCCGGAGACGAAGTTCCCGCCCGGATACCGCACGGAGCTCACCCCCAGCTCACGGGTCAGCGCCAGCACGTCCTGGCGCAGCCCGCGGGAATCGGCCGCGGGGTGGTCCGGCTCGAAGATGCCGGTGTGCACGCACCGGCCCATGTGCTCGACGAATGCTCCGAAGGTGCGAGGTCGCACCGGGGCGACGGTGAACGAGGGGTGCAGTGCGAGGCGTCCGGTCAGCGGCATCGGTGGCTCCTGCGAATTCGGGGTCGTGGCGGACCAGGTGCTTGCCGAGCCTAGTTCAACGATGTACCTTGTGTCACGCCTCACAGGAGAAGTGAGGTGCCGCCCCGTCAGCGGGCGGGCTTCCGGATAGCAGAGCAGCTGGACCGGACCGACCTCGAGGACGAGTCAGATCGGAACCCGATGAGACGACGACGATTCATCACCGCCGCCGCAGCAGCGGCCGCCACCGTGGGGACCGCCGCCGGATGCGGAAACATGCAATCCGGGGACCCCAACACCCTCACCTTCATGTTCCGCGGTTCCACGGAGGAGCGCGAGGTCTTCGCCCGCGCCGTGGAGCTGTTCGAGGAGCGCGAAGGGGTCCGGGTCGACATCATTTCGACCTCGGCAGATCAGTACGCGACCAAGCTGCAGACCGCGATCCTGGGCGGCAGGACACCGGACGTGTTCTACTTCGACGCCGCCCGCGCCACCGCGTACATGATCAACGGAGTCCTCGCCGACATCACTGAATATGTCGACTCCACCTCCCTGCCCGTCGATGACATCTGGCCCCAAGGGCTCGATCTCTACCGCTTCGACGGCGATCAGCGGGGCTCCGGAGCGATCTACGGGATGCCCAAGGACCTGGGGCCGTTCTCCTTCGGCTACAACAAGACGCTGTTCGAGGAGATGGGGGTCGAACCACCCGATCCCGACGTTCCCCTCGACTGGGACGAGTTCCTGGACCGCTGTGCGCAGCTGACCGGAGATCGCGACGGCGACGGCACCACGGACACCTGGGGCACCTCGGTCAACGTCGGCGCCGAGATCCACGCCTACATGTGGTCCAACGGAGCGGACTGGCTCAGCGAGGACATGCGCACCGTCACCGTGGACACTCCGGAATTCGCGGAGGCCCTGCAGTACGTCGTGGACCTGCGGGAAGTGCACGGCGTGACGCCCAGCATCAATGACACCGAGGGGCTGGACGGCTACCAGCGCTGGTTGCGGGGCCAGATCGGATTCTTCCCGGTCGCCCCGTGGGACCTGACCCTCTATCGCACCCTCGATTTCGAGTTCGACCTGTGCCCCTATCCCGTCGGCGGCACCGGTCAGCCCGCCACCACCGTCGGCTCACTCGGCATCGGCGTCTCCGCGAACAGTCGCAAACCCGACCTCGCCGCCGAGCTGGCGATGTTCCTCGCCTGCGATCCGGAGGCACAGGCGATCATCGTCGGCGAGGGACAGACGATCCCGAACACCCGCTCCCATGCCGCCAGCTGGGTGCAGGACACCTCCGTGGAACCGCAGAACAAGCAGGAGTACATCGACATCGTCGAGGACTACGGACGATTCGTCCAGGACATGCTCACCTACACCCCGGAGTGGCTCCACGCCTTCCACACCAATCTCCAGCCCGTGCTGGAGGGCCGGCGGGAGGTGCCGGAGTACCTGGCCGAGACCCAGCAGGTGATGCAGTCCTTCCTCGACACCGGCCATGAGCAGTTCCGCATCGACCAGGAGGCGAACTCATGACCAGCACTCGAACTCAGGCGGCGGTGGGAACCGCCGCTGCGGCCGGCGCTGCCGGCCGCGCCGTCCGCAGCGGACGGGCCGGGCGACGACGGGCCGGGCGCGGGCCGCTGCACCGCTCGGAGCGGATGTGGGGGCGGCTGTTCATCACGCCTCCCGTCGTGGGTTTCGCACTGTTCGCTCTGGCCCCCCTGCTGTTCTCCTTCTACGCCTCGTTCACCCATTGGAACGGGCTGTCTGCACCGCTGTTCTCGGGGTTCACCAACTTCCGCACGATGGCCGACGACCCCCAGTTCTGGCAGTCCTTGGGGAACACGGTGTTCCTCATGCTGGGGATCCCCATCGGGCTGGCCATCTCTCTCGCGCTCGCCCTGGCCCTGAACCGGCGCATCCCCGGTCGCGCCGCCTTCCGAGTGATCTACTACCTGCCCGGTGTGTCCTCGGTGGCGGCGATCTCGATCCTGTGGCAATGGGCGCTGAACGGAGATTTCGGTCTCGTGAACCAGCTGCTCGCCGGGTTCGGCATCGAAGGCCCCAACTGGCTGGCCGAGAAGGCCTGGGTCAAGCCGGCCCTGATCATCATGGGTGTGTGGAAGGGCATCGGCTTCTCCACACTGCTGTATCTCGCCGCCCTGCAATCGGTGCCCCGGAACCTCCTCGAGGCGGCCATGCTCGACGGTGCCGGAGCCTGGCGCCGCTTCCTGCACGTCACTGCACCGATGCTCAGTCCCGTCACGTTCTTCCTGGTCGTCACGGGAATCATCGGCGGAGCGCAGATGTTCGCGGAGATCAACATCATGACCCCGACGGGCGGACCGGAGTTCGGCTCCGCCACGATCGTCTGGTACATCTGGCAGCAGGGCTTCCAGAACCTGAAACTGGGTTACGCCACCGCCATGAGCCTCGTGCTGGGACTCATGATCTTCGTGGTCACCGCGATCCAGTTCTACCTGAACTCACGCAACGTCTTCACGGTGGAATGAGGAGGCCCGACCATGGCAACCACCAGTGCTGTCCCCACCACCCCGCCGATGCTCTCCGACACCTCCGGAGAGGCGCCGGCCCGCCGTCGGAAGAAGAGCGATCGCCGCTTCCAGACGCCGGCCGACCTCATCGTGTTCATCGTCCTGTGCCTGGGGGCGATCACCATGCTCCTCCCCCTGGCCTGGATGGTCTCGACCTCCCTGAAGACCCAGGAGAACGTGTTCATCCTGCCGCCGCAGTGGATCCCCGACCCCATCGTCTGGGAGAACTATCTGCGCATCTGGGAGGCCGGCCCGATCCTCACCGGCATCATCAACTCCTCGATCGTCTCCCTGACCGTGATCTCCGTGGGAACGCTCACCTCGTGCTTCGCCGCGTACGGGTTCTCGAAGATGCGGATACCCGGCAAGAACGCGATCTTCCTGGGCCTGCTCGCCGGGATCATGATCCCCTTCCCGGCCCTGATGATCCCCACCTTCATGCTGTTCTCCCAGATCGGCTGGGTGGACACCCTGCTGCCCCTCATCGTGCCGGGACTGTTCGGGAACCTGATGATGGTGTTCTTCCTGCGTCAGTACCTGATGAGCATCCCGGACTCGCTGATCGAGGCGGCGGTCATCGACGGCGCCACCCATCCGCAGATCTTCGGCCGGATAGTGCTGCCGTTGATCCGGCCGGCCATCGCGGCTCAGGTGATCCTGTGGTTCATGGGCACCTGGAACGACTATCTGGGGCCGATCATCTATCTGAACAGCGAGAACGTGCAGACCCTGCAGCTGGTCATCGCGAACTTCAACGCGACCTACGCCGTGCAGACCGACTACCCGCTGATCATGGCGGCCTCGATCGTCTCGCTGCTGCCGGTGCTGGCGGTGTTCCTCGTCTTCCAGCGCCAGATCATCGAGTCGATCGCGCTGACCGGCAACAAGGGGTGAGGGCGTGAACGGCGCCGATTCCCTGACGACACCTCAGCGGAGCACCGCACCTGGGGACGCGGCATCGGCCGCGTCGTGCCAGGAGCCGTCGGCGGTCCACGGGATCATGGCGGTCCTGGGATGGGTGCCCCGGCTGGTGCTGCTCCATCTCGGCTGGGTGGTGCTGGTGCTGGCCGGCGGCGTGGTGGCGGGCCTGGCCCCGGCTACGGCGACGATGCTGCGGATCCTGCGGCGCGACCCGGCGGCCGGAGCCGCCGGCAGGCTTCGCGGCGTCCTGTTCATGTACCGGGCCGAGTTCCTGCCGGCCAACCGGGCGGCCGGCCCCTTCATGTTGATCTCCCTGATGGCAGGGGTGAACATCGCCCTGGGGATCCTCGGAGCGCTGCCGGAATGGTTCTTCCCGGCCGGCTTCCTCGCCGCTCTCCTGTTCGGTGCGGTCTCGACCCTCTCGTCCTTCCACGCGGTGGTGATCCACGTGCTGGCGCCGGACACCCCCGCCCCGACGGTGTGGACCGGGGCCCTGGCGGGACCCTTCCTGCTGCCGGTGCCGACCGTCTCATGGGTGATCACCCTCGGCGCGATGGTCGTGACCGGTGCGATCATCCAACCTGTCGCCTGGCTGCTGAGCGGAGGGATCATGATCGCTGTGACGGGGGCCGTCCTCGCCCGCCCCTGGCAGGTGCGCCTGGACGCCGCTCGGGCCGGATCGGGATCCCGATGAGACCCGACTCCGGGCGCTCCCCGGACCGTGCGGCTCCACGCAACCCCACCATGCGGGACATCGCGGAGCGCCTCGGCGTCTCGATCAAGACGGTCTCGAACGTGGTGAACGATCGTCCCAACGTCGGCCCCCGCACCCGGGAGCTGGTCCAGCAGGCGATCCGCGAGGTGAACTATCGCCCCCAGGTCAGCGCCCAGCAGATGCGCACCGGCACCAGCGGCTTGATCACGCTGGCCATTCCGTCCCTGGCAGGCACCTACTTCTCCGAACTCGCCCAGGCGTTCGCCGACGAGGCCCAGCGACGCAGGCGCAGCATCATGCTCCACAGCACCGCCGCGGGGCGCGATGAGGAGCACAGCGTGCTCTCCGGCTTCACCCGGGTTCTGGGCGATGGCGTGGTCTTCAATCCGCTGCTGATCGGCGAGAGCGTCCTCAGCGATCTCGACCGCACGATGCAGCCCACCGTGTTCATCGGCGAGCACGTCGAGGAGGATGCGCTTCCCGACGGCTGCGACTACGTACGCACGGACAACCGTGCCGCCGCCCGCGACGCCACCGCGCATCTGATCACCCTGGGGCGCCGCCATATTGCGTATCTGGGCGCCCTGTCCCACACGGAGGCACAGCAGGATCACTCCACGAGCCGACTTCGACTGCAGGGGTATCACCGAGCGCTCGAGGACGCCGGTGGGCTCTCTCCGCTCATCCAGGAGGTCCGCACCTGGAGCCCCGAAGGTGGGCTCGAGGCCGTGCGC
>DXDT01000285.1 GCA_019115335.1 Candidatus Brachybacterium merdigallinarum
GACGGGCAGGAACTCGGCCTGCCGAGCAGCGGTGTCCACGGTGGCCAGGCGCACCCGCACCACCTCGCCCACCTGGGCATCCATCGGCACCCAGGCGGTGACGGGCGGGTCGACCAGCTGGACCTCGACCCGGGTGGGGGTATTGCCGCCATCGGCCTCGCGGCGCTCGATCACGGTGGCCTCGAACTCCTCTCCCACCCAGGCGGCCAGCGCCGCGGTCTCCACCAGCTCGATGGCGCGGCGCTCGAGATCCCCGGCTCGGCTGCCGGTGCGCTGCATCGCCTCGGGGATCACCGTCAGGGCCTCCAGCAGCGCGGCGCTGGGGGCGCGGCCCTGAACATGCTGGTGGCAGATCATCAGCACGAAGCGGTCCACCAGGCGTCGGAGCGGGGCGGTGGTGTGGGCGTAGGGGGCGGCGATCGCGGACTGCACCGGGTCCTCGGGGATCTCCTCGGCCCGGGTGAACGCCGCGTAGGAGGCACCGCGGAACAGGGAGGTGGCCTGGTTGAGAAGTGCCAGGTGATGCGGTTCCCGCCAGTTCAGCGAGCGCAGGAACCGCCCGTAGGGCACCTCCGCCTCCCAGGGCACCCCGAGCACGCGTGCCTGGCGTCGGAAGCGGTCCTGGGCACGGGGATCCGCGGGCGGCATGGTGCGCAGGATCCCGGCGCCGTGCTCGAGCATCAGGTGGGCGGCGGCCATCCCGGTCATCAGGGAGATCTGGGCGTTGGCGTCCTCGATCGGGTTCACCGAGCGCCAGGTGAGGCGGATCGTGTCCCCGTCGGCGACGACCTCCTGCTCGGGAACGTTCAGGCTCGCGCCTCCGCGCTCCGCCTCGAGCCCCGCCCGCAGCTCTCCGATCTCCTGCAACAGGTGCATCATCGGATGGCCGCGGCCGGCATCGAGCTCCTCCTGGACGGTGACGTAGTCGAGCTTGGCGACACTGCGCACCAGGGTGCGCTCGAGACCGATCTCGGTGACACTCCCTGCAGCATCCAGTGCGAGGTCCCAGACGAAGGCGGGGCTCACCTGCTCGGGAAGCAGGGAGGCGACTCCCTCGGACAACACCGGGGGATGCAGCGGGATCCGTCGATCGGGGAGGTACAGGGTCGCGCCGCGGCGACGGGCCTCGCGGTCCAGTGCAGCGTCCAGGGCGACGAAGTGGGGGACGTCGGCGATCGCGTAGCGCACCCGGAACCCGCCCTCGGTGCGCTCCAGGTGCATCGCCTGGTCCAGATCGGTGGAGCCGGCCGGATCCAGGGTGACGAAGGGCAGCTCGGTCAGGTCACGGCGCCCGCCCTCACCATCGCCGTCCGGGAGCGCATCGCGCTGGGCGGCGAGCTCCGCCTCGGCGAGCACCTCGGCGGGGAACTCGAGGGGGATGTCCTCACCGTGCGTGCAGAGCAGGGCGTCGATGCCCTCGCTGATCTCCTCGGCGGCGACGGACCCGCGGGGGGCATGGAGGGAGACGGGGCGTCGGGGCACGGTGACCTCCTGCATCGGCGGTGTCGCGCGGTCAGTCTAGTGGCGGGGTGGCGAGCTGGTGGAGACCTGTGCCCGTCACGCGGCCCGCCGCGATAGGCTCGTGGCCATGGCCTCTGCTGCAGCTGCTTTCCACGATGTCACGGTCCGTCGCGATGGGCGCAACATCCTCGACGGGGTGTCCCTGGAGATCGCGGAGGGCGAGCGCTGGGCGGTGCTCGGCCCCAACGGCGCCGGGAAGTCCACCCTGATCCGCCTGCTCTCCACGCGCCTGCACCCCACCTCCGGCGCGGTCGACGTGCTCGGGGAGCGCCTGGGGCGGGTCAACGTGTTCGAGCTGCGCCCGATGGTGGGCCTGGCCTCCCAGGAGCTCGCAGACACCATCCCCTTCGAGGAGAGCGCCCTCAACGTCGTGGTCACCGCCGGCTACTCGGTGGTGGGCCGCTGGCAGGAGAGCTACGAGGAGATCGACGAGGAGCGCGGCCGCACCCTGCTGAGCGCCTTCGGCGTCGGCGACCTCGCAGGTCGCGCCTTCGGCACCCTGTCCACCGGCGAGCGCAAGCGCGTCCTCGCCGCCCGCGCCCTGATGACTGATCCGGAGCTGCTGCTGCTGGACGAGCCCGCCGCAGGCTTGGACCTCGGTGGCCGCGAGTCCCTGGTGCGCACCCTGGGCCGACTCGCCAAGGACCCGGCTACCCCGGTCACCGTGCTGGTCACCCATCACGTCGAGGAGATCCCTCCCGGCTACACCCATGTGGCCCTGCTGCGCAGCGGCTCCCTGGTCGCCGCCGGTCCCATCGAGCAGACCCTCACTTCGCAGAACCTGACCCGCACCTTCGGTCTGCCGCTCGTGGTCGAGCAGCGCGGGGAGCGGTTCACCGCCCGCTCCCTGTCCCTGAACTGAGCCGGGGTGGGCGAGACGTCCCCGAGCCAGCTGCGCCCGATCACGGAGCTGACCGACCCCGCGCTGGACGACTACCTGCGCATGACGGACGTGAAGCTCCGCTCCCGCGTCGAGGTGGAGCGGGGCCTGTTCATGGCCGAGAGCTACGAGGTGATCTCCCGAGCGATGGACGCCGGGATGGCCCCGCGCTCGTTCCTGATGAGCGAGAAGTGGCTTCAGAAGTTCGCCCCGCTGTACGAGCTCTTCCCGGAGGTGCCCGTGTTCGTCGGCGAGGAGGCGCTACTGGAGGGGCTGACCGGCTTCCACCTCCACCGCGGGGCTCTCGCCGCGATGCAGCGACCGGAGCTGCCCGGCGTGGCCGAGCTGCTGGACGGGGCACGGACCGTCGCGGTGCTCGAGGACATCGTCGATCACACCAACGTGGGCGCGATGTTCCGCTCCGCCGCCGCGCTCGGGGTCGATGCGGTGCTGGTGACCCCGCAGTGCGCGGACCCACTGTACCGCCGGTCGATCCGGGTCTCCATGGGCACGGTCTTCCAGGTGCCGTGGACGAGGCTGACCGCCTGGCCCACCGCAGGCGTCGACGGCCTGCACGCGGCGGGCTTCGACGTGCTCGCCCTCGCGCTGACCGACGGGGCGGTGCCGCTGGACGAGGTGGACCTCGGCCCGGAGCGCAAGGTCGCCCTGGTGCTCGGCGCGGAGGGCCACGGCCTGAAGCCCGCGACGCTGCGCGCGGTCGACGAGCACGTGGTGATCCCGATGGCCGGGGGAGTGGACTCCCTCAACGTCGCCGCGGCGAGCGCTGTCGTGTTCTGGCAGCGGCGGGCGATGCTCGGCGCCTGAGCGCTGAAGGGGGAACTGCCAGTTCCTCCCGTCCCGTCGCCCCCGCTCCTAGCGTGGGCTGCATGACGATCGATCTCACCGCACAGACCCCCTCCGTCACCCTGAACAACGGCGTGACGATGCCGGCCCTCGGCCTCGGCGTGTTCCAGACCCCGCCGGAGGAGACCTCCGCCGCGGTCGCCGAGGCGCTGCGCATCGGCTACCGCCACATCGACACCGCCGCCTCCTACGGCAATGAGCGGGAGGTGGGGGAGGGGCTGCGCGCCTCGGGGGTGGACCGCTCCGAGGTGTTCGTCGAGACGAAGCTGTGGATCTCCGACTACGGCTACGACCAGGCACTGCACGGCTTCGAGAAGTCCGCCGCGAAGCTCGGCGTCGACCAGATCGACCTGCTCCTCCTGCATCAGCCGCTCACCAGCGACTTCGAACGGACCCTCGGCGCGTACCGGGCGCTGGAGGCACTGCTGGCCGACGGGCGCGTGCGCGCCATCGGCATCAGCAATGTCATGCCGGACGTGCTCGAGCGCCTGCTCGGGGCGACCTCTGTGGTCCCCGCCGTGAACCAGGTCGAGGCCCACCCCTACTTCGCGCAGCGTGACGTGCAGGAGGCGAACACCCGCCACGGCATCCTCACCCAGGCCTGGTCCCCGATCGGCGGGATCACCAGCTATCGAGGAGAGTCCACCCGCTCGACCTTCGATGACTCGGTGATCCGCGAGATCGCCGAGACCCACGGCCGCACGCCTGCGCAGGTCATGCTGCGCTGGGGCCTCCAGCAGGGGCGCTCCGTGATCCCGAAGTCGGTGCGCCCCGAGCGGATCGCCGAGAACCTCGACGTGTTCGGCTTCGCGCTGTCCGACGAGGAGCTTGCCCGGATCGACGCGCTGGAGACCGGGGAGCGCGGCGGCCCCGACCCCGACGCGATCACGCTGGAGAGCGCCGGCCGGGAGATCCCCGAGGCATGAGCGCGGAGGCATACGGTGAGCTCATGGATCATCGAGCAGAGGTGAGCGACTTCCTGCGCACGCGCCGGGACCGGATCACACCCTCCCGGGCGGGGATCCTCGGCGGTGGCCGCCGCCGCGTGCCCGGGCTGCGCCGCGAGGAGGTCGCGGCAACCACGGGGATCAGCGTGGAGTACTACGCACGGATCGAGCGCGGCGACCTGCGCGGCGTCTCCACGGAGGTGCTCGACGCCCTCGCCCGCACCCTGCTGCTGGACGAGGCGGAGACGGACCATCTCCACGACCTCGCCGACGCGGCGGGACCGCCTGCCCGTCGGCGTCCGCGCCCGGCTGAGCAGTCGTTCCCCGATTCCCTGCAGCGCTTCCTCGACGCAGTCTCCGTGCCGGTGTGGGTGCGGGACCGTCGCATGGACGTGGTGGCGACGAACCCCGTCGGCCGCGCGCTGTACGCCCCGGTGCTCGAGGACCCCGCCGCACGAGGGAACACGGCACGCTTCGTCTTCTTCAGCCCCGCCTCGCGGACCTTCTTCCCGGACTGGGAGGACAACGCCACCGGCATCGTCGCGACGCTGCGCACTTACGCGGGCCAGTCCCCGCGCGACAAGCGGCTGAGCGACCTGATCGGCGAGCTCGTCACTCGCAGCGACGACTTCCGGGTGCGGTGGGCGGCTCACGACGTGCGCCACCACCGCACCGGGCTCAAGCGGATCCACCACCCCGATGTGGGGGACCTCGAGCTCGGTTACGAGGCGATGGATCTCCCCGCCCATCCCGACTGGTTCATGTTCGGCTACACCGCCGCCCCGGGCTCCCCGAGCGAGGAGCGGCTGCGCCTGCTGGGCAGCCTTGCGCAGGAGGCGCCCGACGGACGGACGGCCACGGCCCGCTGACCAGGACCGGCCCCGGCAGGTGCTCAGCCCTCCTGCCGCGCCGCGAGGCGCTTCGCCAGCGGGATCATGCCCAGCCCGATCACGGTCAGCACCGCGCAGATCGCGAAGATGCCGCGCTGGCCCAGCAGCGGCAGCGCCCCGGCGGCGATGATCGGTCCGGACAGCACCGCGCCGACGCGCCTCGCGTTCATGAACAGTCCCGTGGACATCCCCGCCCCCGGGATCAGGTCCTGGAACAGCGCCAGCCCGATCCCGGAGATCGCTGCGAAGCCCAGCGCATTGGGGATCTGCAGCGCGAGCAGCAGCACCGGCTCGGTGACCACCACGAGGCCCGCGTAGTAGACGGCCGAGAGCACGGCGCCGACGGCGACGAGGGTCAGGTGGGAGACGCGGTCCCCGAGGCGGCCGATGATCATCAGCGCCGGCACCTCGAGTGCGGCGGCGACGCCGAGCACGATCCCCGCCCACAGCACCGCGAGGCCCACGGTCTCGGTGACGTACAGCGCCATGAACGTCATCGCCGTCGCATTCGTGGCCTGGAACAGCACGAACGCGCCGATGATCACGACGATCGCGGTCCGGCTGCCGGGCGGGAGCGCGTGCGGGGACCGGGCAGGCTCCTGCACCTCGGCGGTCACGGGGCGGGTCTGCCGCATCATCACCGCCGTCAGGGCGATGTTGACCACGGCGATCACCGCGAGCGCCAGCAGGATGCCGCGCGCACCGGACCAGCCGATGATCGCAGTCGCCAGCGGCGGTCCGCCCATCCAGGCCGCGGAGATGATCGCACGCGTGTCGACGATCGTGGACGTGCTCGAGCCGGCATCGCGCAGATGGGCGAACAGCATCGTGGTGCCGAGCCCCGCCGGGCCGCCGAGGACCACGAGCGCGACGGTCGCGAGCGACAGCGTGCTGACCGCGGCGAGCGCGGCGGCCAGGGCGATCGTCAGCACCGCGGAGGCCATCAGCATCGGCAGGTAGGTGCGTCGACGATCCGTCCAAGCGGGCAGCACGATCGAGGCGATAAACCCGCCGGCGTTGTAGATCGCGAGCGACCAGCCGATATCGGACGTCGAGGCCTCGTAGAGCGTCGCGAGGATCAGCGCGAGGGCGGGGCTGAGCAGGGAGGAGTGCAGTCCCCACATCAACGCCGCCGACGGCACGAGCAGGCGTGGGACGGGGGCGCGCCGCGAGGCGTCTGCGGGCATGGAAGTCCTTCGTCGTTCGGAGGTCGAGCCTCCGGCACGCTATCTCGCGGCCATCCTCACCAGGAGGAACTGCCAGGGCACCCCCAGCTGCCCTCAGAGCGCGATCTGGATCTTCACATCCGTCGGCCGGCCCTCGAGGAACCGCTCGAAGGCGGCGACGGAGTCGTCGAAGGCGAAGGTCTCCGAGACGAAGGGGGAGAGGTCCACGGCGTCGCTCGCGGCGAGGTCGATCGCCTTCTGGTGCACGTTCGCATAGCGGAACACGGTCTCGAGCGAGACGCCGCGGCTCTGGGCGGCGGCGATGTCGAAGGGAACCGGGTCCACCGGCATCCCCACCAGCACGATCCTCCCGCCCGGTGCGGGCATGTCCCACAGCGAACGGTAGGCGGGAGCGGCACCGGTGGCCTCGAAGACCACCTGCGGGCCCCAGCCACCGGTCGCCTCGCGGACCACGTCACCGAGGTCCTGCTCGCGCGCGTTCACGGTGACGATCCCGTCGATGCCGTCGAGCAGCGCGAGCTTCTCGGGCAGCACATCGGAGATGAACACGGTGCTGGCACCACCCGCGCGGGCGGCGATCGCGGTCATGATCCCGATGGTGCCGGCGCCGACCACTGCGGCGACGTCGCCGGGGGAGATCTCCGCCTTGGTCGCGGCGTACATGCCGACCGCGAAGGGCTCGATCAGCGCGCCCTCGGCGAAGCTCATCGTCTCGGGGAGCTCATAGGTGTAGGCGGCGGGGTGGAGCACCTCCTCGGCGAGGCAGCCGTGCACGGGCGGGGTGGCCCAGAACTGCACGTCGGGATCGACGTTGTAGTTGCCTTCCTTGACCGCGCGCGACTGCGGGTTCGGCACCCCGGGCTCCATGACGACGCGGTCGCCGACGGCGAGGTCCGTGACGCCCTCTCCCACCTCGAGGACGGTCCCGGCACCCTCGTGGCCGAGGATCATCGGGGCCTCGACCACGAAGGGGCCGATCTTGCCGTCGGTCCAGTAGTGCACGTCGGAGGCGCAGATCCCGACCGTGTGCATCGCGATCCGCACCTCGCCCGGCCCGGGAGCACCGGGGGCGTCGACGTTCTCGATGGCCATACGGCCCTTCTCCTGGAGCACCAGTGCACGCATCAGGGATCCCTTCGCAATCGACGGACGGGGCGTCGGATCGGCAGGCGCCGGCTCGGCGGCTGCCAGGCCCCGTCCCGCGATCCTATGCTCCAGTCCACAGGGATGCCCTCGCTGTTCACGACGCTGATCGCAGCGCCCATCGCTGCACCATCACGGGGCCCACCCCTGGTCCCGCAGGTCTCTGGCGGGGAAGCACGGTTCCTCCCCACCGGGAGTTGTCCACAACCGGACGGCGCGACCGTCATCTGTCGGTCGTGGTTCCTAGTCTGGATGCATCTCACCCAGGGAGGGTTCCCGCATCGGGTGAGCGGGCATCCGCAGTGACGCAGAGAGACCGAGAGGGGGCGGACCCATGGACGACTCGACCCAGCCCACCGATCCCGTCGGCCCCGAGGCGGACCCGTGGCAGGACCCCGCCGTCCGTCCCGGACTCCGGCGGGGACACCCCGCGAGCTCTGCTGGATCACACTCCTCCACCGACCCGAGCTCCGTCACCGGCCCGAACAGCTCCCGGAGCCCCGGCCGCACCACCCGCAGCTCCCGCTCCCGGTCGCGCCGCGCCCCGGTCCGGCGCAGGGTGGACCGCGAGTCCCTCGCCGACCTCTCCGACCTGGACCTGGACCCCGCACTGTCCCCGCCCCTGCAGGCCCTGTGGGACACGGCCGCGGAGGACTCCCGCCGCTGGGCCTCCCGCTGCCGGGCCCTGGAGCGGTTCTGGCGCGAACCTGATCCCGTCGGAGAGGACGAGGGGATCTTCGAGGCCGATGTCGTCGCCGTCGCCCTGGCGCTGCGCTGCACGAACGATGCCGCCGTCCGGGAGATCCACGACGCCCACCATGCCCTCCACCTGCTGCCCCTGAGCTTCGCGCGCCTGCAGGGCGGAGAGCTGCCGCTGGGCTGGTTCCAGCGGCTCCTGCGCCGCACTCGGCAGCTGAACCACCACCAGGTCTCACGGGTGGATGCCGAGGTCGCGGGCTGGCCGTCCACGCTCACCACGGAGCAGTTCCGGCGCCGGCTCTCGAGCCTGCTCACCCGTATCGAGTCCGAGACGACCACCCCGCCCCATCTCACCGTGGAGGGACGCCGACGTGTCGAGCTGCTCCCACCGGGGGAGGACGGCATGGGCTGCCTCCAGGTCATCGGCCCGATCCCGGAGATCCTGGGCCTCGCCCGCCGGCTGGACACCGCTGCCCGCGCCGTCCAGTCCGCCCAGCGCCACGCCCTGGAAGCCGGTGCCGAGATCCCCTGCGACCGCGACGACGAGGTGGCCGAGACCGGCATCCCCAGCTCCCTGCGCCGCCTCCAGTACGACCTGCTGACCGGGACCGCCCTGGACACCGAGACTATCCACGTCCCCTCCGACCGCTTCCGCCTCACGGTGACCGTGCCCGCCCTGACCCTGCTCGGCGCCGCCGCCGAGCCCGGCATGCTGGACGGCCGCATCCCGGTGCCGCCGAGCATGGCCCGAGAGCTGGCCGGCGCCTCCCGCACCTGGTACCGGGTCCTCACCGATCCCACCTCCGGCGAGTTCCTGCCCCTGCCCGCCGAGCGCTACACGCCGAGCCCGGCGATGCTCGAGCACCTGCGACTGCGGAACGCGACCTGCGCCGCACCCGGATGCACCCGCTCCACCTCCTGGGCCAGCGAGGCCGATCACATCCAGGAGTACGATCACGCCGACCCGGAGTCCGGCGGCCTCACCCGGATCGAGAACCTCCATCTGCTGTGCTGGCAGCACCATCGTCTGAAGACCGCGGGCCTGCTGGACCCCGTCCGCGCGCAGCGCGAGCCCGGCGCACCGGGAGCGACCGCCTGGACGGGGCTCGGATCCTTCCGCACCCTGATCAGCGACGACACCGACCTCGCCACCCCGAGATCGGTCGCCGAGCTCACCGCCGCCTGGAAGGACTTCCAGATCCGGTGGAGCACCCGGCGTCACCCTCCGGATCCACCGTCCTCCAGTGATCCTCAGCCCTCCGAGCCGCCGCCCTTCTGACGGCAGTGCTCCTCTGACGGCGACGCGGCCCGCCCTCCGTCTGTCAGACCCTCCCCACATCATTCGCATGTACGTTCGAGTGGATGACCTGCCCCGCTTGAGAGGCGGCCGCAGTGCGCGTAATGTTCGAACACGCATTCGAACACATGATGTGCTGTGGAGGTCGGACAGGAGGTGGATCGATGAGCGCGACGGCTCAGGAGATGACGGCGCCGCAGGCCGAGCGCTTGGCACGGGCGCGGGCGGTGCTGGGCACGGCCGAACAGCGTGCGGCGCGCTGGGGCGGGCGCATCGACCGCACCGCTCTGCGTGCCGTTCCGCGCTCCGCCCCCGAGGAGACTCCCGAGGTGCTCGGGAGTCGGCTGCCGGTCCCCGCACCGCTGCGCCCCCTGTTCCCCGCCACCGGTCTGCGCGCGGGCAGCGCCCTGGCCCTCACCGGCACGGGCACCACCTCACTGCTGCTGTCCCTCGCCGTCGCGGCAGTGGGGGAGGACTCCTGGTGTGCGATCGCCGGGATGCCTGATCTGGGGCTGCGCTCCGCCCTGGATGCCGGACTGGACCCCTGCCGCCTCGCCCTCGCACCCGGCCCCGACCTGTCCCCGCAGGCGCTCTCCGCCCTGGTCGACGGAGTGGGGGTCCTCGTGCTCGGCCTCGATCTGCAGCTCGCCCCCGCCCTGTGGCGCAGCCTGCTGGACCGGGCCCGCACCGCCGACACCCTGGTGCTGGCCGCCACCCCACCCGGCCGCGCCGACATCCAGCTGGATTCCCGCACCCGCACCTGGAGCGGCCTCGGAGAGGGGTCCGGGCGGCTGCGGCGCAGGCTCCTGCAGGTCACCTCCCAGGGGCGCGGCATCGCCGGGCAGCGCAGCGTCGACGTGCTGCTGCCCGAGGTGCGCGGCACGATCGCGCCGGCGGCGACTTCTGCACCCGCCGTGTCGGGTCGGCCTGTCCTGCATGCGGTGCGGAGGGCCGGCTGATGGCCACCCGCACCGTCGCCGTCACCGTGCCCGACTGGCCACTGGTCGCCGCGCTGGACCAGACCTCCGAGCCGCCCGCCGAACGCCCCGTGATCCTGCTGCGCGCCCATCGCGTCACTCACGCCGATCCTCTCGCCCGCGAGGCGGGAGTGCTGCCGGGGATGAAGCGTCGGGCTGCCCGCGCCGCCTGTCCGCAGGCCCTCGTGCTCGAGGCCGATGCGGACCATGAGACCGGACTGTTCGAGCTGGTCGCCGCCGCGGTCGACACCGTCGCCGCCGGAGTGGACGTGCTGCGCCCGGGCGTGCTGCTGATGGCCGCCCGGGGCCCCGCCCGGCACCAGGGCGGCGAGCAGGCGCTGGCCGAGGCGATCATCGACGCGGTCGCGGATCTCACGGGCTGGGACGCGAGCGTCGGCATCGCCGACGGCCCCTTCGCCGCCCTGCTCGCCTCTGCGCCCGGGCGGATCATCCGTCCCGGCCGCTCCGCCGACTACCTCGCCCCGCATCCGATCACCCGGCTGCGCGAGGCACCGACGACGCAGGGTGCGACCCCCACAGGCCGCATCGGCCCCGCGGACCTGACCGAGGACATCGATCTGCTGCAGCGGCTCGGCATCACCACCCTGGGAGACCTCGCCGCTCTGCCCGCCGCCGCGGTCACCGACCGCTTCGGGCCACAGGTCGCAGCTCTGCACCTGCTCGCCCGTGGCCAGGAGCCCGCCCCGCCCGCCGCCCACCACCCCACCCAGCCGGTCCTGGTCGAGACCGTGCTGGAGACCCCGCTGGTGCGCACCGACCAGGCC
>DXDT01000286.1 GCA_019115335.1 Candidatus Brachybacterium merdigallinarum
GGAGAAGGACTACGTCGCCGACGAGGTGGTCGGGGCCGAGGCCCTGATCAAGGACGACGACGAGAACCTGCGGGTGCGCATCGGGGTGGCCCTGCTGCCCGGCGGGGACCTGCTGCAGGTCACCACCGCCGTGAAGTACCGCTCCGTGCGGGGTCGGATCGCCTTCGCCCCCCGCCGCCTCATGCATGCCGCCGCCGTGAACACCCTGGCCCGCCGCGCCCCCACCACCCTGAAGCGCCGCACCATGACCGGCGGCTCCACGATTCGCCAGGTCTCCGGGCAGGCCGCCCGCAAGGCCATCGGCCGCCGCGAGTCCCCGGCCGAGCGCTGATGCGACCGCGGGGCACTGCCCGTGAGCACAGGAACGGCCCGCTGCGCAGCTGGGGCATCGGCCGCGCCCGCTCGCCCCAGCGCCGCGCCGGAGCCGTCATCTTCCTCGCCCAGCTGCCGCTGCGCCCCCTGCTGGCCCTGCTGACCCGTCCCCGCTGGATCGGCACCGAGAACTTCCCGCCTCAGGGCGGCGGCATCGCCTGCGGCAACCACACCGGCCCGCTGGATGCCCTGGCCTACGGCCACCTGCTGCAGGGCAGCGGGATCGCTCCGCGCTTCCTGGCCAAGGAGTCCCTGTTCCGCATCCCCGTGCTGGGGGCGCTGCTGCGCGCCACCGGGCAGGTGCCCGTCCACCGCGGCACCGCGCGAGGCCAGGACGCCCTGGCCAGCGCCCGTGAGTCCCTGCGGCGCGGCGAGATCATGATGGTGTTCCCCGAGGGCACCTACACCCGCGACCCCGAGCTGTGGCCCATGCAGGGCAAGCACGGGGCGGCCCGCCTGGCCCTCGCGACCGGGGCGCCGCTGATCCCGGTCGCCTGCTGGGGGTCTCGCCGTCTCTGGCCCGTGGGCCGTGCCCTGCCCCGGCCGGGCCGCGGCCGGATCATCATGCGGGTGGGGGAGCCGCTGATCGCCACCCGAACCGCGGACGAGAGCGAGAACGTCGCCGCCCAGCGCCTCACCGCAGAGCTGATGACGGCGATCGCCGCCCTGCTCGCCGAGACACGCGGGAGCGACCCACCGGCGACCCTGCACGATCCGCGGCAGGATCCGGTGCGCCCTGAACGGGGAGGGAAGCTCACCAGCGCCGAGCTGCACCGGCTGCGCGATGACGCCGCCGCCGCGACCGTCCGTGCCCTGAACGCAGACCGGGCGGGCAGTCGAGCCCCGGCGGGCGGTCCCGCCCGGGCAGTCGGCTCCGCCACCGACCACCGCCCTTCGGAAGGAGCGTCGAGATGAGCACCGTCCGACGACTGGCCGTGCTGGGTGCCGGCAGCTGGGGCACCACCTTCGCGCAGGTGCTGGCCGACGGCGGCAGCGAGGTCACCGTGTGGGCGCGCCGCGAGGAGGTCGCCGCCGAGATCCGGGACACCTCCCGCAATCGCCGCTACCTCGGGGAGCATCAGCTGCCCGCGTCCGTCACCGCCACCTCCCGCATCGCCGAGGCGCTCGACGGCGCCGAGGGGGTCGTGATCGCCGTCCCCGCCCAGTCGCTGCGCGAGACCCTCACCGCGTGGCTGGCCGAGGACCTGCCCCGGGGCCTGCCGGACCTGCCGGTGCTGTCACTGACCAAGGGCATCGAGCGCGGCACCGACGCCCGCATCAGTGAGGTGCTGCGAGATGCCGGGGGAGTGCGACCCGAGCTGATCGGAGCGCTGTCCGGGCCGAACCTCTCCGCCGAGATCCTCGAGCGCCGCCCCTGCGGCAGCGTGGTCGCCGCGGCCGATCCCGAGCTCGCCGCCCCCTTCGCCACCTGGTGCGGAGCCCCCTATCTGCGGGCCTACACCTCCAGCGACCTGATCGGGGTGGAGATCGCGGGTTCGGTGAAGAACGTCATCGCGATCGCCGTCGGTGCCGCGAGCGGCCTCGGCCACGGCCACAACACCACCGCCAGCCTGATCACCCGAGGCCTGGCCGAGATGACCCGCCTGGGAGCGGCGCTCGGGGCGGACCCGGCGACCTTCGCGGGCCTGGCCGGGATGGGCGATCTGGTCGCCACCTGCGCCTCCCCGCTGTCCCGCAACCACCGGATGGGGCTCGCCCTGGGCCGGGGCCTCGGCGTGGAGGAGGCCCGGGCCGAGATCGGCCAGACCGCGGAGGGCGTCGCCACCGCCCGGGCCGTCGCCGGGCTCGCCGCCCGCCTGGGGGTGGACATGCCGATCACCGCGGCCGTGGTGGATGTGGTGGATCACGGTGCCCGGATCGAGGACGTCACCACGGCCCTGCTGTCACGGTCCGTGCGGCCGGAGTGACTACCCTGCGCGTATGAGAATCTCTGTTGCCCTGCTCTTCGGCGGCCGCAGCGGTGAGCACGGCATCTCGTGCATCACCGCCGGCGGAGTGTTGGCCGCGATCGATCGCGACCGCTTCGACGTCACCGCGATCGGCATCACCCGCAGCGGCCGCTGGGTCCGGGTCTCCGACGATCCGGCGGACTGGACCCTCGTGGACGGGCGCGCCCCCGAGGTGCCCGAGGACGGCACCGAGGTGCTCCTGCCCTCTGCTGTTCCTGCGGCGGGGGAGAGGGTCGCCCTGCGCGCCGTCGAGGACGGCCGGATCGTTCCGCTGGCCGAGGTCGATGTGCTGCTGCCGCTGCTGCACGGCCCCTACGGGGAGGACGGCACCCTCCAAGGGCTGTTCGAGCTGGCCGGCGTGCCCTACGTGGGCAGCGGCGTGCTCGCCTCCGCGGCCGCCATGGACAAGGCCGCCACCAAGCTCGTGCTGCACGCCGCGAACATCCCCACCGCGCCCGGCATCGTGGTCCGCCAGGACCGCTGGGAGCGGGAGTCCCGTGCGATCACCAAGCACCTGCGTGAGAACTGTGCGCTGCCCTGGTTCGTCAAGCCCGCCCGGGCCGGCTCGAGCCTCGGCGTCACCCGCGTCACCGACCCCGACCAGCTGCAGGCGGCCATGGATCTCGCCTTCGCCGAGGACCCCAAGGTGCTGATCGAGGAGGGCATCGAGGCGCGCGAGATCGAGGTGGGCGTGCTGCAGGGCCGGGACGGCCGCGAACCCCGCACCACCGTGCCCGGCGAGGTGAAAGTGGGGGAGGACCTCGACTTCTACGACTACGAGGCCAAGTACTTCGGCAAGGGCACCGTGAACATCGACGTGCCCGCCGCCCTCCCCGATGCTGTGCTCGAGGACCTGCGGGACCTGGCCGCTCGCGCGTTCGAGGCCCTGGGTCTGGAGGGTCTGGCCCGGGTCGACACCTTCGTGACTCCTGACGGGACGGTGATGGTCAACGAGGTCAACACCATGCCCGGCTTCACCCCGTACTCGATGTTCCCGGTGCTGTGGGAGAACATGGGGTTGACCTACCCGGACCTGATCGCCGAGCTGATCGATCTGGCGCGGGAGCGTCGGCTTGGACTGCGCTGATCATCGGAGCGCGCGGACCCCGGCGGCTCGCGTGCTCCCACACCGAGCCTTTCCCGGAACCGCGCGTGTCCCGTTGACCCGGCTGGTTCGGGCGTAAAGCGTTCGGGCCGCACCGGCGAGGGGTCAGGGCAGGTCGCCGGGACCGATGCAGCGGGCGGTCGCCTCGATGTGCCGGGTGATCAGCTGCCCGAGATCCAGAGCGGCCGCCGAGGGCTGATCCGGCGCGACCGAGCGGGGCACGGTCAGATCGATCGCCGGCTCACGCCCGTAGGTCGTGTACTGGACGATCTCCTCGCCCTCCTCCTGCTTCACGATCCAGTCCACCTGCACACCGTCGGCATCCTCGAGGGTGGTGCACATATCGGTGCTCGGAGCCGGCGGGGTGACCCCGCAGCGCATCACGATCGTGTCGTCCCCGGAGCCCCAGGCGGCGGTGGCCTGGCTGGAGGTCTCGGTACGCTCCAGCTCCAGCAGCGTGGGCGGGACCGCGATCATCACGTCCGCACAGGTGGGATCCGAGGCCGCGGGGCCCGGCGGGACCTTCACCGTGCCGCAGGCGGAGAGAGTGAGCATCATCCCGGCGGCGGTGATCACCGCGGCGGCGCGGGGGAGAGCACGTGAGGGAAGCACCCGTCGAGACTACCGGGATCCGCGGGCCGCAGATCCCAGGCGGCCGGTGCGGTTTGTCGGAAGGGCGGTGCAGGCCGGTCACGGCGCCGGGCACGATGCCGGGCACAATGGAGTGATGAGCGAGACCACGTCGGGCACGTCAAAGGGCACTTCCCTCCCGAGCGGTGAAGCGGGCCTGCTGGCCCGGATCCTGCCGCACCTGTCCCAGGGACCCGCGGTGGAGGTGGGGCCGGGGGACGACGCGGCCGTGGTGCACCTGCCCTCGGACCGTCTCGTCGTCACCACCGACACCCTGGTCGAGGGACACGACTTCCTGCCCGGCACCTCCCACCCGCTGTGGATCGGTCACAAGGCCGCCGTGCAGAACCTCGCCGACGTCGCCGCCATGGGTGCCCGCCCGCTGGCCCTGGTGGTCTCCGTCTCCGCCCCGGCCGATACTCCACCGCTGGCGTTCGAGCAGCTCAGCACCGCGCTGGCCGAACGAGCCGGAGCCGACGGCGCGAGCATCGTCGGCGGAGATCTGGGCCGTGCTCCGCAGCTGACGATCACCGTCACCGCCATGGGCGCCCTCGCCCCGGGCGACGCTCCGATCCTGCGCAGCGGAGCCCGGCCCGGGGACGTCCTGACCATCGGCACCGAGCAGCTGGGCCGCTCCGCCGCCGGTCTCGCCCTGGTCCTGGCCGGCCACGTGCGGATCGCCCAGGACCGCTCCGTTCAGGGCCGTCCCCGCCCGCTGCTGCACGATCTCGAGGATCCGCTCGCCGGGGAGGTCGTCATCTGGCACAACGCCCCGGAGCCGGACCTGTCCCTGGGCTGGACCGGCGGCCGTGCGGCGACCGCGATGATGGATCTCTCCGACGGGCTCGGTCGCGACGGCAGCCGGATCGCGGCTGCGAGCGGAGTGGACCTTCACCTGGACCGTGCCGCCCTGGAGCACGACGTCCGGCGGCTGGCACCGCTCGCCGCAGCGCTCGAGCTGGACCCCTGGCAGTGGGTGCTGCACGGCGGCGAGGAGCACGCACTGCTCGCCACCTTCCCCCCGGACCGGGTCCCCGCCGGGTTCCGCCCGATCGGCACCGTCCACGCACCGCTCGATCACCGGTCACCGCAGATCACCCTGGACGGCGACCCCCTTCCCGGCGACGGGTGGGACCACTTCGCGTGAGCCGCTGCTGTTGAACCGTGCGGTCCATCGAGCCGTGCGGTTCATCGAGCCGTGCGGCCCCAGCGGACGTGCGGGCTCAGCGGATGCGCGGGCCGAGGGGAGCTGTTCGCGCACCGCCGATCCTGCTGCCGGGCCTTCCCGTCCTGCACTACGCTGGCGAGGTCTGTCCGCGATCAGAGGAGTACCGATGCCGTTCACCGTCAAGGCCCTGCAGAAGACCGGCCCCGATCAGCCCTTCCAGATCACCGACATCGAACGCCGCGACCCCCGCCCCGACGACGTCGTCATCGACATCAAGGCCGCCGGGATCTGCCACTCCGACATCCACACGATCCGCAACGAATGGGGCGAGGCGCACTTCCCCCTCACCGTCGGCCACGAGATCGCCGGCGTCGTCGAAGCGGTCGGCGAGAACGTCACCGACTGGAAGGTCGGCGACCGCGTGGGCGTGGGCTGCATGGTGAACTCCTGCGGGAAGTGCGAGGAGTGCCGCGCAGGCCAGGAGCAGGCCTGCGTCGAGGGCAACATCGGCACCTACAACGCGATCGACGTGGACGAGACCGTCACCCAGGGCGGCTACGCCCAGAAGGTCGTCGTCAACGAGAAGTTCGTGCTGCGCATCCCCGACGCCCTCGACTTCGACGTCGCCGCACCGCTGCTGTGCGCCGGGATCACCAGCTACGCCCCGCTGGCCCGGTGGGGCGCCGGCGAGCTGAAGGACGGCAAGCCCAAGCAGGTCGCCGTCCTCGGCCTCGGCGGCCTCGGCCACATGGGCGTGAAGATCGCCGCCGCGATGGGCGCCGAGGTCACCGTGCTCTCGCGCACCCGCAAGAAGGAGCAGCTCGCGATCGACATGGGCGCTGCCCGCATGCTCGCCACCGAGGAGGAGGACTTCTTCGCCGACCACCGCGGCGAGTTCGACCTGATCCTCAACACCATCAGCGCCGACATCCCCGTGGACCGCTACCTGAGCCTGCTCAAGCCCCGCGGGGTCTTCGCGGTGGTGGGCCTGCCGCCCGAGAAGCAGCCCTTCGGCTTCGGCTCCGTGATCGGCGGCAACAAGGTCATCGCCGGCTCCAACATCGGCGGCATCGCCGAGACCCAGGAGATGCTCGACTTCTGCGCCGAGCACGGCATCGCCGCGGACATCGAGGTGGTCGACGCCCGCGAGGTCGACGCCGCCTACGACCGCGTGGTCGCCGGCGAGGTCTTCTTCCGCGCCGTCATCGACACCAGCACCCTCGCCAGCGCCTGATCCGAGCCCACGACGGACGGCGACGCGGTGCTCGATCGTCGTCCGTCATGAGCGAGGACTCCGCTGTAGCCGACGCACCACGCACAGACGGTGCCATCGGCTCCGCGGCTTCCCGCGAGTCTGCCATCGGGCATGACAAGAGCCCCCACCCGGTGGGTGGAGGCTCTGATCAGTGCAGCGCGCGGCTGCGGAAGCGGTCGCTCAGGCGCCGAGCTTCTGCACCTTGCCGGCCTTGAGGCAGGAGGTGCAGACGTTCAGACGCTTCGGGGTGCCGTTGACCACCGTGCGCACCGACTGGATGTTCGGGTTCCAGCGGCGCGAGTGGCGGCGGTGCGAGTGGGACACGGTCTTGCCGAAGACCGGTGCCTTGGCGCAGATGTCACACGTGGAAGAAGCCACTGTCGTCTCCTGATGAATCGAGATCTCGAAGGTGCCCGCCCGTTCCTGGGAGTGCTCGCCGGCCATGGAGGCGGAAGCATCACAGGCGCCGGTGACCGGGACTGCACGGGGCCGCGCACGCCCCCAGACGGTCAGGGCAACCTCGGAAGCATATCTCAGCTCGGCCCGGAGCTGAAGGGGCGGGAGTGCGCCGTGCGCTGTGGATTCCGCCACAGGGCCCCTGGTGGGTGGCACGATAGTGCGCGTGACCCCCGCATCCCGCCGCTCCGACGCGATCCGTGGCTCCATGCCGCTGAGCGAGCTGCTGGAGCGCAAGGAGTCCCGCGCCATGGCCTCCTTCGGGGTGCGCGACCTGGACACCATGATGCGCTTCGCTCCGCGCCGCTACACCACCCCCGCACCGCTGCGCTCCCTGCACGAGGTCCAGGAGGGCGAGGAGATGAGCGCGATCGTCTCCGTGATGGAGGTGCGCGATCGCCGCATGCGCAGCCGCCAGGGCCACCTGTTGGAGGTCGTCGTCTCCGACGGCATCGAGGACATCACCCTCACCTTCTTCTTGGCCAAGCAGCACCTGGTGGACTGGCACCGCAGCCGGCTCACCATCGGCCGCCACATCGTCATCCGCGGCACCGTCCGCACCGACAGGTACGGCCACCCCCAGCTGACCCACCCGATGTACGAGGACTTCGAGGACACCCCCGAGGAGCGAGCCCGCGCCGAACGACCCCTGCCCGTCTACCCGCTGCGCAAGAACATCGCCCAGCGCACCATGCGCTCCGCCACCGAGAAGGGCCTGGAGTTCTCCGAGCAGCTGACCCGCCCGGTGCCCGCCGTCGTGCTCGCAGCCCACGACCTGCCGCCGCTGAGCGAGGCGGTGCGGATGGTGCACACCCCGATGACCGAGCAGGAGGTGCGCCGCGGGATCTCCCACCTCAGCTTCGAGGAGGCGTTCGTGCTGCAGACCATCTTCGCCCAGCGCCGCGCGGTCGACGACGCCACCCCCGCCCTTCCGCTGACCGCCACCGGCCCCCTCCAGGAGCTCTTCGACCAGCGCCTGCCCTTCACCCTCACCGGCGGTCAGCAGCAGATCGGTGAGCAGATCACCGAGCGCATCGCCCGCGACCACCCCTCCAGCGTGCTCCTGCAGGGGGACGTCGGCTCCGGCAAGACGGTGATCGCCCTGCGCGCCATGCTGCGCGCGGTCGACGCCGGGCACCAGGCCGCTCTGCTGGCACCCACCGAGGTGCTCGCCGAGCAGCACCACCGCACCATCATGGCGCTGCTGGGCGGGCTGGGCCGGGGCGGGCAGCTCGACGGCGAGCCCGAGGCCACGAAGGTCCGCCTGCTCACCGGGTCCCAGCGCACCGCCGCCCGCCGCGAGACCCTCCTGGACGTCACCTCCGGCGAGGCCGGCATCGTGATCGGCACCCACGCCCTCCTCACCGAATCGGTCGAGTTCGCCTCCCTCGCGCTCGTGGTCATCGACGAGCAGCACCGCTTCGGGGTGGATCACCGCCGCCGGCTCCGCTCGAAGGGACCGGCAGGCAACAGCCCCCACGTCATCGTCATGACCGCCACCCCCATCCCGCGCACCGCGGCGCTGGCGACCGTGGGGGACCTGGACATGCTCACCCTGCGCGAGAGCCCCGGCATGCGGGCCGGGGTCAGCAGCTTCGTCGTCCACGAGGACCTCGAGCGCTGGGAGGCGAGGATGTGGGAGCGCGCCGGGGAGGAGGTGCGTGCCGGCCGCCAGGTGTTCGTCGTCTGCGCCCGCATCGACGAGGACCCCGCCGAAGAGCCCGTGCCCGCCCAGTTCGACGACTCCGGCGCCGAGACCGCGCCCGCGATGGATCCGCCCCGCGGCGTGACCGCCACCGCCGAGCGCCTGGCCGAGCGCCCGGAGCTGGCCGGGGCCCGGATCGGGATCCTCCACGGCCGCCTCGAGACGGAGGCGAAGCAGGCGGTGATGGAGCAGGTCCTCGCCGGACAGATCGACGTGCTGGTCGCCACCACCGTGATCGAGGTCGGCATCGACGTCCCGAACGCCTCGGTGATGATCATCCTCGACGCCGAGCGCTTCGGCGTCTCCCAGCTGCACCAGCTGCGCGGCCGCGTGGGTCGCGGCGCCCAGCCCGGCATCGCGTTCCTCGACACCCGCACCGCCCCGGGCTCCGCGACCTCCCAGCACCTGCAGGCCATCGCCGACGCCGCCGACGGCTTCGCCCTGGCCGACCTGGATCTGCGTCGCCGCGGCGCCGGCGACCTGGTGGGGGAGGAGCAGTCCGGCCTGAGTCGCACCCTGAAGCACCTGGACCTGCTGCGCGACGCCGACCTCATCGAAGGAGCCCGTCGCGACGCCTTCGCGGTCATCGCCGAGGACCCCGAGCTCGCCCTGCACCCCGATCTCGCCCTCGCGGTCGAGAACCGCCTGCGCGACGCCGACCCGGACGTCGAGAGGAGCTGACATGCCACGGATCATCGCCGGCACCCTGGGAGGCCGCCCCCTGCCCTCCCCGCCCGGCAAGGGCACCCGCCCCACCACCGACCGGGTGCGCGAGGCCCTGTTCTCCCGGCTGGAGACCTGGGACGCGATCGCCGACGCCCGCGTGCTGGACCTCTACGCCGGCACCGGGGCACTGGCCCTGGAAGCACTCTCCCGCGGCGCCCGCAGCGCCCTGCTCGTGGACGCCCACGGCCCCACCGCCAAGCAGCTGCGCCGCACCACTGCCGAGCTGGGGCTGACCGAGAGCACGGAGGTCCGGGCCGCGAAGGCTGAGACGGTCGCCGGGGAGCTCGCCGGGAAGGACTTCTCCCTGGTCTTCATCGACCCGCCCTATGGCGTGACCACCCCCGCTCTCGAGTTGCTGCTGGTCACCCTGCGACCCGCCCTGCGCGATGACGCCCTGGTCGTGATCGAGCGCTCCACCCGCACCCCGGCGATCACCTGGCCGCCCGGCTGGACCGAGGACGGCGCGAAGTCCTACGGCGAGACCGCCCTGCAGTACGGCGGTCCGGATGCCCGCGCTGAGGAGGCAGAGGAGAGCGCGGAGGATTCGTCCAGCTCGATCCCGTGACCCTGGGCATGTCGGCCTCCGCCTCGGATAGCCTGACGCCGTCGAACGACTGAAGGGACCCCCGATGACTCCCCAGCCCGTCACCCTCTCCGCGACCTTCACCATCGCCCTGTCCCCGGATGCGGAGATTCCCGGCTCAGCCGGCCGCTTCACGATGGAGAAGACCTGGGGTGGTGACCTGCGGGGAGTCAGCCGCGGCACCATGCTCACCGCCGGCGATCCCGCCACCGGCAGCGCCGGCTACGTCGCCACCGAACGGTTCGACGGCACCCTCGACGGGCGCAGCGGGACCCTCGCCTTCCAGCAGCTCGGACTGATGGCCGCGGGGGAGCCCACCCTGCAGTACGTGATCGCCCCCGGCTCCGGCAGCGGGGAGCTCCAGGGCGTCACCGGCACCCTCGAGATCGGCGCGATCGACGACGACGGCGTGCACCAGGTGACCATGACCCTGAACCTGCCCGACCCGTCCTGAGCGGGCCCGGCCGTTCCCGTGCCGGTCCTGCGGGGTCCCGCCCCTGCCCCCTGCTCTGCTGCGCCATAGGGTGTCCCCATGCGCACCCTCGTCCTGCCCGGCTCCTTCGACCCCTTCACCCGGGGGCATCTCGACCTCGCCCGCCGCGCCGCCGCGCTCGCGGACCAGCTGATCATCGCCGTCAGCCACAACCCCAACAAGCAGGGCCTGCTCGACCTCGAGACCCGCTGCACCGCGATCGACCGCACCCTCGAGCAGGAGGGCCTGACCGACCGGGTCCGCACCGAGGTGCTCTCCGGCGGGCTCCTGGTCGACTTCTGCCGCGAGCACGGGGCCCAGGCCGTCGTGCGCGGCATCCGCACCCAGGTCGACCTCTCCTACGAGGAGCCCATGACCCGGATGAATCACCACCTGGCCGGGATCGACACCGTCTTCCTGCTCACCCACTCCACCCTCAGCCACATCTCCTCCTCGCTGGTGCGGGAGGTCGCGAAGCTCGGTGGGGACGTCTCCGACATGCTGCCGGCAGCGTCCGCGTCCGCTCTGCGCGAGGCGCTCACCACACGCTGAGCTCTCCCTCGTATCCTGGAGCGGTGAACACCAACGCCACCGCTCCGGACCCGGCAGACCTCGACCTCCGCTTCGAGGTCGTCGACCTCATCGGCCGCACCGGCTCCCACCGTCTCATCGAGCGCACTCTGACCGCCCCCGCGCGGCAGGACGCCGCCCTCGGCGGCGCCGCCATGCAGCCCCCGCAGGGGGAGCCGATCGAGATCGAGGCCGAGCTCGAATCCGTCGTCGAGGGCATCTACGTGCACGGCACCCTCCGCACTCACCTCGAGGGGGAGTGCTCCCGCTGCCTCGACCCCGTCGAGCAGGACATCGACTCGACGCTCAGCGAGCTGTTCCTCTACCCCGAGAAGCTCAAGGAGGAGGAGAAGGAGGACTCGGCGCTGCTGGACGGCGACGCCGTGGACCTCACCCCGCTGGTGCGCGACACCCTCGCCGTCGACGCCGAGGAGCGCCCCCTGTGCCGCCCCGACTGCCCGGGACTCTGCTCTCAGTGCGGGTTCCGCATGGAGGACGACCCCGACCATGCGCATGACGTGATCGACGACCGCTTCGCCGCCCTCCAGGGCTTCTTCGAGAACAGCAGCATGGACAGCACCGATGACGGCGCGGAGGGCGGCGCTGACAAGGACCGCGCCTGATGGCGCGCAGCCGCAAGTCCCGCCGCCCGGTCGAGGCCGCCGACCCCGCCGCCCTGCTCGCCGCCCTCCCGCTGGACGGTGCCCAGGCAGCGGACCTTCGGGAGAGCGGGATGCTGGATCTCGCCCTGACCCACCGCTCGTACTCCTACGAGCACGATCTCGTCCCTCACAACGAACGCCTCGAGTTCCTGGGCGATGCGGTGCTGCAGCTCGCGGTCACCGAGAAGCTCTACGCCGCCCACCCCGGGCTCGCCGAAGGGGACCTGGCCCGGCGCCGCGCCGCGACCGTCTCGGGCCGAGCACTGGCTGTGATCGCCTCCCAGCTGGACCTCGGCGCCTACGTGAAGCTCGGCCGCGGGGAGGACCTCACCGGCGGCCGCACCAAGGTCTCGATCCTCGCCGACACCACCGAGGCCGTGATCGGCGCGGTGCACTTGGCCTGCGGGCAGGACGTCTCCCGCCGCTTCGTGCTGGACCTGATGGCGCCCCTGCTGGACTCCGACGAGTTCCTGGAGACCAGCTACGACTTCAAGTCCCGCCTGCAGGAGATCGCGGCAGAGACCGGGCAGGCTCCCGTGTACGAGGTCACCGAGACCGGCCGCGAGCACGAGAAGATCTACCAGGCCACTGTCACGATCGACGGCGTGGCGAGCGCCGCCGGGCAGGGCAACTCCAAGAAGGATGCCGAGCTCGCCGCCGCCCAGAACGCCGTGCGAGCTCTCCTGGCCGAGCGCGGCGAGACCCTGTTCCCCCAGGGCTGAGCGATGCCTGAGCTGCCCGAGGTCGAAGTGGTGCGCCGGGGCCTGGAGCCCTTCACCGTCGGCCGCACCATCACCGAGCTGGAGGTCGTCGACCCCCGCATCATCCGCCGCCAGGAGGGCGGGGCGGACCGCCTGCGCGCGACCACCCTCGGCACCCGTCTCACCGCCGTCGAGCGTCGCGGCAAGTTCCTGTGGTGGCGGATGGCCCATGAGGACGGCGCCGACACGGGCGATGCCCTGCTCGCCCACCTGGGCATGAGCGGCCAGCTGCGCATCCGCACCCCGGGCAAGGACCCCGTGGGCCTGCGTCATCGCCGCCTGACCCTCACCCTCGACGACGGCTCCGCGGTGGACTTGATCGACCAGCGGATCTTCGGTGGGATCTGGACCAGCCCCCTGGTCGCAGTGCCGCCCGGCACGGTCGCCGCCGCGGCCGAGGGGGAGATCCTCCCGGCCGACGTCACTCACATCGCCCAGGACCTGCTGGATGACGCCCTGAACCTGCCGGTCCTCGCCCGACGGATCCGCACTCGCCGCGCCCCGATCAAATCGCTGCTGCTGGACCAGGGGATCGTCTCCGGCGTCGGGAACATCTATGCTGACGAGGGCCTGTGGGCGGCGCGGGTCCGATACGACACCCCCGGCCAGGCGCTCTCCCAGCGAAAGACCCTCGAACTGCTGCGCGACACTCGCGCCGTGATGGAGCGGGCACTGGCCGTGGGCGGCACCAGCTTCGACGACCTCTACGTGAACGTCGACGGCCGCAGCGGCTACTTCGCCCGCTCCCTGCACGCCTACGGGCGTGACGGCGAGCCCTGCCCGCGCTGCGGGACTCCGATCCGCCGAGTCGCCTTCACGAACCGCTCGAGCCACTTCTGCCCGAGGTGCCAGCGGAAGCGCTATGCACCGGGCTGATCATCGTGCCGGCCCCGTCCTGGAGCAAGCGGCCAGCTCCTCTCCTGGCCGCGCGTCCCCGGCGCTAGCATGGCGTCAGTGGATACCAGCCGCCTTCCTCGCACCCGTCCATACGAGCTGGAGAAACTCTGGAGAAAGCTGCCACCGGTGGGAGCGAGAAACCGCCGTCGGAACGCGCCGATGTGGCCTCGCCGTTGTTCATGGCCATCGTGATCCTGCTGTTCGGATGCTTCTTCCTGGTCTTGGGAGCCTGCCCTTCAGATCGGGGATCTCGTAGGCCATGACCGACCCCTTGATAGACCGGTGGTCTGTTCATGCGCTCGACGATGACGCACCGCCGGTCTGCACACAAGAGACGGCTGGTCTGCAGCATCGGGTCGTGGACTTCCAGAGGGCGCGCAGCGAGGAGCAGCGCGAGCACCGCCGGCGGGTCATCCTCAGGACGACCGCGGCGATGCTCGCCGAGATGCCGGTGGCCGGAGTGAGCCTGAACGAGCTCAGCCGGCGCGTGGGACTGGCCAAGTCGAACGTGCTGCGCTACTTCGAGTCCCGCGAGGCGATCCTGTTGGAACTGCTCGACGCCGAGCTCCACGACTGGGCCGCCGAGATCGATGGAGCGCTCGTCCCGCGCTCCGGCACCGTGCCCGAGCGTGCGACCGGTGTCGCTGACACCCTGGCCCTGTCGATCGCGGCCAGACCCGTGATGTGCGACCTCGTCAGCGCCCAGTCCGCGGTCCTGGAGCGCAACATCTCCACCGACTCGGCCCTGCGGCACAAGCACGCGATTGCCGCCGAGGTCGGCATCGTCGTCGACGCCGTCGTGCGAGCCCTGCCGGAGCTCACGTCCGAACAGGCCTACCAGGTCATCGCCTACACGCTGTTGATGACTGCCGGCTCCTGGCCCCAGAGCACGCCCTCGCCCGCGCTCCAGGCCGCCTACGGGGCCGACCCGGAAACCGCGGCCACCCAGATGGACTTCACCGAAGTCCTCCGCGACCTCATCGACCTGACCGTCACGGGCATGCTCGCACGCGGCGCCGCGTCCGGCCTGACTGCCTGACCAGCGCGTACGCGGGGCTGCCGATGAAGGATCTCTTCGGTCCCGCAGGACTGCGAAGGAGGGTCGAGTACCCATGCGCGCGTGACGGCGAACCCTGCTCCCGCTACAGCTGCCAGGGATCGAGGAACTCGATACCCGCCCGCTGGAAGTCCCGGGTGGTGCGGGTGACGAGCGTGAGGTCGTGCTCCAGTGTTCCGCCAGAGGCAGTCGCCCGCGGGATGCGAGCCCCGGCCCCGTCGCACGGTCAGCCTGTTGGCCGTGCGGTAGATTGAGATGTCGAGCCCAGCACCAGGGATGATGGTCCCGCCATCTCTGCCCACGTACCGTCGATCCGGGCCACTCGGAAGGACTCTCAGTGACAGCGAGCGAGAACGCCGCGAAGATCCGCGTGATGCTGGTGGATGACCACGAGGTGGTCCGCCGGGGCATCGTGATGGCGATCCAGGCCAGCGAGACCCTCACGGTGGTGGGGGAGGCGTCCAGCGTGGCCGAGGCCCGCCGCCGCCTCCCGGCGGTGCGCCCGGATGTGCTGGTGGTCGATCTGCAGCTGCCCGACGGTACCGGGATCGACGTCATGAAGACCGCCCGCAGCCAGGATCCCGAGCAGCTGATGCTGGTGCTGACCAGCTTCGACGACGATGCCGCGCTGCGCGAGTCCCAGGCCGCCGGCGCGGCCGGGCTGATCCTGAAGTCCGCCCGCTCCCAGGAGATCGTCGAGGCGATCGGCACCGTCCACCGCGGGGGCACGATCTGGCCCCGCGGCCACGTGGACGAGGGGCCGGAGCTCTCCGACTCGGACAGGAAGATCGTGGACCTGATCGGGGACGGCCACTCCAACCGCGAGATCGCCGAGGAGATGGGCATCGCGGAGAAGACCGTGAAGAACCGGGTGACGGTGATCCTGCAGGCCTACGGGATGCAGCGCCGCACGCAGGTCGCCGCGATGGTCGCCGCCCGCCGCCGCGCGGGCTGGAAGAGCTGAGCTCAACGCCTGAGGCGCTCCGCGCGGGAACCGGTCCTCGCGCCCCTCGAGCGACGGGCCTGCCCTGCGACGGGAGGACCTGATCAGCTCTGGGGCAGGGTGACCCGCCAGGAGATCATGGTGCCGGGCTCGAGGTTGATCGCATCGACCCAGCCGGAGTGCCGCCGGGCGCGAGAGGACATGTTCGCCAGTCCGCTGCGCCTGCGCACCGAGGGGTCGATGCCGCGGCCGTTGTCGGAGACGTTGACCTGCACCACCCGGTCCACCCCCTCGGAGAACACGCTGACCGAGACCGCGACCGCGGAGGCGTGCGCATGCCGGGCCGCATTGGCCAGCGACTCCCGCACCACGGCGACGACGTCCTCCGCGATCTCTGGGGTCAGTTCCCGGTCCAGGTCCCCGGGATTCTGGGGGAGTCTCAGGGCAGGTACGAAGCCGAGCCCTGAGGTCGCCAGCCCCACCTCGTGGCGCAGCCTCTCCAGCAGGGTCGCTTCGACCCGTTCCCGGCGCAGGGACTGCACGATCTGACGGATCTGTGCGACGGCGTTCTCCACCCCCTGCACCGAGGTCGCCACCGTGGTGCGGATGCGATGGTTCGACGGCGGATCGCCCGGTGAGGCCAGGGCGTCGGTGAGCGCCTCGAGCTCCATCCCCACCGCGAACAGCTCCTGGATCGCGAGGTCGTGCAGGTCCCGAGCGATGCGACCGCGCTCGTCCTCGAGCTCCTCGTCGCCCTGCTGCTGAGGGCCGCGCAGTACCAGACCCACCAGGCCCGCCAGGGCATCGAGCCGTTCACGATCCGCGTCGGAGAACGGAGCACCGACCTCGCTGAGCACGGCGAGGGCACCCAGGCCTTCGGGGCCGGCATCCACGGCGGCGACCAGGGCGGGCACCTCGGCCAGGGTGCTGATCGCCTCGAGCGCGTCGGCCTCAGCATCGCGCAGCGCCGTGCCCAGCGGGGAGAGCGGATCGACGTCCTCCCCGAGCAGCTGGGCGGCGTGCGTGCCCTCCACGATCTCCAGGGTCCAGCTTCTGAAGGGCTGCGGCATCACCAGCGCGGAGGTGTCGGCAGCGCAGTCGGTGCGGGCGGAGCGGACCAGCAGCTCGAGCAGCTCATCGGTGTCCCCACCGGCGAGCACTGCCCCGGCCAGATCCTGGATGCGGGTGCGATCCGTCCGGGAGCCGGGGGCATAGATCCGTGCATTCTCCGCCGATGTCATGGCGCCTCCGTCCAGGTCGTGGCTGCTCCGTCGTGGATGTGCAGCACGGCGGTGCCCGACGGTATCGCCTCCTGCCGATGGGTGACCACCACCGCGGTGGTGGAGGCCGGGAGCAGGGAGGTGTCCCGCGGGTCGAGCAGGGAGCGCAGCAGGGCGTCGCCGCGCTCGGTGTCCAGGTGCTCGGTGGGCTCGTCCAGCAGCAGCACCGGTCCGTCGCGCAGCACTGCCCGGGCCAGCAGCAACCGACGCCGCTCGCCGCCGGAGATGGTGGTGCCGTCGGGTCCCAGCATCGTGTCCAGCCCTGCGGGCAGGCCGCGCACCCAGTCCTCGAGCCCGACGGCCGCAAGCGCCGCCAGTGCCTCCTGATCGGTGAGGTCGCCGCGCACCACTCGCAGGTTCTCCCGCAGCGTGGTCGCGAACACGTGGGCGTCCTCGGCGAAGAACGTGACCCGAGCCCGCACCGCGGCGGGATCCATGCCGGCGATGTCCTCGCCGTCCAGCCTCACCGTGCCGCCGAGCGGTTCCAGGAGCCCGGCGAGGGTCGCCAGCAGTGTCGACTTCCCCGTCCCCGAGGCGCCCACCACGGCGATCCGAGAGCCGGGCGCGAGATCCAGGTCCAGGCCCGCCACGCGCGGCGCCTGCGGGCTCCATCCGGCCGCGAGGCCCCGGGCGCTGAGGACAGCGCTCGTGGGGCGCTCGATGGCGACGGGGGAGGAATCACCCGGTGAGGACGCCGTGCCCGCGCCGGAGCCCGACTCGGTATTCGTCGTGGCGCCGGTGCCGGCACCGGAGTGATTCCCGGCCGCCTCGTCCAGCCGACGTGCCGCCGCCTGGGACCGGGCGTACTGGGTGGCAGCGGCGGGCAGGGCGGTGGCCGCCTCGAAGGAGGACAGCGGCAGCAGCAGCAGGATCCCGACCTGCCCGGCGGAGGCGCCGCCGTCCAGCCAGACCGCCCCAGCACCCAGCAGGGACCCGGTGACGGCGAGGATCATCGTCAGCGGCACCGCGGCAGACGCGATGGCGCTGGGCAGAGCGGCCCGATCGATCGCGGCATCGTGCGCGGCCTGCTCGGTGCGCATCGCCTCCAGCGCGCCCTCGAGACGGCCGTCGATCCGCAGCCCGGTGGCGTCATCGAGGATCTCCAGCGCCCACGCGGTCACCTGCGAGCGGGAGGTGACCACGGCGTCCTCGCTGATCCTCGCGGCCCGGTGGGCGGCCAGCGGTGCGAGCACGCTCGCCAGCAGCAGGGCGGCGACCATCACGGCGGTCGCGATCCCGGACAGCGGGGCGAAGGTCGCGATCACCACCACCAGCATCACCACCGACACCAGGGCGGGCACGATCGCCTTGATCACGTGCTGGGCGAGCTCCTGCGCATCATCGCCGATCCGGGCCAGCAGGTCACCGCGCCGCAGCCGGAGCAGGGCGTCGTCGCCGCGGGAGGCGAGGGCGGTGAACAGATTGGTACGCAGGGAGACGACGCCGCGCAGGGCGACGTCATGGGTGATCATCCGGTCGATCCAGCGGAACACGCCGCGGGCCACGCCCAGGCCCCGCACCATCACCACGGCCACGGAGAGGTCCAGCACAGGCGGCATCGTCCACGCCCGTGTGACCAGATACGCCGACATCGCCGCGAGGGCGAAGGCGGCGGCGAGGGTCGCGGCGGCCGAGCCCACCGCGGCCACCAGTCGGCCGACGGGGATCTCGAGCGCCCGCTCTGCACGGCGCAGCGGATCAGTGCGCCGCAGCGGATCGGTGCGGTTCAGAGGATCGGTGCGGTTCAGAGGATCGTCATGGCGCGCCGAGGCGGCGCCGGGGGAGGCCGGGTCGGTGGCGGTCATCGGGTCACCTCCGCAGCCGGACGCTCGGACGTCGCACCGGCGGGCAGGGCAGTCGGCGCAGGATCGGGATCGAGCACCGCCTCGACGGCGACGACCTGATCAGCGATCTCCACCAGCCGCGAGCGGTGGGCGATCACCAGCACGGTGCGGCCCTCTTTCCGCAGTCGGCGGATCAGGTCCAGCACGATCTGCTCGGTCGCGCCGTCCAGGTGGGCGGTGGGCTCGTCGAGGATCACCAGCGGGGCGGGGGAGAGCAGTGCCCGGGCCAGCGACAGGCGCTGGCGCTGGCCGAGCGAGATGCCCTGGCCGGCGCGGCCCAGGTCCGCGTCCCCGCCGCGCTCGGCGATCACGGTGTCCAGGCCGGCGGCCCGGGCCGCCTCCTGCAGCTGCTCCTCGGTCGCGTCGGGGCGGGCGTCGTGCAGCACCTCCCGGATCGTCCCGGGCGGCAGCACCGGCCGCTGCGGCAGCAGCGAGACCTGCTCCCACAGGGAGCGCCGCTCCAGCTGAGCAACCGGAGTGACGGTGCCGTCGGCCGCGATGATCTCTGCCTGCCCGTGCTGGGGGTCGAGCAGGCCCAGCAGCAGGTGCACGGCGGTGGTCTTGCCCGAGCCGGAGGGACCGGTCAGCGCGGTCACCTCTCCCGGGGGCACGGTGAAGGAGGCCCGGTGCGGTGCCCAGCCCTCGCGGGAGCGGACACTCACCTCCCGCAGGGCGAGGGTCGAGGTCGCGAGGTCCGGGGCGGGGAGGTCGCCATCGGCGGGGACGGGCTCGTCGAGGACCTCGAAGGTCGCGGTGACCGCCGCCAATCCGTCGGTGGAGGAGTGGTACTGGGAGCCGACGTTGCGCAGCGGCTGGTACACCTCCGGGGCCAGCACCAGCACGGCGAGCGCGGGGGCGAGATCCATCTGGCCGTACACCAGCCGCATCCCGATGTTCACCGCGATGAGGGCGACGCACAGGGTCCCCAGCAGCTCGAGCACCATCGAGGAGAGGAAGGCGTATTTCAGCGACCCCATCGAGGAGGCGTGGTGTCGCTCCCCGAGGGCCCGGACTGTCTTCTCGGGGCCCTTCTCCCGGCCGAGCGCCCGCAGGGTGGGGAGGCCGTCGATCAGGTCGAGCGTCTGCGACCACAGGGTGCGCATGTCCGCGATCAGCCGCTCGGAGCGGCCCACGGTCAGCTTGCCGACCAGGATCATGAATATCGGCACCAGGGGGAGGGTCACCACGGCGATGACGGCGCTGAGCGGATCCAGGATCCCGATCGTCAGCAGGCATAGCGGGGTCACGGTCAGCGAGAGCATCAACTGCGGCACGTACCCCACCAGATAGGGGCGCAGGTTCTCGATGCCGGTGGTGGCCAGGGACGTGAGGTCGGCGCCGCGCCCGGCGCTGCGGCGGGGGCCCAGGTGCGCGGCATGGCGCACGATCCGGCCGCGCAGCTCGGCGATCGCGTCGGTCGCCGCCCGGTGCGCGGTGCGCTGCTCCCACAGCACCGCGAGCGCCCGCACCCCGAGAGCCGCCACGAGCACGGCCAGCAGCTGCGGCAGGGACAGCGGGGACTGCCCTTGCACCAGCAGCGCGGCGCCGATCCCGGCGATCGCGAGCGCGGTGACGATCACGGCGCCGGACTGCACCAGCCCCAGCGCGACGGTGCGCAGCACATGGCGGCGGGCGGCGCTCACCTCTCGCAGGAGCCGGGGGTCCAGCGGGGCCCGGCGGCGGCGGGAGGCGGGGGGAGTGGTCACGAGTCTCCTCAGTCCTGCTGGAACGCTTCGCGGTACCCCTTCTTGGCCTTCTCCATCAGCTGGGAGCCGGGGGCGGGGGCCTCGGCGTCATCGCGGATCCGATGACGGAACACACGGTACGTCCAGATGGTGTACGCCAGGACGATCGGCAGCAGGATCGCTGTCGCCACCAGCATGATCATCAGCGTGTGCTCGCTCGAGGAAGCGTTGGCGACGGTGAGCGAGTGCGCGGGGTCGTTGGTGGCTGGCAGCACGTAGGGGAACAGCCCTGCGAACAGGGTGGCCGCGGCGGCCACGATCCCGGTGGCGGTGGCGGCGAAGGCCCAGCTCTCACGGCGCATCCGGTTCAGCGGCAGCACGGCGACCAGGGCGAAGGCGGCGATCGCCAGCGGGATCAGCGTCCACCAGGTGTTCGAGTACGCGAACTGGAACCACAGCAGGTAGGCCGCGCCGGCCACGATCGTGGGGAGCACCAGGATCTCGGCAAGGCGGTTCGCGTCCCCACGCAGCTGGCCCTCGACCTTCAGCGCCAGGTACAGGGTGCCGTGCAACCAGAACAGCAGCACGAACACCACCCCGCCCAGCAGCGCGAAGGGATTCAGCAGGCCGAAGAAATCGGTGGTCACCCACCGGTTCTCATCGATCGCGACCCCGGAGACGATGTTGCCGAAGGCGATGCCCCACAGCAGCGCCGGGGCAAACCCGCCGATGATGTGGACCACGTCCCAGGAGTTCTTCCAGCGCACCGAGTCGACCTTGTCGCGCCACTTGAAGGCGCACACCCGCACGATCAGCACCAGCAGCAGCGCCAGCAGCGCGAAGTAGAACCCGGAGAACAGGGTGGCGTACCACTCGGGGAACGCCGCGAAGATCAGCGCGCCGCCGGTGATCACCCACACCTCGTTGCCGTCCCAGACCGGTCCGATCGTCTTCAGGATGGTGCCGCGGGTGCCGGGGCCGCGCCGCCAGAACGTCGCGACGTTCATCTGCACGCCGAAGTCGAAGCCCTCGAGGAGGAAGTAGCCGGCGAAGAAGAACGCGATGATGGCGAACCAGAGCGTCTGCAGCACGGTGGGGTCGAGCATGGTGTCCATGTCCTGTCAGTTCCTCTCGCTGCTCAGTACTCGAACGAGAGCGTCGGGGTGTCGAGCTCGTCGGTGGACTCATCCCGCGTCGGGATGGGGATGCCCTGGAGGGCGGCCTTGCGCATCATCTGGAACCACACCACCGCGAGCACGCCGTACACGAGGGTGAAGGCGATCAGGGAGGTGGCCACCATCCAGGCGGCGTGGCTGGAGACGCCCTGCATGGTCATCAGCCGGATCGTGGGGTCGTCGGGATTGGGGTGGACCACCCAGGGCTGGCGGCCGATCTCGGTGAACACCCAGCCGGCGGAGTTCGCCAGGAACGGCATCGGGATGGCGAGCACCGCGTACCACTTCAGCCACGTCGAGCCGCTGGTGCGGGCCTTCTCGCCCTTTCCGCGGGTGACCCAGAGGGCCCAGACGGCGAGGATCCCGCTGAAGACGGCCAGGCCCATCATGAGTCGGAAGGACCAGTAGGTGACGAAGAGGTTGGGGCGGTAGTCGGCCTCGACCTCGTTGCCGTGGATGTCGGTGGCGGTCTCCCCGAACTGCTCCTTGTACTGGGCGTTGAGGTCGTCGACGCCCTGCAGCGTGGCGTGGGGGTCATTGGTGGCGAGGATGCCGGTCACGTACGGCACCTCGATGAGATGGGTGACGCCGGAGCAGTCCTCGGTGAAGGCGTCGGGGCCGCCGACGGTGAGGATCGAGAAGGGCACGTCGTCCTGCGTCTCGCACAGCGCCTCGGCGGAGGCCATCTTCATCGGCTGCTGCTCGAACATGAGCTTGGCCTGGAAGTCCCCGGAGACGACCAGCGCCACCGCGGAGACGAACATGGCGACCACGCCGAAGCGCACGGCGGGCCGGAACACGTCGCGCGCCATGTGATGGTGCTGCTCGCCCTCGACGCTGCCCATCCCGGCGGTGCGGGCCCGGTTGTGGTGGTTCACCATGTGCCAGGCGGAGATGCCGGTCACGAAGGCGGCGGCGACCAGCCAGGCGCCCGCGACCACATGGGGGAAGGCGGCGAGCGTGGTGACGTTGGTCAGCACGGCCAGCAGGGAGCCCTGGGCGGGGTCGAGCTCGGCTCGCCCGGTCTCGTTGTTCAGCATCGCGCCCACGGGGTGCTGCATGAAGGAGTTCGCGGCGATGATGAAGTAGGCCGAGAGGGTGGTGGCGATCGCGACCAGCCAGATCGTCAGCAGGTGGACCTTCTCGGGCATCTTGCCCCAGCCGAAGATCCACAGGCCCAGGAACACGGACTCCACGAAGAACGCGGCGAGACCCTCCAGGGCCAGCGGGGCGCCGAAGACGTCGCCGACGAACCGCGCGTACTCCGACCAGTTCAGCCCGAACTGGAACTCCTGGACCAGCCCGGTGGCGATGCCGATCCCGAAGTTCACGATCAGCATCGAGCCGAAGAACTTCGTCAGCCGGGTCCAGGAGTCCTTTCGCACCGGGTCCTTGGCGAACACGGCCCGGGTGTGCATCATCGCGACCATCAGCGACAGGCCGATCGTCAGCGGCACGAAGATGAAGTGGTACACGGTGGTGATGCCGAACTGCCACCGTGCCAGGTCGAGGGCTTCCATGAATCCTCCCGGGAGAACGACACGCTGTCACAAAACGTACGGTCACCTCGGGATCGTCGGCGGGACCATCGTCCCCTCCCCGGGATCCTGGCGGGCCTGTGCCATACTGGCCGAGGCACTCTTCCGCTCCGTACCGGGTGGGGGAACCTCCCGGCGACGACATGTCGGTGCACCGGCTACGCGGAAGACCGCGACCGCAGTGCTCCAGCGATCGGCATCGCTGCGCTCCGTACTTCGATGGTGGAGCAGCGCGACGGAGAGGGCCAGAGACTTCCGTCCTCAGGGACGATGATCAGCAAGGGGCCAGGGTGCGCTGGACCCTCCAGAAGGAGACGGCCGCATGGCTGACAGCACCGATATCCCCGAGACCCCCGACGACGACCAGTCGCAGACCTCCCGGTCCCCGGAGCAGACCGCGCCCCCGCGGCGCACGCGCCGCCGCGCCGGTGCCCCCGCGGGCGCCCCCACCGTGGTGTCCCCCGAGCCCGCGGCGGAGCCTGCCGCCCCGCGCACCGTGGTGCCCGAGCAGAGCGCGGCTCCGGAGTTCCTCGCCGCCGCCCCCACCAAGCGTCCGCGCCGCCGCGCCGGCGCCCCGGCCGGTGCCCCCACC
>DXDT01000287.1 GCA_019115335.1 Candidatus Brachybacterium merdigallinarum
CTACGCCTCCCTGCGCACCCGGGCGGCGCTGGACCGGGCGGAGGTCGCCGTGGTGCTGCTCGAGGCCTCCGAGCCGATCTCGACCCAGGACCTCAAGATCATCGACATGGTGCTGGAGTCCGGCCGTGCCCTGGTGCTGGCCTTCAACAAGTGGGACCTGCTGGACGAGGAGCGCCACAGGGCGCTCGAGCACGAGATCGAGCGTGACCTCGCGCACGTGGCCTGGGCGCCGCGGGTCAACATCTCCGCGCAGACCGGCCGGCACGCCGAGAAGCTGGTCCCGGCGATCGAGACGGCGCTGGAGTCGTGGGACCGCCGGATCCCGACCGGCCGCCTGAACGCCTTCCTCGGCCAGCTGGTCGCCGCGCATCCCCATCCTCTGCGCGGCGGCAAGCAGCCTCGCATCCTGTTCGCGACCCAGGCCCGCACCCGGCCGCCGCGGTTCGTCGTCTTCGCCAGCGGGTTCCTCGAGCACGGCTACCGTCGGTTCATCGAACGCCGCCTGCGCGAGGACTTCGCCTTCACCGGCTCGCCCATCGTCATCGGGGTGCGGATCCGGGAGAAGCGCAAGCGCTGAGCCCCGCGCGCCCCGTCCCGCCGGGGCGCCGAGGTGCGCCGCCGCGTCGCGACCACGTATCGTAAGAGCCATGAGCACCACCGGCGATCACGGCTCCTGGAACCCCTACGGGAACGACGGCAGCGGCCACGGCACCTCGGGACAGGCCCCGCAGGATCCGTGGGCGCAGCAGCCCGCCCCGCAGGATCCCTACGCGCAGCCCTCGGCGGGCTCCGCCTCGGACCCCTACGGGCAGGGGCCGGTCGGGCAGGACCCCTACGCGCAGTCCTCTGCGGGCTCGGCCTCGGATCCCTACGGGCAGCCGAGCTGGTCCGCGGCCCCGGGGCCGGGCGCGTCGGCGTCGGACCCCTATGGGCAGCCCGCTGCCGGGCAGGCGCCGCAGGGGCAGGCGCAGAGCCGTCTCGTGGTGGGGCTGCTGGGCATCTTCCTCGGCGGCTACGGGGTGCACCGCTTCCTGATGGGCTACACCACCATCGGCATCATCCAGATCGTCGTCACCGTCCTCACGTGCGGGATCGGCGGCATCTGGGGTCTGGTCGAGGGCATCATGGTGCTCGCGCGGGCGGAGGCGTTCGAACGTGACGCCTACGGCCGGCCGCTGACCGACTGACCACCACCCGCCACCCATCACCAGGACACGACAGCGATGACCACCCAGCCCGCCAGCCCTCTGCCGGACCGCAGCTCGCTCCAGACGCATGCGATCATCCTGATCGTCCTCGGCTTCCTGTGCGGCGTCGGCCTGCCGGCCATCTTCGGCATCATCGCGCTCGTCCAGATGGACTCCGACCCCTACTCCGCCCAGCGGATGAACAAGGTCGGCTGGATCGTCTTCTGGGTGATGCTGGGGCTCGTCGTCCTCGCCGCCATCGCGTACGTCGGCTTCTTCGTGCTCATCATGGGGATGGCGACCCTGCCGTTCCTGATGGGCGCCTGAGCAGGGAGCGGGAGGCGTCACCATCGCGACCCCGGACTTCGTGCTCTCCCTGCGTGAGCGCATCGGGCACGAGCTGCTGTGGATGCCCGGCGTCACCGCGATCGTGCTGGATGCCGGGCGCACCCGGCTGCTCGCGGTGCAGCGGGCGGACGACGGCACCTGGACGCCGGTGACCGGGATCATCGACCCGGGGGAGGAGCCCGCCCGGGCCGCGGTGCGCGAGGTCGCCGAGGAGGCGGGGATCGGCTGCCGGGCGCTGCGCCTCGTCGACGTGCGCGCGTTGCCTCCGATCACCTATCCGAACGGGGACCGGGCCCAGTACCTCGACCTGTGCTTCCTGTGCGAAGCGGACGGCGAGGCCGTCCCGTTCCCGGCCGACGGGGAGAACAGCGCGGCCCGCTGGTTCCCGCTCGACGCCCCGCCGCCGATGAACGAGCGCTTCATGGAGCAGCTCGCGCTGGCGCGCGAGGACGCCGCCGAGACCCGGTTCCGCCGATGAGGGGCCGGGCCCCGCTGCCCGGCACCCGGGTGCGGATCGCACTGACCGACCGCCCCGGCGACGAGGCCGTGGTGCGGGTGATCGCCGTCCCGCAGCGCGACATGACCCACGGCGGCGGGCTCAGCCCCGCCCTCGCCCCCTTCGCCGACGCGCTCCTGGTGGACGTCTCCGTCGCCGGCACGACCGTGCTCCCGGGCGCGTGGGTCGAGCACGAGGTGCTCACGCGCGGCGCCCCGATCGCGCCCGTCCCGGTGACCGCCGCCGATCTGCGCCCACCGGCCGTGATCACGGGCACCCCCGAGCGCGCCGCGCTGTGCTGGGGCGAGACCGTCTGGCCGCTGGACCTCGGGGGAGCGGTCGCGATCCCGGACGCCGCCCGGCCCGGCCCCCACCCGCTCTCGCGCCTGCGCCGCCTGGTGCTGGTCGCCCTCGGCCGCCGCTCCGAGATCGCGCTCACCCTCTGGCAGGCGCCCGATCTGGAGATCCCCTGGCACGACGTGAGGCTGCTGCCCCACGCACAGCGCTGGTTCGAGCTCGCCGGTGTGCCGCCCGGCACCCGATACGCCGACGCGGAGCGGATCCAGGGGGTCGGGCGCGCCCGGCCGCGGTCCTGAACGACGGATCCCTCCGCGACGCGCCGAGCGAACAGTAGGGAGATCTACGCCACAGGGGCTATTGTCGACGTCCGCGCCCGACGTCGACGAGGAGGTCTTCGTGGCCCGAGAACCCGTTACCCGGTCGGCCCCCGACCGACGCACCTTCCTGCGGCTGAGCGCCGGGGTCGCGACCGTGCTCCCGCTGACCGCGCTGGCCGGCTGCGGCGGCCGGACCACCGATCCCGGCACCATCCGCGTCGCCTTCCAGCAGTTCGGCTCCGGCACCATCAAGGAGCAGTGGATCACCACCGCCGCCGAGGAGTTCTCCGCCGAGAACCCGGAGCTGACCGTCGACCTGGTGCCGATCGTCGC
>DXDT01000288.1 GCA_019115335.1 Candidatus Brachybacterium merdigallinarum
GTGAGCTCGTCCGGGATCGCCTGCAGCGCCCCGGTGGACACGATGAACATGTACGGGAAGCCCATCCACAGGTTCGTCAGCAGCACGGCGACCTTCGCCAGGGTCGGGTCGCCGAACCAGTTCAGATCCAGGTTCAGCATGTCGTTGATCAGGCCGAAGTCGCGGTTGTAGAAGTTCGACCACACCAGCAGGGAGATGAAGCCGGGGATCGCGTACGGCATGATCAGGATCGAGCGGTACACCCGTCGGCCCTTCAGCCGCTGGTCGTTGAGGATCAGGGCGAGAGCGAAGCCGAGCACGAAGGTGGTCAGCACGCTGCCGGCCGCGAACACCAGGGTCCACACGAACGCCCCCGCGAACTGGCCGCGGATGTTGGCGTCGCCGAACAGCCGCTCGTAGTTGGAGACCCCCACGCTCTGCATCCAGCCCTGGGTGAAGGCCTGCTCGCCGTTCTCGTCGACGAAGTACTCCTCACCGTTGATCTCGCCGACGGTGTACACCTCACCGGACTGGGTGTCGGTGATGGAGTCGGTCGCCTCGTCGTACTGCAGCCGTGTGGAGCCGACGAACGCCTGGTTCACCCCGAGGGGTCGCACCGCTGTGGAGTCGTCCACCGGGACCGCCATCTCCAGCAGCTCGTTGAACACCGCGTTGACCTCACGGGCGTCGAGCACGTCCACGCCGGGGGTCCCGACCTCCGTGACGGTGCCGTCCACGACGGTCACGGAATCCGCCGGGACCTCCTCGAGCGCGTTCTCCGCATCTCCCATCAGCACGGTGCCGTCGTCCGGATTCACCAGGTACAGCTGGAAGGGGCCCTCGGTGGGACTGCCGGTGGTGGTCACCGTCATCGTGTACCGCGGGGCGTCCGGGGACTGCTGGACGGAGTTGGCGACGATCGAGCCGATCGCCTGCTCTTTGCTGCCGCGGGTGCCGTCGCCGTAGTTGGTGAAGGAGTAGCCGACCGTCAGAACGATCGGCAGCACCAGGAACACCGCCAGGAAGAAGGTGCCCGGGAACAGGTACTTGAAGGGGATGAAGCGCTTGGTGGAGTACAGCACGAAGATCAGCACGGCCGCGATCAGCAGCACCGACAGCCACATCCAGGACTGCTGGGCGATGAGCACCGGGACCATGAACACGGAGACGGCCAGGGTGGAGCCGAGGACGAGGACGCGCACGAGGATCGCCGGGACGGACGTGGAACGGGTCCGGTGAGCTGGCGCCTGGGTCGAGGTCATGAGGCGACTGTGCCTTTCGAGGAGCGAGGGCCGGGTGGCAGTGGCCAGGGAAGCGGGGCCGATGGAGACGGGAGGTCGCACCCGTTCACCCCACCCGGTCACCGCCGGCAGGGGCGGTGACCGGGTGGTGGCGGGCGGAGCAGGCGCGCGCCGACGCAGCGCAGGGGGCGCTCACGCGTCCTGCGGCAGCGCCCGCTGCGTCCGCGCGCGCCGGGAGGGATCAGCCGATCTGCGCCGCGATCTCCTCGCCGGCGGACTCCATCGTCGAGTGCGGATCCGCGCCGCCGACGATGTTGGCCTGGGCCATGCCCAGCGGGCCCCAGATGGCGGCCATCTGCGGGATCGCGGGCATCGGATCGGCCGACTCGGCGTTCTCGGCGAACTGCAGCATCTCGGCGTCGTCGGCGCCGATCTCCTCGCGCACGGTGAGGTTCACCGGAGGCAGAGGATTGCCCTCGTACATCGCCTTGGCGACATCGGGGGAGCTGGCCACGTCGGTCATGAACTGCTGGGCGAACCCGGCGTTCTGCGCATTGGAGGCCACGTAGAAGGAGTTCACGCCCGCGAACGGCGCGGCGGGTTCCATGCCCTCGAAGCCGGGGATGGTCGAGACCGTGAAGTCGAAGCCGGCCGCGCGGACATCGCCCAGCGCCCAGGGGCCCGAGATCAGGTAGGCGGCGGAGCCGTCGGTGAACAGGGAGATCGAGTTGTCACCGGTGATGGAGTTCTTCAGCACCCCCTGCTCGCCGAGCTCGGCGATCTTGTCGGCCGCGGCGAGGGAGCCCTCCTGGCCCACGCCCAGATCGCTGGGGTCCAGGTTGCCCTCGCCGTCCCGGCCGAACAGATAGCCGCCCGCCGAGGTGTAGATCGGCTGCATGTGGTACGGATCGCCGGACTCGTCGACCGGCAGGGACAGGATGTTCTCCGCACCGCTGGCCTCGCCCGCGGCGATCAGCTCCTCCATGGTCTGCGGGGAGGGCACGTCGGTGAGCTCGTTGTTCGAGAACAGGGCGAGGGTCTCCACGGCGTAGGGGACGCCGTAGGTCTGGCCCTCGTAGGTCACGGCCTCGATGCCGATCGGGGAGATGGTGTCTGCCGCATCGCCGGGCAGCTGGATCGGGACGATCGCGCTGTTCTGGACCAGGTTGCCGATCCAGTCATGCGCGCCCATGGTGACATCGGGGCCGTTGCCGGCCTGGTTGGCGGTGATGAAGTTGGCCTGCAGCTCGTCACCGGGGACGACCTGCACGGCGACGGAGAGACCGTTCTCCTCGCCCCAGGCGAGGGCGGAGGCCTCGAGCGCAGGGGCCTTCTCCTCATCGGCCCAGATCACGAGGTCGGCATCGGCGCGAGCGGGGGCGCCGCCCTCACCGGTCTCCTCTCCACCCCCGTCGGAGGCGCCGCCGGCATCGGAGCCGCCGGAGCCGCCCGAATCGGTGGTGTCGGAGTCATCGCCGCCGCAGGCGGCGAGCATCGTGGCGGAGGCGGCGATGCCTCCCAGGACGAGGAAGTTCTTACGACGGATCTGCACGTCTTCTCCTTTGAACCGTGGTCGTACGACCTGCCAGCGCTGTGCTGATGGCGCCACTGTAGATCTCTGCCACCGTCCGTGCAAGAATACGCAAGAACTTTCAGATGACGATTCGGTCACCGCGCTGGAGCGGCGACCCGGAAGGGATGGGTGCGATGCCCCGACTCATCGACATCGCGCGCCGGGCAGGCGTCAGCGAGGCGACGGTCTCGCGTGTCCTGAACGGACGCGCCGGGGTCAACGACCAGACCCGCCAGAGCGTGCTCGATGCGGCCCGCAGCCTGGGGCGTCCGATGGGACCCGAGGCTCTCGGCGGCGGCCCCACCATCGGGGTGCTGGTCCCGGACCTGGACAACCAGGTGTTCACGGCCTGGGCCGAGCGGATCGAGGCGGAGGCCTTCGAGCGCGGCGCCTCGACCCTCGTCGCCCTGCGCGCCCGCACGGTGGAACGCGAGCGAGAGATCTTGCATCGCCTGCTGCATGCCGGGGCCTCCGCGCTGATCGTGATCTCCGGCCATCACGCTCAGCAGAACGGCCCCGTGGAGCACTACCGGGAGGTGACCGCCGCAGGCGCGCCGCTGGTGCTGATCAACGGCGTGCGCGAGGACCTCGACGCCGCCTTCCTCTCCACCGATGACGACCACGCCATCCGCAGCGTGCTCACCCATCTGCAGGACCTGGGCCACCAGCGGGTGGGGCTCGCAGTGGGCGACGAGCACACCTGGCCCGTGCGCGAGAAGCTGCGGGCCTTCGAGGACGTCACCGCCGTCTGGGCCCCGGATCCGCAGCCGGTCTCCTTCACCGACTTCAGCTACGCCGGCGGCTACGAGGCGGCCCGTGACCTGGTGGGTCGCGGCGTCACCGCTATCGTCTGCGGCTCCGACGTGATGGCCGCCGGCGCCCTCGAAGGGGTGCGCTCGCTGGGCCTCACGGTGCCCGAGGACGTCTCCGTGGTCGGCTACGACGACGTGTTCTGGGCGGCGCTGACCAATCCACCGCTGACCACGGTGCGCCAGGCCGTCACCTCCATCGCCCGGGCCGCCGTGCGGGCGGCGCTCGCCGGCGGGGAGCAGTCCCGGCGCCCCGCCCGCACCGAGGTGGTGGTGAGACCCCAGCTGGTCTCCCGCGGCTCGACCGCCGCCGCCCCCGGGACGGCGGGGGATCGGCGGGCCGAGCCCGATCGCGAAGTGGAGTCCGACCGTGGGATGGAGCCGGATCGTGGGGGCGACGGGGCCGCTAGCATGGGCGGGTGACTGATCAGACCACCCACAGCGCCAGCTATGACACCTCCCTCCGCCGCAGCGACGCGATCTGGCAGCAGATCGAGAAGGACCCCTCCGGGCTGCGGATGCTGACCGGAGACCGCCCCACCGGCGCGCTGCACATCGGCCACTACTTCGGTTCGCTGCGCAATCGGGTGCGGCTGCAGGAGGCCGGGGTCGAGACCTGGCTGATCGTCGCGGACTACCAGGTGATCACCGACCGCGAGGTGATCGGGGACATCAAGGGTTCGGTCCGTGAGCTGCTGACCGACTACCTCGCCGTGGGCATCGACCCTGCCCGTTCGACGATCTTCACCCACTCCGCGGTGCCGGCCCTGAACCAGCTGCTGCTCCCCTTCCTCTCGCTGGTCACCCAGCCGGAGCTCGAGCGCAACCCCACCGTCAAGGCCGAGCTGCAGGCGGCCGGGAGGTCCGCGATGGGCGGGCTGATGCTCACCTACCCGGTTCACCAGGCCGCGGACATCCTGTTCTGCCACGGCAACCTCGTGCCCGTCGGTCGCGACCAGCTGCCCCACATCGAGCAGACCCGGGTCATCGCCCGTCGCTTCAACGAGCGCTACGCCGGGGGCGAGCAGGTGTTCGCCGAGCCCGACGCCCTGCTCTCCGAGGCGCCGACCATCTTGGGCCTGGACGGCGGGCACAAGATGAGCAAGTCCCTCGGCAACACCGTGATGCTGCGGATGAGCAGCGACGAGACCGCCAAGAAGATCAAGAAGGCCAAGACCGACTCCGAGCGGGAGATCACCTTCGATCCCGAGGGCCGTCCCGAGGTCGCGAACCTGCTGACGATCGCCGCTCTCGCCTCCGGGAGCACCCCGGAGGCGATCGCCGCCGAGATCGGGGACGCCGGCTCGGGCACCCTCAAGGTCCGCACCGCCGAGGCGCTCAACGAGCATCTCGCCCCGATCCGGGCCCGCCGTGCCGAGCTCGAGCAGGACCCCGGCTACCTCTTCGAGGTGCTGCGCGACGGGAACGAGCGCGCGAACGAGATCGCCGGTGCGACCCTCGCCCGCGTGCGCGAGGTGATGGGAATGGTCTACTGACCCGTCGGCGGCGCTGACAACCCTTCGCGCCGAGGGCTTCGGCACCGAGGGCCTCCGTGCCGAATGCTCCGGGCCGGACGTTCGGCGCCACGCCGAACGCTCTTCGCGCCGTGCGGCCTCAGAACCGGCTCGAGCTGCCCGCTCCCGAGAATCCCCCGGAGACACCGGGGCTGAACCCCGAGGTGCTCGTGGTCGAGGAGGAGACCGAGGGGTTGCGGTGCTCGTGCACCGAGGCGCCGGCGGTGTGATGCCACTGCGTGTACCAGAGCAGCGGGGACAGGTTCCAGAACGTCTGCGCCGGATCAGCGGTGCCGTGCTCCCGCCGATGGCGCAGCTCCCGGATCGAGTGATGCCGGGAGTCCGACGGCTCTGCCGCGGCCTCGCGCATCATCTCGGCCTCCTCCTCGTCCTCGGAGACCGTGGTGATCCGGGCGTCGCGGAGCCGGGCCACGGTGGCGGAGAGCTCTGCGGTGAGGGTGTCCAGGCGGCCCAGGGCGTCGTCGGGCGTGATCCGGTCCTCCTCGAGCTGAGAGGTGGTCGTTCCGATCTCGGCGCGGGCGCGCTCGGAGAGGTCCACGAGCTCGGCCCCCACCTCCTGCTCCGCCTCCGACGGGGCGGTGTCGATGCCGGTGCCGTCCTGCGGGTCCAGGACCTTGTCGAGCGCGTCGAGGGAGTCGCGCAGCGGCGCCACCTCTGCCTCCCAGGCCTCCCGCCAGTCCCCGATGCGATGCAGCAGGTCGTTGGTGCGCAGGATCCGGTCGTCCAGGTCGTCGGCCTTCGTGACCAGGCGGGAGAACTGCAGCGACAGGTTCTGGTCATTCTTGGCCAGCCCCCAGGACCAGCCGCGTTCCTCCGCAGCGGGCAGCTGCTCGTGCAGCTCGGCGAGCTCGTCGACCTGGGCGGTGAAGCGCTCATGCTGCTCGAGCACCGCGGGAGCGTAGGGCGAGTCCATCGGCAGGGTGCGGGCGGCGGCGTCGGTGCCGGCACGGGAGGCGAGGATGTCCCGGTAGCGCGGGAGCGCCAGGTCGACGCGCTGCCGCGCCCGGGAACGACCCTCGAGGACCCCGATGCCCGCCGCGCCCAGCACCAGCGCGGTGACCCCGATGGTGATCATCCCGGCAGGGCTGAGCCACCAGGGGCGGTCCAGCAGCTGCGCGTAGCGCTCGGCCCCGGCGATCAGAGCGGCCTCCCATTCCTGCTCCCGGGCATCGTCCCGCATCGCATCCTGCACCGTGCTGAACTGGCCGTCGGAGAGCTTGACGTCCTCGCCGGCGTACGTGCCGAGCAGGCGGGCGGTGGGATCCAGGGCGAGGATCACGGTGCCGTCGGCGAAGTGGTCGCCGTCCGCGGAGAGCAGCTCGGGCTGCCGCTCCCGGGCGTGGAGGAGCACCGCATCATTCAGGGCCACATCGGAGCTGGGGGAGAGGTCGTGGTCGGTCACGTCCAGGACTAGCACCACCAGATCGACCGGTCGGCGGAAGTCCGTCGCCTCCAGCTGCTCGGTCAGGGCGCCGGTGCGGAGGACGGCCTGGGTGTCGGTGAGGGTCACCGAGCGAGGCGGGTCCGCTTGTGCCGGCACGGGCCACATCGCCAGCAGCAGCACCGCCAGCAGAGCCAGCAGCGCTCCGGGCCGGCGGCGACGACCCGATCGGGCCGGACCGCCCGAGGCCGCCGAGCGTGCCGGATGCGCCGCCTCCGCCGGGCAGGACCGGGGGACGGGCGAAGCGGCATGCGGGTGGTCGTGCGAGAAGATCATGGAGCCGAGCGTAGAAGACCGGATGCTGGACGCACCGCCGCCGGCGAGAGTTTATGATCGAGCAAAGACCGTCTTTGTGGAGCTGTGTCACAGCAGCCCCGGAACCAGCCCGCACCAGGAGGACACATGCCCATCTATGAGAACGTCTCCGAGCTCGTCGGCCGCACCCCGCTGGTCAAGCTCAACCACCTCGGCGATGACGTCAAGGCGACGGTGGTCGCCAAGCTCGAGTTCTACAACCCCGCCAACTCCGTCAAGGACCGCATCGGTGTGGCCATGATCGACGCCGCCGAGGCCTCCGGCCAGCTGCAGCCCGGCGGCACGATCGTCGAGGCGACCTCGGGCAACACCGGCATCGCGCTCGCCATGATCGGAGCCTCCCGCGGCTACAAGGTCGTGCTGACCATGCCGGAGTCGATGTCCAAGGAGCGCCGCGCCCTGCTGCGCGCCTTCGGTGCCGAGCTGGTGCTGACCGAGGCCCCCAAGGGGATGAAAGGCGCCGTCGAGAAGGCCGCCGAGATCGCCGCGGAGACCGGTGGGGTCCAGGTCAAGCAGTTCGACAACCCGGCCAATGTCGACGTCCACCGTCGCACCACCGCCGAGGAGATCTGGAACGACACCGACGGGACGGTCGATGCGGTCGTGGCCGGGATCGGCACCGGCGGCACCATCTCCGGTGTGGGCCAGGTCCTCAAGGAGCGCAAGCCGGGCGTGAAGATCATCGCGGTCGAGCCCGAGGAGTCCGCGATCCTCAACGGCGGCGATCCCGGCCCCCACAAGATCCAGGGCCTGGGCGCGAACTTCGTGCCCTCCATCCTGGACCGGGAGATCTACGACGAGGTCATCGACATCGACGCGGCCACCTCGATGGAGCGCTCCCGCGAGGTGGCCCGCACCGAGGGGCTGCTGGTGGGCATCTCCTCCGGCGCCGCGATCGAGGCAGCCGTCCGGGTGGGCTCTCGCGAGGAGTTCGCCGGCAAGACCATCGTGGTGGTCATCCCCTCCTTCGGGGAGCGCTACCTCACCACCCCGCTGTACGCGGAGTACATGGACTGACGATGGCGCTGCTGAGCTCCCTGGCCGATCGCGCACTGGGCGCGGTGGCGACGTACCGCGAGGACGTCGCCACCGCGCGCCGCCGCGATCCGGCCTCCCTCGGACCCGTGGCGATCGCGCTGACCTCCCCGGGCCTGCACGCGATCTGGGTGCATCGCCTCGCGCACCGGCTGTGGACGCGCGGTGCGAAGGTTCCGGCGCTGGTGATCGCCCAGGGAGCCCGCTCGGTGACCGGGGTGGAGATCCATCCCGGCGCCCAGATCGGTCGCCGCTTCTTCATCGACCACGGCATGGGGGTCGTGATCGGGGAGACCTCGGAGGTGGGCGATGACGTCATGCTGTACCACGGAGTCACCCTCGGCGGCCGTTCCATGGAACGCGTCAAGCGCCATCCGACCGTCGGCGATCACGTGACCATCGGGGCCGGCGCCCGCGTGCTGGGGCCGGTCGAGCTCGGGGACGGCGCCCAGGTGGGCGCGAACGCGGTGGTGGTCAAGGACGTCCCTGCCCACGCCACCGCGGTGGGTGTGCCCGCGACGCTCCAGCGTGGGGCGGCGCATCCCGAGGAGCTGATCGACCCCGCGATCTGGATCTGAGGCCCGCCCACCCCGGGGCCGCGCCCCGACGAGGTGGCGCGCCCCGACCAGAGCCTGGCTCCCCACCGCCAGCAGCTGGCTCCCCATCACCAGAGGCTGAGCGCCCCCTTGCCAGAGCCTGGCTCCCCATCACCCGAGGCTGAGCGCCCCTTGCCAGAGCCTGGCTCCCCATCGCCGTCGTCGAGCACTGGACCAGGGCCGGGTGCTGTGCCATATATGGCATGAGACCCGGCCAGCGTCCAGTGCTCGACCAGGCCTCGCCGCCGCTGCGGGTCAGGGCCGGGCAGGTGAGTCTGCGGGTCAGGGCTGGGCAGGTGAGTCTGCGGGTCTGGGCTGGGCAGGTGGGTCTGCGGGTCAGGGCTGGGCAGGGGGAAAGGGGCATGGTCCGGGCCGGTGAGGCCGCGGCCAGGACCGGGCGGGTCGGGCCGGAATCGGGCAGGGGGCCAGTGGCCAGGAGTGGGTGGTTCGGGCCGGGGCGGCCAGGCTGAGCGGCTCAGAAAGGTTCGAGGAACGAGGAGGTCCGCACCCCGTGGGCGGCCCGCTCCCAGGCGGGGAGCACCTCGTGGGCGTCCTCGGCGATCACGTGGTCGAAGGCCGCCCGCAGCTGCGGGGACTGCGGGGGATCGATGTCGATCAGCACCGTCTCCGCTCCGGACTCCTTCGCCAGCGGAGCCAGCTGGGCGGCGGGGAACACCACCCCGCTGGTGCCCACGGCGACCAGCAGGTCCGCCCGCTGGGCCAGGCGCATCGCGAGCTCGAAGGCGTCCGCCGGCAGCTGCTCGTCGAACAGCACCACGTCGGGCCGGGTGGGGGCGCCGCAGCGCGGGCACCGATTCGCCGCCCCGTGATCCTCGGGGGTGTTCCCCTCCCCGGGGGTCAGGCGGTCCCGCCAGCGGCAGCTGGGGTCGAGGCAGATCGCGTGCAGTGCACTGCCGTGCAGCTCGGCGACGATCTCGGAGCCGGCCGCCTGGTGCAGACCGTCGATGTTCTGGGTGATCACCGGTGCGCCCATCCGGGCGATCGCCCGATGCCCGGGGGTGGGGCCGTGCGCGGTCGCGGTCCGCGCCATCGAGCCCCACACCCGCCACAGGTCCGGGAGGGAATCCGGCAGGCGGTCGGCATGCATCGCCGCCTCGATCTGCGGGTCCAGCGCCCACAGACCCTCCGGGCCGCGGAAGGTGCCCAGGCCCGTGCGGGCGCTGAGCCCGGAACCGGTCAGGAAGACGATCTCGCGATGCTCGGACCGCGGGGCGAAGCGATGCCCCGCACCGTTGCTGCTCACCGCCCCTCTGCTGCTCACCACTCCTCGTGCTCGCGCGAGTCCCAGGCGGCGTCCTCCCCGAGGTCCAGGCTCGCGAGCTTGGCGCGGTCCTCGTCATCCAGCGCGATCCCGTCGAGGGAGGCATTGGTGATCTGGCGCTGCGGGTTCGCGGACTTCGGGATCACCGTCACGCCCTGGTCCACGGCCCAGCGCAGCGAGATCTGGGTGGGATCGACGTCGTGCTTGCGCGCCACGGACTGCAGGGCGAACTGGGCTCCGAGGCCGTCGCGCCCGCCCAGCGGGCCCCAGCCCTCGGTCACGATCCCGTGCTCGCGGTGGAAGGCGAGGGAGGCCTGCCGCGGCAGGGCGGGGGAGAGCTGGATCTGGTTCACCTCGGGCCACACCCCGGTGGCGTCGAAGAGCTCCTGCAGCTGCTCCGGACGGAAGTTCGAGACCCCGATGTGCGCGGTCAGCCCCTCGGACTTGAGGTCGATCAGAGTGCGCCAGGTGTCCAGGGCCAGGCCCCGCGAGGGGTTCGGCCAGTGGATCAGCAGCAGGTGGGTGCGGGGCAGCCCGAGCCGGCGCAGCGACTCCTTGAATCCTGCGCGGGCCGCGTCCCGGCCCTGGTCGCCGCCGGCGATCTTGGTGGTGACCAGCACCTCGTCGACATCGACACCGCTGCGGCGGATCGCATCTCCCACGGCGGCCTCGTTGCCGTACTGCGCGGCGGTGTCCACCAGCCGGTAGCCCGCCTGGAGGGCGCCGGTGATGGCGTTCGCGCCCTCGACGCCCCGGAGGCTCGAGGTGCCGAATCCGATCAGGGGGAAGGGGCTGCCGTCGGCCAGTGCGGTCTGCGGAATGCGGAGAGTGGTCATCAAAGCTCCTCGGAACGACGATGCGGGCACGGACCGCTCCAGCCTATCCATCCGGGAGGGAGGGGCTGCATCACCGGGTGGGCGGGGGAGGGTCCGCCGCGGTCTGGATCGCACGGCTCGGATCCGGCAGCGGCTCGGACAGCGAGCGCTCCATCAGCAGCTGCTGGTCGCCGAACTCCTCCAGCCCCTTGCGGACCGTGAAGCCCAGACGACGCAGCAACGTCACCGACCGTTTGTTGCGGGTCTGCGTCACGGCGATCACGTGGTCGTCCTCGAGCTCCCGGGACGCCCAGTCCAGCAGCGCGATGCAGGCCTCCGCCGCGAGGCCCTGGCCGGTGTGCTCGGGCAGCAGGGCGTAGGAGAGGGCGAGCTCGCCGCGGTCGTAGTCCAGGGTGATCGAGCCCAGCATCTGATCGGAGTCGGGGTCGGCCACCACCCAGCGCCCCCAGGTCAGCCCCAGCGGGGACAGCTCGAGAGCCTGACGGGAGGCGTAGTCGACCGAGCCGCCCAGGTACTCGCGGGTGACGGGATCGGTCATCAGCCGGATCATCGCGTCGCGATCAGGGTCCCCGGGTTCCCGGATGAGCAGCCGCGGACTGCGCATCCGGACCGGCCACTGTTCGCTGCCTTCCCGTGTCACGCCCCCACCGTACAAGTCGGATCGAGGGCTCGTGCGTGCTTCGGTCCCGACCATCCTGTCGGCCCCGCGGATCGCGCCGTGACCGAGTGCCGACTGTTGCCCGCGGCAGCACCCCTCGAACTGCATCGCGGTTCAAGCTGTCGTACAGTGACTGCGAACGCACAGCGAGGTGCGGCAGCGACGACGATGAGCCGCCGGGGACGGCGGGACGGACGAGGAGCGGCATGGTCGAGCAGGAGCTTCGCAGCACACCCCTGGAGGCGGTGCACGAGGAACTCGGCGCGAGCTTCACGGACTTCGCCGGCTGGCGGATGCCGGTGCGCTACGGCTCGGATCTCGCCGAGCACGCGGCGGTGCGCCGCAGCGCCGGGATCTTCGACCTCAGCCACATGGGGGAGATCCGTCTGCGCGGCCCGCAGGCAGCCGACGCGCTGGACCACGCCCTGGCCGGGAAGATGTCGGCGATGAGCGTGGGCCGGGCCAAGTACTCCGTGCTGCTGACCGAGGAAGGCGGCGTGATCGACGACGTCATCACCTACCGCCTCGCCGAGGACCACTTCCTGGTCATCGCCAACGCCTCCAACGCCGCGGTCGACCTCGAGGAGCTCACCGCCCGGGCCCAGGGCTTCGACGTCCGAGTCGAGGATGCCTCCGCAGATACCGCGCTGATCGCCGTGCAGGGCCCCGCGTCCGAGGAGATCCTGCGTCGCGCCCTGCTCGGGGCCGACTCCGCGGTCGAGGGCCTGGCCGCCGAGGACCTCACAGGGATGAAGAACTACCGCTTCACCACCGCCTCCTACCGTGGCCAGGAGCTGCTGATCGCACGCACCGGCTACACGGGGGAGGACGGCTTCGAGCTGTACGTCCCCCACGCCCAGGCGACCGCCCTGTGGGAGCAGCTCACCGCCGCCGGCGGCGAGGAGCTCACCCCCTGCGGCCTCGCCTGCCGCGACACCCTCCGCCTCGAGGCCGGGATGCCGCTGTACGGCAACGAGCTGGGCCGCGACATCGCCCCGGCCCAGACCGGCATGGGCCGCCTCGCCGCTGTGACGAGCAAGCAGGACTTCGTGGGCCGCGCCGCGGTCGAGGCGTACGACCCCACCGACCGCCGCATCCTGGTGGGTCTGACCGCCGAGGGCCGCCGCGCAGGCCGCGCCGGCTCCGCGGTGCGCGCTGCCGACGGCACCGAGATCGGCCACGTCTCCTCCGGAGCGCTCTCGCCCACCCTCGGCCACCCCATCGCGATGGCGTTCGTCCATCCCGATCACGCCGAGACCGGCACCGATGTGGTGATCGACGTGCGCGGCAAGGACCTGCCCGCCCGCATCGTCGACCTCCCCTTCTACACCCGCTCCTGACGACCCTTCGGACGGCACCCCAGCTCACCGCACGACCCCCACACCTTCCAGGAAGGATCCCCGCCATGGCCGATGACCTCCGATACAGCAAGGACCACGAATGGGTGCGCGTCGAGGACGACGGCACCGCGGTGATCGGCGTGACCGATTACGCCGCCGAGCAGCTCGGTGACGTGGTGTACGTCGATCTGCCCGAGAAGGACGACGAGATCAGCGCCGGCACCGAGATGGGCGAGATCGAGTCCACCAAGTCCGTCTCGGACCTCTTCTCGCCCCTGGACGGCACCGTCCTGGAGATCAACCAGGCCGTCGTCGACGCCCCGGAGCTGGTCAACTCCTCACCCTTCGGCGAGGGCTGGCTGATCCGGGTCCGCGTCGACACCCTGCCCGATGACCTCATGGACGCCGCGGCCTACACGGCGCTCACCGAGGGCTGAGCCCCGGCGCGCACCGAAGAGCACCCCGCGACCACCGCCAGCCCGCGACCACCCCGGAGGGCCTCTCCATGACCGCATCGTCCGCGCCTGCGCACGACTCCTTCGTCCGCCGCCACGTCGGCACCGACCCCGATGCGCAGCGTCGGATGCTCGAGGTGCTGGGCGTCGAGGATCTCGACGAGCTGATCCGCCGGGCGGTGCCCGGCACGATCCTGCTCGAGGACCTCTCGACCCCGCACCTGCCCGCCGGGGCGACCGAGCCGGCCGCGCTGGCGGAGCTGCGCGCACTCGCGGACCGCAACCGGGTGCGCCGCTCCCTGATCGGACTGGGCTACTACGGCACCCACACCCCGGCCGTGATCCAGCGCAACGTGCTGGAGAACCCCGCCTGGTACACCGCCTACACGCCCTACCAGCCGGAGATCTCGCAGGGCCGCCTGGAGGCGCTGCTGACCTTCCAGACCATGGTGTGCGATCTGACCGGGATGGCCGTCTCCAACGCCTCGACCCTGGACGAGGCGACCTCCGCAGCGGAGGCGCTGATGCTCGCCCGCCGCACCGCCAAGCGCAAGGCCCCGGTGTTCCTGGTCGACGCCGACGCCCTGCCCGCCACCAAGGCGGTCCTGGCCGGCCGCGCGGAGGGCCTCGGGATCGAGCTGCGCGAGGTCGACTTCGCCGTCGACGGCGCCCCCGAGGGCGACTACCTCGGGGCGCTCATCCAGTACCCGGGAGCCTCCGGCCGGGTCTGGGACCCGAGCGCGGTCATCGCCGCGGTCAAGGAGACGGGGGCCGTCGCGATCGTCGCCGCGGATCTCCTGGCCCTCACTCAGCTCGCCTCCCCGGGAGCGCTCGGCGCGGACGTCACGATCGGCACCACGCAGCGCTTCGGCATCCCGCTCGGCTTCGGCGGCCCCCACGCCGGGTTCGTCGCGGTCCGCAAGGGGCTCGAGCGCCAGCTGCCCGGACGCCTGGTGGGCGTCTCCATCGATGCCGAGGGCAACCCCGCCTACCGCCTCTCCCTGCAGACCCGAGAGCAGCACATCCGCCGGGAGAAGGCCACCAGTGCCATCACCACCGCGCAGGTGCTGCTGGCCGTGATGGCGGCGATGTACGCGGTCTACCACGGGCCCGAGGGCATCGACCGGATCGGGGCGCAGGTCGCGCAGCGCACCGCCACCCTCGCCGCGCACCTGCGCGACTCCGGCTTCGAGCTCGTCCACGACTCCTTCTTCGACACCCTCGAGATCCGCGCGGTGGGGATCGCCGGCGAGATGCGCCGCGCCGCGGCCGAGGCCGGCTTCCTGCTGCACACCCCCGATGCGGACACCCTTCACCTCTCCCTGGACGAGACCGTCACCGCGGCGGACCTCGAGGCGATCGCCGCCGCCCTGGCTCCCTTCGCACCGGACCCCGGCACGGGGCTGACGGAGACCATCCCGGGCGAGCTGTGGGGAGAGCTGGCCCGCACCGAGCCGTATCTCGAGCACCCGGTGTTCTCCACCTTTCCCTCCGAGACCTCGATGATGCGCTACCTGCGGCGGCTCGCCGATCGGGACTTCGCCCTGGACCGGGGCATGATCCCGCTGGGCTCGTGCACCATGAAGCTCAACGCCGCCACCGAGATGGCCGGCATCACCTGGGCAGAGTTCAACGCGATCCACCCCTTCGCCCCGGCGGAGGACGTCGAGGGCTACCTCGAGCTGATCACCCAGCTCGAGCAGTGGCTGATCGACCTCACCGGCTACGACACCGTCTCCCTGCAGCCCAATGCCGGCTCCCAGGGCGAGTTCGCGGGGCTGCTGGCCATCCGCGCCTATCACGCCTCCCGCGGGGAGTCCGAGCGGGACGTCTGCCTGGTGCCCAGCTCGGCGCACGGCACCAATGCCGCCAGCGCCGTCAACGCCGGTCTGCGCGTGGTGGTCGTCGGCTCGGACGAGCGGGGCAACATCGACCTCGACGATCTGAAGCAGAAGATCAAGGATCACGGGGACGAGCTCGCCGCCATCATGATCACCTACCCCTCCACGCACGGCGTGTACGAGGAGGAGGTGCGGACCGTCTGCGAGCTGGTCCACGACGCCGGCGGACAGGTCTACATCGATGGAGCGAACCTCAACGCCCTGCTGCAGGTGGCGCGCCCGGGCGAGTTCGGCGGCGACGTCTCGCACCTGAACCTGCACAAGACCTTCTGCATCCCCCACGGCGGCGGCGGGCCCGGGGTCGGTCCGGTCGCCGCGAAGGCCCATCTCGCCCCCTTCCTGCCCGGGCATCCCGCGATCCAGCAGCCGGAGCATCCGGTGGCCGGAGCGGGCCGGCAGGTCCACGGCGGCGCGCCGGTCTCCCAGGCCCCGTACGGCTCCCCGTCGATCCTCCCCATCTCGTGGACCTACATCCGCCTGATGGGCCCGGAGGGGCTGCGGCACGCCACCGCCTCGGCCGTGCTGGCCGCGAACTACATGGCACGCCGCCTCTCGGAGTCCTTCGAGATCCTCTACACGGGGGAGAACGGGCTGGTCGCCCACGAGTGCATAGTGGATCTGCGACCGCTGACCGCCCGCACCGGGATCACGGTCGACGATGTCGCCAAGCGCCTGATCGACTACGGCTTCCATGCGCCGACGATGTCCTTCCCGGTCGCGGGGACGCTGATGGTGGAGCCGACGGAGTCGGAGGACCTCGCGGAGATCGACCGCTTCATCGACGCGATGCTGATGATCGCCAAGGAAGCCGAGGAGGTCGCCGCCGGGACCTGGCCGGCCGATGACAACCCGCTGGTCGGAGCTCCGCACACCGCGGCTTCGATCGCGGTCGAGGACTGGTCCCACCCCTACTCGCGGGAGATCGCGGTCTACCCGGGCGTCGGGAACGGGGCCGAGGGCGAGGCGGTCCACGACAGCCTCCAGATGCGGCTGCAGGCGAAGTACTGGCCACCGGTGCGACGGGTCGACCAGGCCCATGGCGACCGGAATCTGGTCCCCACCTGGCCGCGGAGCTGACTCTCCCGTGTGAACTGCGATGACGACCCGATTTCGCGCCGGGGCGTCTGCGTTCTACGGTGCGGTCATGACCACTCAGATCCTCACCACCCACGCCGGTTCCCTGCCCCGCAGCCCGGAGCTGATCGCCGCCAACGCCGCTCGCCCCGTCGGCGAGGACGGCCTGACCCCCGAGCCCACCGCCGAGTTCCGCGAGACCCTCGCCCAGGCGGTCCTCGACGTGGTCGCCAAGCAGCGCGAGATCGGCATCGCCATCCCCAACGACGGCGAGTACGGCCATCTGATGGGCTCGGCCGTGAACTACGGCTCGTGGTGGTCCTACATCTTCGACCGCGTCAGCGGTCTCGAGATCACCGGCAGCGACCACTTCTCGAGCGAGCCGGTGCGTTCCGAGCCCGGCAACGTGCGCCTGACCACCTTCCCGGACCGGCGTGACTGGACCCGTTTCGCCGAGGCGTACCAGGACCCGACCTCCGGCATCACCGTCGGCTCCCAGCCCACCTTCCCGGCGGCGACCGGACCGATCGCCTACTCCGAGACCGGCCGCGAGCTGGTCGCGCAGGACGTGACGAACTTCCGTGCCGCCCTCGACCGCGCCGGTTACGACAGCGGCTATCTCGCCGCGCTCTCCCCGGGCTCCGGCTCCCGCATCAACGACGACCACTACGGCGATGAGGATGCCTTCCTCGACGCCTGGGTCGAGGTGATGCGCCCCGAGTACGAGGCGATCGCCGCCGCCGGCCTCACCGTGCAGATCGATGACCCCTCGATCGCCGAGAACTGGGACCAGATCAACCCCGAGCCGAGCGTCGAGGACTACCTGGAGTTCACGCGCAAGCGGGTCGACGCCGTGAACCGGGCCCTGGTGAACGTGCCCACCGAGCAGACCCGCTTCCACCTGTGCTGGGGCTCCTGGCACGGCCCGCACACCACCGACATCGAGTTCCGCCACATCGCGCCCCTGCTGCTCGAGGTCGATGCGAAGTACTACTCCTTCGAGGCCGCCAACGTGCGCCACGAGCACGAGTGGACCGTCTGGCAGGACCTCGAGCTGCCGGCGGACAAGGTGATCGTCCCCGGGATCGTCTCCCACGCCACCAACGTGGTCGAGCATCCCGAGCTGGTCGCCCAGCGCCTCGAGCGCTTCGCGAAGCTGGTGGGTCCCGAGCGCGTGATCGGCTCGACCGACTGCGGGCTCGGCGGCCGCATCCATCCGCAGATCGCCTGGGCGAAGCTGGAGTCCCTGGTCCAGGGCGCAGAGATCGCCTCCCGGCGCTTCTGAGCAGCCCGGGCGGCCCGGGCTGCGGGAGCGGCAGGCCTCCTCCTCGGCCCGCCGCTCCCGCCTCGGCGAGCTCGGTCCGTCGCTGAGATGTGCGTCACCTGCCGGCGGAGGAGAGTTCACCTGAGCGACGTCGACACGTCACGCCATCGTGACGGGGACGCCGCCGACGGGGAGGATCATCGATGGCGTGAGGATCCTCTTTGTCGCTGAGTCGTTCCTGCCCCATATGAACGGAGTCACCAACTCGGTGCTCCGCGTCGTCGATCATTTCGCCGCCGCCGGTGATGATCTCGGGATCATCGCCCCGCAGTGGCCTCGTGCGGACAAGTTCCTGCGCACCTCCGGGGGCCGCAAGATCCGGGTGCGCCGGATCGCGTCCGCTCCGCTGCCGGGATACTCCGAGGTGCGCGTGGCCGCCACCAGTGCGATGGCGCTGCGCCGCCGCATCGACGAGTTCGAGCCCGACGTCATCCACCTGGCCTCGCCGACCATCCTCGGGGGCCGTGCTGTGATCGCCGCCCAGAAGGCGGGAGTCCCCACCATCGGCGTCTACCAGACCGACATCCCCGGCTACACCGCTCGCTACGGGATGCCGTTCCTGGAGAGCGCGTCCTGGCAGCTGCTCAAGGACGTCCACAACCGGGCCACCCTGAACCTCGCCCCCTCCACCGCCACCCGTGATCAGCTGATCGACCACGGGATCGAGCGGGTGCACCTGTGGCGTCGCGGGGTGGACACCTCCCTGTTCTCGCCCACGCTGCACAGCCCGAAGCTGCGCGCGAAGTACGCCGCGCCGGACGAGAAGCTCGTCGTGTACGTGGGACGCCTGGCCGCCGAGAAGCAGGTCGCGGATCTGAAGGTCATCCACGACATGCCGGGGGTGCGGCTGCTGATCGTGGGCGATGGCCCCGAGCGGGACGCCCTGCGCCGGGCGATGCCGCGGGCGCGCTTCGCCGGCTTCCGCACCGGCACGGATCTGGCCGCTCACCTGGCCAGCGCCGACCTGTTCATCCACCCCGGCGAGCTGGAGACCTTCGGGCAGACCATCCAGGAGGCGATGGCCTCCGGCCTGCCGGTGATCGCCCCTCGCCGCGGCGGCCCCGTCGACCTGGTCGCCCCCAGCCGCACCGGCTGGCTCTACACCCCGGGCATGCTCGACGAGCTCCGGGAGAGCGCCGGGGATCTGCTGTTCGACGATGCCAAGCGCCGCGCCTTCGGGGAGGCCGCCGAGGAGTCGGTGCGCAAGCGCACCTGGCCGGTGCTGGCCGAGCAGCTGCGCGGCTACTACCGCACCGCGATCGAGGAGCACCAGGCCGTCCGCGTGCACTGAGGCGCACTGATCCGCCGGCAGTGATGTGCACGTGATCCCTCTGCGCTGAGCAGCCGCTCGGCCGGGCATCGGCCGGGCCGACACATTCGGTCACACTGCTGGCCCCCGGGACCTGCCGCGCGATGGACTGAGCTCGTCGCCACCACGGCGGCATCGCCCTCGAGGCGACCTCGGCAGCTTGCGGAAAGGACCACTCATGGCGCAGCGCACCGGCACCCGTCGCCCGCTCATCGGCGTGACCGCAGGAGCCACCCGCATGATGTCCGGGGCTTGGGAGGGCCACCGTGCGATCACCCTCACCGAGCACTACGTCCGCGCCCTGCGCGACGCCGGTGCCCGCCCCGTGATCCTCGCCCCGCAGGACGAGTGGAGCGACGAGGAGGTCGCCGAGCTCGACGCGATCGTGCTGACCGGCGGCACCGACCTCGACCCCGCGGCCTGGGGCGCCGCGCCGCTGGCGACCGACATGACCCCGGACCCCGAGCGCGACGCCTTCGAGACCGCGCTGTACCGCGCCGCCCGACGCACCGGCACCCCCGTGCTCGGGATCTGCCGCGGCCTGCAGCTGATCGTCGTGGCCGAGGGCGGCGAGCTCCTCCGCCACCTGCCGACCGATCTGCCCGCCCACCCCCGGACCGGACTGACCCCGGTGCCGGTGCAGGTCGAGATCGCACCGGACAGCGACACCGCCCTCGCCCTCGGCACCAGCGCCCAGGTCACCGCCTTCCACCACCAGGGAGTGGGGAGCGTCGCCGGGGACCTGCGCGTGGTCGCCCACCATGAGAGCGGGCTCCCCCTCGCGGTCGAGGCCACCTCCGGCGCCCCGGTGCTGGCCGTGCAGTGGCACCCCGAGCTCGAGACCGGGCCCGAGGGACTGTTCACCGCGCTCGTGGACGCGATCGGTCACCGCGCCGTGGTCGAGGCCGGGGTGGCCGCTGAGCTAGGATGAGCACTGACCATCGGCACCCCCGGCAGCACGCCGGCGGAGGCTTACGGCGGGAAGCGGAGGAAACAGCGGCATGAACACTGAACAGGTCACCCAGGACCGGTCTCGCACCGAGGGCGACGTCACCGGACGCGGCACCAACCCGGTGCTGAACGCCGTGCTGTTCGTGCTGCTCTTCGGCCTGTTCGCGGCCGGTCTCTACGTGCTGAGCCTGTTCACGTTCTGGACCTTCCTGATCGGCCTGACGATGAGCATCGTCGCTCTCTTCCTCGCCTTCGACGTGGTCCCGCGGTTCCTCACCTGATCCTCAGAGCAGACCCCCGCAGTGCCCGGCACCGCCGCTGCGCCTGAGGCGCAGCGCGCCCGCTGGGCCGTTTCCGCGCTGTTCTTCCTCAACGGCGCATCCTTCTGCGCGATCCTGCCGCGCTATCCGGAGCTGGTCGAGAGCATCGGCCTGAGCAACACCTCCTTCGGGCTCGCCGTGGGTCTGGGCCCGCTCGGCGGGCTCCTGGCAGGGCTCGGGGCCGCCGCCCTGATGCGTCGTCACGGCAGCGCCACCGTGAGCGTGGTCGCGCAGCTGATCGCCTCCACCACCCACCTGCTCGTCTACACCTCCGCCTCCTGGCTGTGGCTCGCCGCAGCGCTGATGGTCGCGACCGCAGCGGACTCCATCACCGACATCTCCATGAACGCCCACGGGATGCGGGTCGAGCGCCGCTACCGGCGCTCCATCATGAACAGTTATCACGGCTGGTGGTCGCTCGGCGCGGTCGCCGGCGGTCTGCTCGGAGCCACCGGCGCCCAGCTCGGCCTCCCGCTGTGGGCCCAGGGCACGATAGGACTGATCGGGTTCGGGGCCGCCGCGCTGTGGGCGCGACGCGGGATGCTCCCCGGGGACGACACCACCGAGCGGGCCGCGACGACCCCGCCCTCGACGCTCCCCCCTGCGGCGACGGCCCTGACGGCTTCCCCGTCGGCCGCCTCCGGAGCCGAGATCCCCGCCGATCCCCGCCCTGCCGCGGAGGACGCCGCCGGCGCTGCCGGGGACCATGAGCGCTCCGGGGCAGACGATCGCGGCCGCGCCGCCGCCGGGGGAGGTCGCCGCTGGGCCGGGATGAGCGCCCGCTCACTGGGGCTGATCCTGGCGCTGGGCATGGTGCTGGTCTTCGCCGGCGCCACCGAGGACGCCGGGAACACCTGGGGCGCACTGTTCATGACCGAGACCTTCGCGGCGACGCCGTTCCTGGCAGGGCTCGCCTTCGTGGCCCTGCAGGGGACCCAGACCGTCGGCCGCTTCCTGGGCGACCGGATCGTGGACCGCCTGGGGGACCGCCGCACGGCCCGCCTGGGAGCCCTGATCACCGCGACCGGCATGAGCCTGGCGCTGCTTTTCCCCGCCCCGGTGACGGCGCTGCTCGGCTTCGCCGCCGCCGGTTGGGGAGTGGCCACGCTCTTCCCCGCGGCGTTCCGCACCGCCGACGAGCTGCCGGGCCTGCCCTCGGGCGTCGGGATCACCATCGTGGGCTGGCTGGCGCGGCTGGGGTTCTTCATCACCCCGCCACTGGTGGGGGCGCTGGCCGATGCCTTCACCCTGCAGCGGGCGCTGTGGGTGGTGCCCGTCTACGCGGTCGGCATCCTGCTGTTCTCCGGCGCGCTGGATGCCGGGCGTCGCGGCGGGGTCAGAACCGGCTGATGTCCCCGGCGCCCTCGCGCGCCACGACCAGCTCCCCGGAGGTCAGGTCCAGCACCGTGGTGGGATCGATCCCCACCTCGCCGGAGTCGATGATCACGTCCACCTGCGCATCCAGCAGGTCCTGGACCACCCAGCCCTCCGAGGGAGGATCCTCCTGGCCGGGCAGCAGCAGGGTCGAGGAGAGGATCGGCTCCCCGAGCGCCTCCACCAGGGCATGGGCGACCCGATGGTCCGGGATCCGCACCCCCACGGTGTGCTTCTTGGGGTGCGCCATCTTGCGCGGCACCTCCTTGGTGGCGGGCAGGATGAAGGTGTACGGCCCGGGCGTCGAGTTCTTGACCAGTCGGAACACGGGATTGGAGACGATCACGAACTGCCCCAGCTGCGCGAAGTCCGCGCAGACGAGGGTGAAGTGATGGTCCTTGCCGACCTGCCGGATGCGGCGGATGCGCTCGAGGCCCTCGAGGGAGCCGAGGCTGCATCCCAGGGCATAGCAGGAATCGGTGGGATAGGCGATCAGCCCGCCGTCGCGGAGCACGCGGACGGCCTGCTCGATCAGACGCGGCTGCGGATCGACCGGGTGGATGTCCAGATAACGGGCCATGCCCGATGCTACGCCGTCCGGTGCTGTTCAGGCGATGCGAGGAGTCGGGTGGTGATGAATCGGGTGACGTCGGAGCAGGTGGCGACGAGTCAGGCGACGACGACGAACTCGCGACCGATCCACTTGGTGCGGCGCAGGCGCACCACCGCCTGGATCGGCAGGGGCCCCTTGATATGGGGGTAGCCGCGGCCGCCGCCCGGATCCGCCTCGATGTCCACCGCGATCCCGGCCGCCTCCACGACCCCCGGGTCGATCTCGAGGATCACCAGGTCCTGGGGCCGGTCCGGATAGACGCGCTTGGCCACCTGGGAGATCTGCTCGGGCCAGCAGGCGTGCAGGTATCCGACCTCCGCCAGCTCGCGGTCCCGGGTGGAGCGGGTATGGGTGCCCGCCGCCACCGAGGCCTGCCAGGTCGACAGCTCGGTGATGTGCCAGATCAGGGGCGCGGGCATGGTGGGCAGTGTAGCGTGACCGGTATGGTCGACACGTCCACGGACCCCACGGCGGTGCGCCTGCTCCATGAGCCTGACCGGGAGCGCTACGAGGCGCATGACGGTGACGAGGTGGTGGGCATCCTCTCCTACGGCGACGAGACCGAGGCCGATCCGCCGGTGCGTGATCTGCGCTCGACCGTCGTCGCCCCGGAGCGCAATGGCGAGGGCATCGGTTCCGCCCTGGTGCGATTCGCTCTCGATGACGTCCGATCGCGCGGCATGCGAGTCCGTGCGACCTGCTGGTTCGTGCGCGGCTGGATCCAGCGCCACCGCGTCTACGCCGATCTGCTGGCCCCCGAGGCAGGGGAGCAGCAGGGGAAGGAGAAGCCGTGAACCGTCCCAGCTCCCCTCCCGGTGAGAGCACCGGGGGCGAGGGCCGTGACAACCGGCCGTTCCGGATCGTGACCGTCTGCACCGGCAACATCTGCCGGTCCCCGATGGCCGAGTACGCCCTCCGCCAGGCGGCCGCCGAGGCGGGCCTTCGCCAGCAGGTGAGCGTCGAATCCGTCGGGACGAGCGGCTGGGAGGTCGGCAACCCCGTCGACCCCCGTGCCGGGCAGCTGCTGCGCAGCCACGGCATCGACCCCTCCGCGCACCGGGCCCGGGCGATGGACCAGGAGATCCTCACCCGCAGCGATCTGATCCTGGCGCTCGATCACGACCACGTCGAACCGATCCGGCGCCTGCTGGCCGAGGCCGGCGACGACCCTGAGCGGGTGCGCATGCTGCGCTCCTTCGACCCCGCGGTGGGGGAGGATGACGGGATCCGCGATCCCTGGTACGGCGACGAGAGCGACTTCGACCTCGCCTGGGATCAGATCCGCGGCGCCGTCGACGGGATCCTCGACCACGCCCGCACTGTGCTCGAGGGCGGCCGGGATGAGTGAGCCGCTGCCGAGCGCACTGGGGACCGCCGCCGCGCTGCGTCGAGGCGAGCTGGACGCCCGCGAGCTCGCCGAGCAGACCCTCGCGGCCGCGCGCGGCATCGGCGCCGAGGTCGGGGCCTTCGCCCACCTGCTCGAGGAGCGGTCCCGGCAACAGGCGGAGGCGGCACAGGCCGAGCTGGTCGCCGCGCGCGATGCGGGCCGCCTCGAGCAGCTCGAGGACGAGCGACCGCTGCTGGGCCTGCCGCTGCCGATCAAGGATCTCACCCAGATCGCGGGGGAGCCCTTCGAGGCCGGATCCGCCGCGATGCGGGGGAACATCGCCGGCGTCACCGACGGGATCGCTCAGCTCCTCCAGGATGCCGGGACGATCACGATCGGCAAGACCACCACCCCCGAGTTCGGGATGCCCTGCTACACCGAGCCGGCCACCTCCGCCCCCGCCCGCACCCCCTGGGATCTGCGACGCACCGCCGGCGGCTCCAGCGGGGGAGCGGCCGCTGCGGTCGCCGCCGGAGTGGTGCCGCTGGCCCATGGCTCCGACGGCGGCGGCTCGGTGCGGATCCCTGCCGCCTGCTGCGGGATCGTCGGCATCAAGCCGACCCGCGGACTGGTATCCCCCGGCCCTCACGGCGGGGAGGGCATGGGGCTGGTCACCGACGGGATCCTCGCCCGCAGCGTGCGCGACGCCGCCCTCGGCCTCGAGCAGATCGCCCGGACCCGCCCCGGGGACTTCATGCCCTGGCCGCGGTCGACCACCTCCTATCTCGCGGCCTGCGAGCAGGAGCCGCCTGCGCTGCGCATCGGCATCCTGACCACCGGTCTGGCCGCGGAGATCGATCCGCACCCGGCCGCCCTGCGGGCGGTCGAGCGCGCCACGATCCTGCTGCGCGAGATGGGCCACCGCGTCGAGGAGATCCTCGCTCCCTTCACCCCGCAGCAGTGGCGGGCCTTCATGCCGCTGTGGACCGTCGGCGCCGCATCGATCCCGCTGGACGAGGCGCAGGAGCAGCAGCTGCTGACCCTCACCCGCTGGCTGCGAGAGCAGGGACAGCAGTATTCGGGCGTGGAGCTCGCGCAGGCCCTCGGCGGAGTCCAGCAGATCGCGCGCAGCACCGGGGAGCAGTTCGCGCCCTTCGACGTGATCCTCACCCCGTCGCTGTCCGGGCCGCCGGCCTTCCCCGCCGACCTCCAGCTGCCGGACGGCGCCGCGGACTTCGATGCCCAGTGCGAGTTCACACCCTGGACGAGCAGCTGGAACATGCTCGGCCGGGCAGCGCTCAGCGTGCCCCTGCACCGGGAGGAGATCGACGGCGTCGAGCTGCCCTTCGGGATCCATCTCGGGGCCACCCGCCCCGGGGACGAGGCCCTGCTGCTGGCGCTGGCCGCCCGCCTCGAGGACCGCGACCCCTGGCCGCTCGGTCGCCCCACCGCCCTCGCCCCGTGAACGAGACTGCTGCCGTCCGGACCGACGTGTGGCTGTGGAGCGTGCGCCTGTACCCCACTCGGTCCGCGGCGACTGCGGCCTGCCGTGCAGGTCACGTGCGTCGCGATGGGGAGGCGATGAAGGCGGCGCAGCGGCTCCGCCTGGGGGACGAGCTGCGGATCCGGCGGTCGGGCAGCGAGCGCGTCGTCGTGGTCACCCGGCTGCTGGAGAAGCGGGTGGGTGCGCCGCTGGCACGGGAGGCCTACGAGGACCACAGTCCCGAACCGGTCGCCCAGCTGCTGGCCCCGCCGCCGCGACGCGCACCCGGCAGCGGCCGCCCCACCAAGCGGGAGCGCCGCGAGCTGGACCGGATGCGCGAGCTGGACCACCTCCGGGGGTCGGGGCTGCTGCCCGAGGGCGAGGACCAAGACCCTCGCTGAGAGCGCCCAGCGGCTCAGGAAGTGTGCTGCAGCATGGCCTGACGATTCGCCGAGAGACGCTGCAGGAGGTCGCTCTCCATCGCGACGACCTTGGGGTTCGCGCCGTCGGCCAGCAGCCGCTGCCGGACCGAGGCGAGATCCGCGGCCTCCTTGATGAACTTCTTCATCTGCGGCTTCGCGCCGAGCGCATGGGCCCACTGCTTGCCCTCGCGGCGGCCCTTCCAGGTGGCGAGCATGTCGACCTCCTCATGGGTGAGCCAGCCCTGGTTCGCGTAGTCGCCCAGGCGCACGCGCGTGAGCCGGGACTCGTCCCAGACCAGCACCGCGATGGAGATCAGCCAGACCACGGACAGCAGGAACTGGCACACCAGCATGGTGATCATCACCCAGCCGCTCGGGAAACCGGCGAAGAAGTTCCAGATCGCGTGCAGCAGCATGCCCGGGATCACCGCGACGATGAACACCAGGCCACCGGAGATCGTGCCCCACTTGCGGGCCACGAAGCCCATCACCACACCGGTCAGGGCGGTGTAGATCGCGTGGCCGAAGATGTTCAGCACCCCGCGGACCACGAACAGCAGGACCACGCCGCCCGCGCCGAAGTCCTCGACCTGCCGCGAGTAGTACAGGATGTTCTCGGTGAAGGCGAAGCCGCCGCCGATCAGCGCTCCGTAGATGACGCCGTCCAGCGGGCCGTTGAAGTAGCGGCGGGCCAGGAGCATGAGCACGATGAGCCCCAGGCCCTTGGTGATCTCCTCGACGGTGGGAGCGCTGATGACGGCCCCCACCCAGTTCGCGATCGCCCCGTCGCCGGTGACGGTGTAGACGAGGAGAGTGTTGGCGGTGTTGACCACGTAGCTGACGCCCGCTGCGAAGGCGGCCCCCCACAGCACGGCGACGATCAGCAGGGGGATCGGCTGGGGGTCCCAGCGGTCAGCGAGGACCATCACCAGGATGATGACCACCAGTGACGTGAAGGCGAGGAAGGCGTTGATCGGCCACCACACGGGGTTCGCGCTCGAGAAGATCACGAACTGGAGGAAGAACCAGCCCAGCACCACCAGCAGGCCGATCCCGAGCAGGAACGCCGTGATCCACACGGCGATCGAGACCACCGGCACCTGCTTCGAGTGCTGGGCGACCTCCTGCACACGCCGGGTCTGCGTGGACCAGGCGGATTCCGGCTGCGCCGTCGTGGGGCGCTGGATCTGGGCCGGGGCGAAACGGGCGGCCGTCAGGCCGGAGGCCGGGCGCACGGAGGTGTCGTAGGCGCGCGGATTGCCGTAGTCGACGTACCGGGGCTGGGGCAGCCCGCCGCCGGCGTCGGCGCCGGGCCGGGGGCGGCCGTTGGGCATGAACTGGCCCTGGTCGGAGGGCTGGCTCTGGCCGGCCGGGGGATACGGGGACTGGGACATCGAGGCCTCGATTTCAGCGACGAGCAGGAAGGGAAGGGTGGATGAGGCGGCGACCCCCCCGCTCCGGGCTCGCCTCCCGGCGCCGATCCCCACCAGAGCGGCTCCGTTCGGCGGCCATGAGGGACCCCCGGTGCAGCCGACTGCCGCAGTGGGCAGATGGCTGCAGTGAGATGCTACAGGTGATGCCGACCACGTGGGTGAGCGCGATGTGGACGGCGAGAGCGAGGAGGCGGAGTCGAGAGGCAGGAGGAGCGGTTGCTGCCCGCCCGAGTGCTGCCCGCTCGGGTGGTGCCTGCCCGGGTGGTGCCCGCCGAGCGATGCCTGCACAGCCCACGGAGGATTGAGTGGAATAGGCTCAACTTTGCTGACGTTGTGCCTGATGTACCGCTCATCACCGGCAGTGACTCGACAGTCCCCAGCCGTCGTCCCGTGGCCGCCCGTGCCGAGCTTCCCCGCTTCCCGGAAGGAGTCCGATGGAGTTCCAGTTCACCACCCGATCCCAGGAGGCCGTCACCGCCGCGGCGCAGCGCGCCGCGGAGCTCGGCAACCCGCAGATCAACTCCCTGCACCTGCTGTGGGTGCTCGCCGAGCAGAAGGACGGCATCGCCCGCGCCCTGCTGCAGGAGGTGGGTGCCGATCCCTCGGAGGTCGCCCGCCGCGCCGAGGAGCAGATCCGCACCCTCCCGCACGTCAGCGGCCCCGGCGCCAGCGGCCACCCCACTTTCGTCGGCTCCGGCTTCGATGCGCTGGAAGCCGCACGCCGCGAGGCCGATTCCCACTCCCGCACCTACCTCTCCACCGAGCACCTGCTGATCGGCATCGCCCTCGGCAAGGACCCGGCCGCGCGCCTGCTGGCCTCCCTGGGGGCGAAGCCGGCCGCCCTGCGCGACGCACTGTCCCGACTCACCTCAGGAGCTGATTCCATGAGCGCATCCGACAACCCTGACCCCGAGAGCACCTTCCAGAGCCTGCAGAAGTACGGCGTGGACCTCACCGAGCAGGCCCAGGAGGGCCGGCTCGACCCGGTCATCGGCCGCGACTCCGAGATCCGGCGCGTGATCCAGG
>DXDT01000289.1 GCA_019115335.1 Candidatus Brachybacterium merdigallinarum
GATCGCCCCGATGGGACCGGGGTACGTGGAGCCGTAGGCGTGGCCGCCGGTGCGGGCGTACACCGGGCAGACGTTCAGGCAGGCGGAGCAGCGGATGCAGTGCAGAGCGCTGCGCCCCTCCGGGTCCTCGAGCACCGCGGAGCGGCCGTTGTCCAGCAGCACCAGATGGAACTCCTCGGGACCGTCCCCCTCGTGGACGCCCGTGAACAGGGTGGTGTACGGGTTCATCCGCTCCCCGGTGGAGGAGCGGGGCAGCAGCTGCAGAAACACCTCGAGGTCCTGGAAGGTCGGCACGATCTTCTCGATCCCGACCACGGAGATCAGGGTGCGCGGCAGGGTCAGGCACATCCGTCCGTTGCCCTCGGACTCGACGACCACCATGGTGCCGGTCTCGGCGACGGCGAAGTTCGCGCCGGAGATCGCGACCGAGCCCGGCATGTCCAGGAACTTCTCGCGCAGGAAGCGGCGTGCGGCCTCGGCGAGCTCGGCCGGATCGTCGGTGATCGACGGATCCAGGTCCGGCATCGCCGCCAGGAAGATCTCCCGGATCTCGGCCCGGTTGCGGTGGATCGCCGGGACCAGGATGTGGCTGGGGGTGTCCCCGGCGAGCTGGACGATCAGCTCGGCGAGATCGGACTCGATCGCCCGGATGCCGGCGGCGGCGAGGGTCTCGTTCAGGCCGATCTCCTGGGTGGCCATGGACTTGACCTTGAGCACCTCCTGCGCGCCGCGCTCGAGGGCGAGGGCGGTGACGATCTCCCCGGCCTCCTCGGCATCCCGCGCCCAGTGCACCACTCCGCCGGCTGCGGTCACCGACTCCTCCAGCTGCTCCAGCAGCTCGGGAAGATGATCGGTGACCTGCCACTTCAGGGCGCTGCCGGCAGAGCGCAGCTTCTGCCAGTCCTTGACCTCGCGGACCACGGAGGCGCGCTTGGCCATGATGGTGGAGGTCGCATGGCGCAGGTTGCCGCGCAGCGTCTGATCGGCGAGGTCCTCGCGTGCCGCCTCGGGGAAGCCGCGGGAGCCGCGCAGGTGAGAGCTGGGCGAAGCGTGCTGGGGGCGCACGGTCGGCATCCCCAGCGCGACCGTGCGGGTGGTCCCGGTGGCGGTCATGACGCCCGGCCCAGGATGGTCTCGGCGGGGACGAACGGCTCGTCCCGGGTGGAGGCGAGGATCTGCGCGAGATGGACGGCGCGGGGAGCAGCGCCCTCAGTCCTGGTGCTCTCGGTCTCGGCGTTCTCGGATCTGGTGCGGCGTAGCTTCCCGCCGATGTTCATCAGGCACGAGGCGTCCCCGGCGACCACGAACTCGGCACCGGAGCGCTCCACGTTCGCGGCCTTGTCGGTGACCATCGCGTCGGAGGTCGCATCGTTCTTCACCGAGAACGTGCCGCCGAAGCCGCAGCAGGTGTCGGACTCGGGGAGGTTGACCACCTCGATCCCCTCGACCGCCCGCAGCAGCTTCAGCGGTCGCGGGCCGACCTTCAGGAACCGCATCGAGTGGCAGGTGGGATGGTAGGTGACGGTGTGCGGGAAGTAGGCGCCGACATCGGTCACCTTCAGCACGTCCACCAGCAGCTCGGAGAGCTCGTAGGTCTTCGCGGAGACCGCGGCGGCGCGCTCCTCGAGCTCGGCGTCGCCTTCGTGCTGGGCGACCTTCCGATGCTGGTCGCGCACGCAGCCCGCGCAGGACCCCGAGGGCATCACGATCGCGTCGATCCGGTCCAGGGACGGCTCGAAGGTGTCCACGAAGCTGCGGACCACCGGAGCGGCCTCCCGGTAGTAGCCGGAGTTGGTGTGCATCTGGCCGCAGCAGGTCTGGCGGGGGTCGAACACCACCTCGTGGCCCAGGCGTTCCAGCAGCAGCACCGTGGAGCGGGCCACATCCGGTGCCATCACGTCGACCAGGCACGTCGTCATCAGCGAGATCCGCATCGACTCCTCCTTCCTCTCTTCCTGCCTCTGCTGCCGCTGGGGCCTCAGGCGTGCTCGAGGCCCAGCGAGGCCGCGGTGCGCTCGAGGGTGCGGTGGGCGACCTCCGGATCGTCCGAGAGACGGGTGCCGACGCTGGGCACCAGCTGAGCGATCTTCGGGCCCCAGCCGTCGATGTGCTCGGGGAACATGCGCTCCAGGACGGTCAGCATGATCGAGGTGGCGGTCGAGGCGCCGGGGGAGGCGCCCAGCATGCCGCCGATGGAGCCGTCCGCCGCGGTGATCAGCTGGGTGCCGAACTGCAGCACCCCGTGCTTGGTCGCGTCGGGGGCGATCACCTGCACGCGCTGCCCGGCGGTGACGGTCTCCCAGTCCTCGCGCCGAGCGGACGGCATGTACTCCTGCAGCGCCTCGAAGCGCTGCTTGCCGCTGGCCGCGAGCTGCGAGACGAGGTACACCATCAGGTCCAGGTTCGGCGGGGCCACCGCCAGCATCTGGGTGAGGTTGGAGGGCTTGATCGAGGCGAACAGGTCCGTGTAGCTGCCGGTCTTGAGGAACTTCGGCGACCATCCCGCGTAGGGGCCGAACATCAGCGCGCGCTGCCCGCCGATGTAGCGGGTGTCGAGATGGGGGACGCTCATCGGTGGCGCGCCCACCGCGGCCTTGCCGTACACCTTCGCGTCGTGGCGGGCGATCACCTCGGGGTCGGTGCAGCGCAGCCACTGGCCGGAGATCGGGAAGCCGCCGAAGCCCCGGATCTCCTCGATCCCGGACTTCTGCAGCAGCGGCAGCGCGTTCCCGCCGGCCCCGACGAACACCCGCGGGGCACGGACCACGGAGATCGAGCCGTCCGCCACGGAGCGGGCCATCACGCCCCAGTCGGAGCCCAGGCGGCGCAGGTCGATGACCTCCTGGCCGGTGGCGACGGTGGTGCCGACGCGGCCGGCGAAATTCAGCAACTGCCGGGTCAGCGCCCCGAAGTCGACGTCGGTGCCGTCGGGGGAGTTGGTGGCCGCGATGGTCTCGGTGACCGGGCGGTCCTCGGTCACCAGCGGCGCCCACTCGGCCAGGCGGGCGTGATCGGTGGTGAACTCCATCCGGTCGAACAGCGGGTTCGAGACCAGTGCCTCGTGCCGCCGCCGCAGGTAGTCCTCGTTCTCCATGCCGTGCACGAAGCTCATGTGCGGTACGGAATGGATGAAGGTGCCGGGGTCGCCGATGCGATCGTTCTCCACCAGGTGCGACCAGAACTGGCGCGAGACCTGGAACTGCTCGTTGATCGAGATGGCCTTGGCCGGGCTGACGGACCCGTCGACGTCCTGCGGGGTGTAGTTCAGCTCGCACAGGGCGCTGTGCCCGGTGCCGGCGTTGTTCCAGCCGTCGCTGGACTCCAGGCCGAGCCCGTCGAGCTTCTCCAGCACCACGATGCGCCAGCCGGGCTCGAGCTCGCTCAGCAGCGCCGCCAGAGTGGCACTGGCGATCCCCCCGCCGATGAGGACCGCATCCGCACGGGTGACGTCCAGGTCTGCCATATCTCTCCGATCGTGCTGCGCTGCGCGCTGTGGATAGCAGCCGACGGGACAGCGATGCCCCGCGGCGTCGGTCGCCGTCCAGCGTATCCCGTGAGAGCCGGCGGCCCGCTCAGGGGCTGCCGGACTGCGGCCCAGGGCGCGGGCGGGTCTGCTCGGCGAGGTCGTTCGACGTCGGGGACTTCGAGCTGCGCAGCTACGCCCGTGCGCACGGGAGCGGCAGGGTGCACGGGCGAGGGTCAGGCCGTCGGCGGCGGATCCCTGCGCTCGCTGACCGAGCCGTGTGCGTCGCGGTGGTGGGAGACCACGGTGCGGCGGGAGCGCAGGGTCAGCAGCAGCCCCACCACGAACAGGACCGCTCCGGCGACCATCAGGATGACCCCCAGTGTGGAAGCCTCGATCCCGGGGATGTCCACTTCGAGGGCGAACTGGAAGATCGCCCCCAGCACGAACAGGATGATTCCGCCGACGATGGCACCCATGTGAGCCTCCTGGTGGGGTGGACCGCAACCGCCGAGGTGACGGTCGTCACAGGATAGCCCTCGAGGGGTGGCAGGGGGACTGACGGGCCGGGAAGCCGCGGACGGGTCGGCGGATCGCGGGGTGATCACGCCCGCGGCGAACAGGCGGGGAATCTGCGGTGAACCCGCGTACTCTCGATGCATCACCACCATCGGATGGGGGAGGACCATGTTCGAACGCTTCACTGATCGGGCCCGCCGCGTCGTCGTCCTGGCGCAGGACGAGGCACGTCTGCTCAACCACAACTACATCGGCACCGAGCACATCCTGCTGGGTCTCATCCACGAGGCCGAGGGCGTGGGCGCCAAGGCGCTCGAGGCGCTCGGCGTCACCCTCGAGGCCGTGCGCGAGCAGGTGCGCGACATCATCGGCGAGGGCAACCAGACCCCCAGCGGCCACATCCCCTTCACCCCGCGCGCCAAGAAGGTGCTCGAGCTGTCCCTGCGCGAGGCGCTGCAGCTGGGCCACAACTACATCGGCACCGAGCACATCCTGCTGGGCCTGCTGCGCGAGGGCGAGGGCACTGCGGTCAAGGTGCTCTCCCGCCTGAAGGCCGAGCCCGCGGCGGTGCGCCAGGAGGTCATCGAGCGCCTGCAGGGCTACCAGGGCAAGGAGCCGGCCACCGCCGGCGGCCCCGCCGAGGGGCAGCCCTCCGGCTCGCTCGTGCTGGACCAGTTCGGCCGCAACCTCACCCAGGCGGCCCGTGACGGCAGCCTCGACCCGGTCATCGGCCGGGACCACGAGGCCGAGCGGGTCATGCAGGTGCTCAGCCGCCGCACCAAGAACAACCCGGTGCTGATCGGTGAGCCCGGGGTCGGCAAGAGCGCCGTCGTCGAGGGCCTCGCCCAGTCGATCGTGGCCGGCGATGTGCCCGAGACCCTCAAGGACAAGCAGCTCTACACCCTCGATCTGGGCTCGCTGGTGGCCGGGTCCCGCTACCGCGGCGACTT
>DXDT01000290.1 GCA_019115335.1 Candidatus Brachybacterium merdigallinarum
CCCCCGCCCGCCGCTCGGCGACCCGGACTCGGATCCTGACCCGGACACGGACCCGGACGAAGGAGGGCTCGTGAGCATCATGCCCGCTCGTGCCCGTGGTGGTGAGCCTCCTTCCCTCGCAGCTCCTCCACCCGCTGCAGCACGCGCAGCTGCGCGGGGTTGAACAGCTCCACGAACGCGTGGGCGAGCACCTTCTGCGCCTCCTCCTCACCAGCGGAGGAGCCTGCGAAGGGATCCCGCAGCCCAGGCCGCGACCGCTCGGCCTCGACGACGTGCGATGCGATGCGTTCGGCCAGCGCGTCGATGCTCGCGTCGTCGGCGGTGGCGGGCAGCGCCTCGAAGTCGTCGTCCACGTCGTTGCCGACCACCAGCGAGTCCCGGACCTCCGCCAGGCGGGTGGGCTCCATGACGGTCGAGAGCAGGGTGAGCAGGGAGCGCTGTCGTTCCGAGAGACCCTGGCCGAGCTGCTCGAAACCCGTTGGGGTGTCGGCGCGGGCCCGGTGCGCGCGGATCATGGCGAGCTCCGCCCTGGCCGGGCGGCTGGTGCTCCAGGGCATCGCAGATTCCGTTCGTCGGGTCACCGCAGCATCACCGGGACCAGCTATCGCAGCGTGAACGCCTCGTAGAGGGCAGCCACACGTTCGACAGCAGACGCCCGACGAGGTCCGCAGTGCCGTCCTCCTGGAGGCCGCCCGCCCTGCCCGCGGCGAGCTCCGGCAGGGCCAGCCCCAGGCCGAAGCCGATCAGGAACAGGCCGTAGAAGACGACGTTGGCGAGGAGATAGGCACCGAGGTGGTCACGGAGGATCTGCAGAGGTCTGCGGACGAGGGGCACGAGGAACTCCCGACGAGCCGGGGCGCGGGCTCTCCGCGCGCTCGGCACCCATCCCAGACCCTGCTCCGGGATCAAGGTCAAGCACGCAGGTCACCGACGCGTCGCCAACAGCACATCGGTGCCGACGGGTCACCTGTGATGACGGGTCGTCGGTGCCGATATCGTCGAGGTGATCGGCCCACGGCCCCCTCGCGAGGGGACCGGCCCACTGCTCGCCCTCGGTGCACCCGAGGCCCGAACCCGGACGAAGGAGTGCTCATGAGCATCCCCCACCAGCTGGATCACATCGTCATCGCCGGTCCCGACCTGGCCGAGCTCGTGGACTGGTTCCACGACCTCACCGGGGTGCGGGCCGCACCCGGCGGCGCCCACCCCACCGGCACCGCCAACGCCCTGGTGGCACTCACCGTCGACGGCGAGCCGCGCCCGCACTACCTCGAGCTGATCGGGCCCGACCCCGAGCGGGAGACCGAGCAGCTGCCCAAGACCTTCAACATCCACCGGCTGAAGAAGCCCACCGTCATCACCTATGCGGTCCATCCGCTGGGTATCGAGAAGGTCGCCGAGCAGGCGCGCGCCCGCGGTGTGGAGCTCGGGCCGATCGTCGATCTCGAGCGCCGCACCCCGGAGGGCGAGCTGCTGCAGTGGCGCCTCACCCAGGCCCCGCTGCCCCCGAACTACGGACTGCCCTTCCTGATCGACTGGGGCGAGAACGAGCAGCCCGGAATGACCGGGCTGCCCTCGATCGAGCTGGTCTCCTTCACCCGCATCGAGGTCAAGCCCGAGCCGCTGCAGGAGGCCACGGCGGCGCTCGGCCTCGACGACGGCGCCGTGGAGGTCATCGAGGGGAAGGGATCACGGTTCGTGCTCACGCTGCGCACCGAGGACGGCCGCGAGATCGAGATCTGAGCGACCGCGGACCACGAACCGCTCGAGCTCGCTCCGTACTCCTCCCCACAGCTCCCGCGTCCACTTTCCTCTGTACTAGAACTAGTACCGCGAGCTACCGTGGTGGCATGGCCACCGTGACCCGCACAGAGCTGAATCAGCAGACCGCTCGCGTGCTCGCACGCGTCGAAGCGGGGGAGGAGGTGACCGTGACCGACCGCGGTCGTCCGATCGCGCGCATCGCCCCCGTCGAATCCGATCGACGGTCCCGCCGTCTGGCGAGCGGGGCCCTGAGGCCGGCTGTGGACGGCGGGGTGCCGACGGTCGGCACCCAGATCCATGACTGGAGCACCGAGCAGATGATCGAGGACATGCGCGGTGATGAGCGTTGATCTACCTGGACACCTCCGCGGCGTACAAGCTGCTCAGCCGCGAGCCGGAGGTCGCCGCCGTCGAGCAGCTGTTCGTGCAGGAGGGTGGACTGCTCTCCTCGCGCCTGCTCGAGATCGAGCTGCACGCCACGGTGGATCGGCGTGGCGGTTCACACGACGATGTCGACGCCATCGTGCGCCGGGTGGACCTCGATGCACTCGATGATGAGGTCCTCGACCACGCCCTGGCTCTGCGATCCGGGCTGCGGGCGATGGATGCCCTGCATCTGTCCACCGCCCTGCTCTACGGCGCGGCGGTGACCGAGATCGCGACCTTCGACCGCGAGCTCGCCGCGGCGGCGCAGCGCCACGGAATCGCCCTCAGCTCCGCCTGCCGCTGAGCTCAGCTCGAACTCGGGTACATCCATGCCGGCACCGCGCTGACCATCTCCCGGGCCAGCTCGGCCGCCGGGCGCTGATCCTCGGCGCGCAGATGGTGGATGATCATCCCCAGCACGCCACCGCCGATCGACGCGGCATACAGCTCCAGCTCCTCCTCCGACAGCTCCGGACGCGTCACCTCGACCAGGGCCCGAGCGGCCTGGGAGAACCTGTCCAGTGCGCGCACTGCGACGCCCCTGCCCGCTCGGAGGTCAGGATCCCTCGGTACAGCCCCTGATTCTCGAGGATGGAGGTCATCATCAGTTCGACTGCCCGCTCGGGCAGCACCTCGTGGGCGGGGTCCGGGTAGCGTAGCGCCAGCCCCCTCGCCCCCCGGCTGTTCCCGGCGAGGCAGAGGGACGCGGCGCTCGCTGTCGCCGTGTCAGTTACTCGACATCGGCGTCCGTCACGCGTCCGGGCCGGGGATCCGTGATCGCACCGTAGAACTCGGGCCTGCGATGCGCGGCGAAGTTGAAGATGTTGCGACGGAAGTGCTCACCGAGATCGAAGTCCGCGATCGCGAAGATGAGCTCGTCCCCCGTGGAGGTGGTCTGCGCGACGATCTCCCCGGCAGGGGAGACGATGCATGATCCGCCGATCAGGACCGAGCCGTCCTCCTCACCGGCCTTGCCTGCTGCACAGATCCAGAGCGAGTTCTGGTAGGCCGCCGCCTGCAGCGACAGCCGGTGGTGGAACATCCGCAGATGCTCGGGCTCCTGCCAGTGGATGTTGTGGACCGGCGTGTTGTACCCGAGGAGCATCAGCTCGGCGCCGTTCAACGACGCGACGCGGAAGGTCTCGGGCCACCGTCGGTCGTTGCACAGGCACATGCTGATCCGGCGCCCGCGATCAGTGAACACCGGGAACCCGAGGTCGCCGATCTCGAAGTATCGCTTCTCGAGGTGCTGGAAGGGCGCGTCCTTCCGGTCCGAGTGGCCGGGGAGGTGGATCTTCCGGTACTTGCCGACGATCCGGCCCTCACCGTTGACCAGGATCGAGGTGTTGAAGCGCCGGCCGTCCTCCGTGAGCTCCGCGTACCCGAGATAGAACGAGATGTTCAGCTGCTGGGCGAGGTCGAAGAGCGGCTGAGTGGCGGGGCTGGGCATCGAGGACTCGAAGAACTGATCGATGTCCTCCTGCTCCTCCACCCAGGTGCGGGGGAAGAACGTGGTGAGGGCGAGCTCGGGGAAGGTCACGATGTTCGCGCCCGCATCAGCAGCGCCCTGCAGGAGCGCGCAGAGCCGGCTGACCACGGACTCGCGGCTCTCACCGGAGTTGATGGGGCCGAGCTGGGCGACGGCCAGCGTCGTCGAGTTCGTCACGGGGGATCACTGCTTTCTGGGGAGGGAAGGTGGGTCGCCTGGAGCGACAGGGATCAGGTCCTGGAGAGCACCTCGCCGGCGCGGACCGAGGTCGGTTCGCCGCGGAGGAGGGCGATCTCACCGTTGACCAGCACGTGCGAGATCCCTTCGCTGAGCTGCCAGGGGTCGGAATAGGTGGATCGATCGATGACTGCCTCGGGGTCGAAGATGACCAGGTCCGCGACCAGGCCCTCCGTGATGCGTCCTCGATCGTGGAGCCCGGCACGAGCGGCCGGCAGCTGGGTCATCGTGCGCACTGCCTCGGAGAGGCCCAGCACCCCGCGCTCGCGCACGTCATGCCCGAGCACGCGGGGGAAGGTGCCGAAGCTGCGAGGATGCGGCGAACCGTCGCCCGTGGGAGTCATGATCCAGCCGTCACTCGCGATCGCCACGTGGGGATCGGCGAGCGCGGCATCGAGATCATCCTGGTCCATCGCATGGTTCACGATCGCCACCGATGCGCTGTGGTGACGCAGGACGTCGAGAGCGACATCCTGCGGCGTCGAGCCGTCCTGCTCCGCGATCTCCGTGAGTGAGGAGCCGACGCGCGGGGAGTACGGGCCGCCGGGGAGCTCTGCGATCACGATTCCTGCCGGATCGATCTCGGCAGCGAAACGACCGGCGAGCTCCTGGGAGATACGCATGCTCTGCTCGGGGTCGGACAACCTGGTCAGAAGGGCCTCCGGGCCGCCGTCCAGCGCCCAGCGCGGAAGCCGGGAGCTCAACGAGGTGCTGGAGGCGGTGTACGGATAGACGTCGGAGCTGACGTCCAACCCCTCAGCTCTCGCCTCCGCCATGAGCTCCAGTGCTCTGCGCACCTTGCCGTGATTCGGCGGGCCCATCGCCTTGATGTGCGAGATCTCCAGACGGACTCCTGTGCGGCGAGCGACATCGATCGCTTCGGTCACCGCATCGATGACGTCATCGGTCTCGCTGCGGATGTGCGTGGAGTAGACCAGATCGTGCTTCGCAGCGACCCGTGCCAGAGCATGGATCTCGGCCGGCTCCGAAAATCGCCCCGGAGCGTAGAACAGACCGCTCGAGAAGCCGTGGACCCCCTGCTCAGCGGCGGTCTCGAGGAGTTCGCACATGCGCTCGAGCTCGTCCGGGGTGGGAGCACGATCATCATCACCCATCGCGGCGATGCGCAGCGCACCGTGCCCGACCTGCAGCGCCACGTTGACCGCCGGGGCGGCGTCGCGCAGCCTCGTGGCATATCCGGCGGCGTCGCTCCAGTCCCACGACAGCTGCGGTGCGAAGATCGAGGTGGCGTCCTGGAGCGGTTCCAGCTCACCGATCGGGAAGGGCGAGGATCCGCAGTTCCCGGTCATGATCGTCGTGACGCCCTGGGTGATCTGCGTGATCGCTCCGGGGGCGGCAGGCAGCGTGAAGTCGGCATGGGAGTGCAGATCGATGAAGCCGGGGCTCAGAACCTGATTCTCCGCATCGATCAGCGTCTCCGCCCGCCACTGCACCGGGGCCGACGACGAGAAGCTGATAGCGGCGATCCGTCCTGCGGACACCGCTACCGAGCCGTGCCGGGCGGAAGCTCCTGTGCCGTCGAGGATCGTCGCATTCGTGATCACGACCGAGTAGTCGTGGTCCGGTTCCGTCATCGTCGTCTCCTAACGGGTCTGGAAGAACAGGATGATGAGATACATGATCGTGGCGGGCACCAGCAGCGCCCAGCCTGTCATCAGCATGTTCCGGAGGTTCGAGGAGCGGGCGAGCCCCATCACCCCGATCATGTTGGCGTTCGGGAACGGTCCATAGGTGTCCGCCTTGGAGGCGAAGAGCATGACGATCACCCACGACGCGGCCGTGACGCCCATGCTCGCGCCGAGGGGCCCGAACACCTCGTCGAGGAGGATCACCTGGGCCGCTGTGGCACCGGGGACCCCGACCCATCCCAGGAGGGCGACGAGGATCGTGAACACGAACGGTGAACCTTCTGCGAGGGAGGCGCCGTAGTTCTCCAGGATCACGTCGAAGGGGGCGAGCAGATCGATCATGATGAAGAGCCCCGCCAGGAGCCAGAAGAGGATGAAGATGCTGATCAGCTTGGCGGCCCCGCGGTACATGAAGGTGATCGTCTCGGCTGCCGAGAGACGCCCGCCGAGGGCCGCGACGATCCCGATGACCGGGAGGGCGAGGAGCGGGAAGCTGGTTCCCGCCGCCGTCCAGATGGCGTACGCGACAGTCGCCACCAGAGCGATCGTGAACGCGATCGTTGCTGCCCGCGAGTGCGGGGGGTCCACATCGTCCTCGTCGGTGAACTCGTTCTCCGCGTAGTAGTCGTCCTGCTGCTGGGTGCGATTCTGCCGCCACTGGACGATGAAGGGCCCGATGATCAGCGACAGGAGAGCGAGCGGCCCGCCGCCGAAGATCACGTACTCGAGGTACCCGACCTCGGCGGCCTCCATGATCGCCACGTTCGAGCCGGCGAAGGGAGCCATCGCGAGGCCGGCACATCCTCCGAGGAAGAGCATGGATGCCGTGGCGGACTTCGTGAATCCCATGCGGGCGGCGATGGGAAGGATGATGGGTGCGGAGATCGCGATGGCGCCGGCCAGCGTTCCGAGGCTGGCGACCAGCACTCCCGAAGCGAGCATGACCCCGACGATCACGGCCGGCTGGCTGCGCTCTCCGACCATGCGCATGATGCCGCGGACGATCGCCGTGGCCACGCCGGTCTGCTTGAGGATCTCTCCGACACCGGCACCGAGCATGATGATCACGCCGATGATCGTGATGGTCTCGCCCAGGGAATCGCCGAGGATCGTCCCTGCCTCCTCCGGGGGAGTCTGCAGGATCAGGAACCCGGAGAGCAGGGCGATCACCGTGGCGATCACGATGTCCATCCCGGCCAGTGCGAGCACGGCGTACAGAACGATGGGGAGCAGCCCCCACAGCGTCGGAGCGTCCGTGGCGAAGCCGGCGATCAGGGACGCGACGATCCCCACGACCGCGATCGCCCCGATGATGTAGCCGCGGGTGCGGGAGACGGCGACGCTGTAGGCGTTCTCGTCCGCTGGGGCGCTGGGAGGAGATTTCTGCTGAGACATCGTTGTACTCCTGAACAGGTCATTCTGTGTGCGGGTGAAGAGGGGCGGGCTCTATGCCATGAGGGTTCGGGGCGCCGACGGCCTCAGGGAGTGCGGGGGACGCGCGGCGCTGCGGGTGAAACGGTCGGGGTCGGTCCACGTCGGTGGAGGCATGGAGCCCGGGGCGGAGACGACGGAGTCAGCGATGATCTTCGCCGTGACCGGAGCAAGGATAAGCCCCCACATGCCGTGGCCGGTCGCGAGGTCCAGGCCTGTGGCCCGCCGCGAGGGGCCGATCATCGGGACCCCGTCCGGAGTGCACGGTCGCTGCCCGGTCCACCTGTCGATGACCTCGGCATCGAGGAGCTGAGGAAGGGCTTCCGCGGCGACCCGGCGCAGCGCTTCGGTGCGCTGGATCGTCTCTGCAGCGGTGCCGAACTCCAGCGAGCCGGAGACGCGGACCCGATCCGCCAGGGGCGTGATCACCGCCCGGCGCTCCTTCAGCCTCACGGGGCGGGACAGCGGCTGATCAGGGAGGCGGAAGTCGATGACGTAGCCGCGGCCGCCCTGGAGCGGCGCCCTGATCCCCGCCTGCGCCGCGAGCGGCGCGGAATCGACGCCCGATGCGAGGACGACGTGCCCGGCGAGGATCGTCCGGCCCCCGCTTCGGACGCCGACCACCCTGTCGCCCTCCCTCACGAGCTGATCGACGGTCGTGCTGAACTGCACGTGGGCTCCAGCGTCGGCGGCTCCCTCCAGCATGGCTCGCACGAAGCTCTGGCTCTCCACGGTCCACTCCTCGGGTTCGAAGGCGGCTCCCTCGGTCCGGGCGAGAGCGGGTTCCATGTCGTGGACCTGATCAGGGGAGAGCAAGCCGGCGGGAGGACGCCGGGGCCGGTGGGAGAAGACATCCAGCGCACCGGTCTTCCGCAGGGTCGGGTTCAGGCCCCGCTGCGCCAGGGCCTCGTGGAGGCGCGCACTCTCGAGGGCGAGTTCCTGCAGCTCACGTCGAATGACTCCACTCTCCGCGGCGAACGCCGAAACTCCCAGAGCCGGAAGCCACGTCAGGAGCGGCCGGTTCGGACGGATCCGCACGGAGGGAGGGCGGCTCAGCATCTGCTTCGGTGCCTCCCGCAGGAGCGCTGGAGTGGCCAGCGGTGTGACGTGGCCAGGCGCGATGAGAGCAGCGTTCGCGTACGAGCATCCGCCGCCGATCGAGGGCGCCCGGTCCACCACGGTGACGTTCAGCCCGCGATCTGCGAGCTCGAACGCGGTGGCAGCACCCACGGCACCGGCGCCGATGACGATGCAGTCGCAGTCCGCGCGCTTGTCGATTCCCCGAGAAATCATCCGATCACTGTAGAGTCCCGGATCGCAGGACTCCTCCCCCCACAGGGAGGATCTCGCGGAAGGAGATGGGACCGAAGTGCCCAGTAGCATCCGAGTGCTGCTCGTCGACGATCACCCGGTGGTCATCAGTGGCCTGAGGGCCATCTGCGCCGACGAGCCGAGGATCGAGGTCGTGGGCGAGGCGTACACCGAGGCTCAGGCGCTCGAACTGGTCGAACTGCTCCGGCCGGACATCCTCACAGT